>JARXAN010000016.1 GCA_029865895.1 Actinomycetota bacterium
AGCTCATCGTGCTCCGGTCCATCGCTCAGCGGTTGCTGCAGTGTTAGCAGCTCATCAACCTTTAGGTATGAGATGTAACTGACGTGCTTATCGTGTGTCATGTGACGCGGTTCCCATCTAGCTCCACCTGCTTGTAATCCCCAGAGGCCACCAAGTCACGAAGCCTTTCGAATCCGTCGTATACCTCGACGTAGCTGGTCGCCAGCGGTGAAATTGCCAATCTGATTGCCCCGGGTTCGCGATAATCCGGAATCACGTTCTTGAGCTTTCGAAGCGCAACGGCTATTTGCTTCGCGTCCTTGTGGATCACGATGATGTGACCACCTCGACGACTTGCCTCGCGAGGAGTGCCAAGTGTGAAACCGAGCGGTGCCAACCAAGCATCGAATAGCTCAATCATCAGATCGGTGCCCTTGGCAGCCTTAGCTTGAATCTGCTTGATTCCAGCCTCTTCGATCATCTCGAATGCGACCTCGACACCTCTAATACCGATGATGCTTGGGCTGGCGATTTGGAAGCCACGAATACCTTTGGCATTTTCGTAGAAAGGCCCCATCGCAAACTGGTGCTCGTTTGAGAACCAGCCTTGAATTGGGATTTGCAGCTCTTCCTGCAGTTCCTTGCGGATGAACATCCAGGCGGGTGAACCAGGACCGGAGTTGCCGTATTTGTAGGTGCAGCCAACCGCAAGGTCAACTCCGTTGGCATCGAATTGCAGATCGATTGCGCCGGCAGCATGAGAGCAATCCCAAATCACCAATGCTCCGTGTTTACGAGCCACATCGGTAATGCCCTTGATGTCTGGGCGTCCGCCAGAGCGATAATGGATGGCTTGCAATGTGACGAAAGCAACGTCTTCGCTAAGGTGCTTCTCTAACTCCTGCGGACTGATCAGTTCGCAATCGTGCTCGACATCAACCGAACCCGGTCCACCCATGCCGTCGTTGTTTAGCGTTATGAGGTTTAGCCCAAACTGCTCGGCAATCCCAGCGAGGATGTAGCGGTCAGTTGGGAAGTTTGCCGAGTCGATGATTACGGTCTTTCGCCCGGGTCTCGCCTTCAAGGCTGCGATGCAAAGTTGGTAGAAGTTCACGCTCGTGGTGTCGCAGACCAGCGTTTGACCATCGGTTGTTCCAAGCACGCTGCGAGCCAGCAGGTTTCCTGCAGGCTGGGCCTGATCAATCCAGTGGCTCCAACCATCAACGAGCTCGGTGCCCCACTCGTCGACTAAAAACTTGTTGATTGACTCAACGGTCTTCTTTGGGAGTCGCCCCAGAGAATTGCCATCCAGGTAGCAAAGGCTTGGGTCGGTTATGACAAATTGATCTTTGTATTTCGCCAGCGGGTCGGCAAGATCGAGCTCAAGTGCAAAGCTTCGTTGCGTTGCCGAGGGCTGGTTTGGGGCAGCGCTCATGACCCCACTCTACAACTAGACCAGCAGTTGGTGCTTGGCCAGCTCGGCGTAGAGCGGAGTTGATTTCACAAGCTCGGAGTGAGTGCCGGATCCAACCACCCGACCACGTTCCAGCACGATGATTTGGTCGCTGTCGACCACGGTCGAGAGCCGGTGTGCAATGACAATCAAGGTTCGGTTCTTAGCCACCGCATCAATTGCCTCACGCATGCGCTGTTCGTTTGGGCCATCTAGTGCACTGGTTGATTCATCCAGCAGCAAGATCGGGGGAGCGGCTAGCAATGCTCTCGCAATAGCCAATCGCTGTCGCTCGCCACCGGAGAGCATGATTCCGTTCTCTCCGACCTCAGCATCTAGTGCCTTGGCATCGCGGTTTAGCACCTCGGTGAGATTCACCATGTCCAAAACCTCACGGAGGTCGTCATCGGTGGCCTCGGCGCGACCAAGCAGCAGGTTCTCGCGAATCGAACCTGCCAAAACCGGTGCATCCTGTTCTACATATCCGATTTGAGATCGCAGTGTTTCCAGTGACATGTCCTTTACCTGCTGACCATCCAGCAAAATCTCACCCTGGGTGGGTTCATAGAACCGCTCGATCAGCGAGAAAATGGTGGACTTACCGGCACCCGAAGGACCTACGAGTGCGACCCTGGTGCCGCGAGGAATCTCAAGCGATACGTTTTCGAGAATGGACTTCGGCTCTTCATCTTCGCCAGGTTCATAGTGGAACGAGATGTTTGAGAATTCGATTGCGTTCTCACCTTGGCTCTTGAGAGTGCCCTCGCCCTGAACTTCTTCGTCGATAACCATGATCTCTTGAATGCGAGCCAGTGCACCGAGGGCGCTCATCACGGATGAGTAGGCACCAAATGCTGAAATCAGTGGGCCAACCATAAAGAACAACAAGATCACGAAGGTGACGAGGCTGGAAATCGAAGTCTCACCGGTTGCAACTCGAAGGCCTCCGAGCCCAAGCACCACGATGAATGCGGTGTTGAACGCAATCTGTGCAATCGGAGCAACTATTGCACTCAGCTTGGCAATCTTTACTCCCTGGTCATACGCGGCAATGGCATCCTTGTCGATTGCCTGAGCCTCGCGAGTCTCGGCTCTGGCAGCACGGATGGTGCGAATCGCACCGAGCGCACGCTCAACCGAAGCGCTCATCGCACCTACTTTTTGCTGGGCCTTGGTGGTTGCGCTGCGAAGTTTGCGACCGGTCATGGCAATGGCTGCCACCGCAACGAAGACCACCAGCAAGGTCGAACCCAAAAGGATCGGGTCGATGAAAGCCATCAAGATGATTGCGCCAAGGAATTGCAGCATGCCGCCGACAGCATCAACCAAACCCTGGGTTAGCACCGACTTCAAAAGCGTTGAGTCGGCACCAACTCGAGACACCAGATCACCAATTCTCCGGCGGTCATACTCCTTGATTGGCAAGCGCAGAAGGCGTGAAACCAACTTCTTTCGGGTGCCAAGCACAACTCCCTCGCCGGTGCGGTAGAGCAGGTAGAACTGGAATCCGTTGATTAGAGCTGCGCTAACCAGCAGCACAACAATGCCAATAGCTAGGTTTGTGAATTCTTTACCCTGCTCAACCGCGGAGATTACCTGTCCCATCAAAAGTGGCTGGCCGAGCGACAGCAGCGAGGTGAAGATAGACAGCACCAGGGCAACAATCAAAGCTTTTTTGTGATCCACCAGGTAGGGGAGCAGGTCGCTCAGGTTCGCCCTTGGCCCCTTGTACTCTCTTGACCTTGGGTTCTCGGTTGGGTCGCGGTAGTCGCTCAATTTATGCCTCTAGTCTGATCATTGGGTCACCGAAGATCGCCTCATTGAGAAGGTAATTCAGCTCTGGCAAGGCAAGTGCCCTGGTGTAAGAGGTGTTCAGCGTGAACCTCTCATAATCTAACCCTTCAATCACCTCAAACACCCTGGCATCTAAAACTGTGAGGAACATCAGGGTGGTATTTGGCACCCTTGGAAAATCTCGGAAGGACTTACCGCAGCCAAAACCGAAGACTCTTATTGCTAGATCTGCTTGTTCGGGTTTGCACTTTTGAATCAAACCCCGATCCTCTACCTTGACGATTGGGCGAAGTTCTTTCTTGCGCTGCCAAATCTGAAAACAGGTCCGAAGGTCATTGTTTGCCCCGATGCGCTCACCGGAATCTGTGACGTAGTTCACAGCCACATCCCGATCCGATATCAAGTGGAAGCGGCGATCCAGCCGATTCTGCACTGACCACTTGCGCCATGACCTTGGCACCAGAAAAGCGATGTACTCGCTGTGGTTAGCCGCGTGGTTGAAGAACGGAATTGAGAGCGAGTTGTTTCTGCCAAAGGGCGGGTTCGAGATTGTCACAAGGTCTTTACCCCGTGGTTGGTGACTTAGAAAATCTGCGATTTTCACCTTTGGGTGCTTTGGGTAGAGATCTACCGCCTGGATGTTCTTGGCCCCGAGCTGCTCCAGGGCAGAAACAAAAGATCCATTACCTCCGGCAGGTTCCAGGAAAGAGCGGTTGGGGCCGGTGATTGCGACTAGCTCTTCACTGAGAAGGCGAGCCAAGTCCTTTGGGGTGTAGTACTGCTCTACCCCGGTCTTACGACGATTACCCAGCTTCTCCACTAAAGAAACATATCAAGGTTTGTGCAGGTAGGTTGCCAATCTTTAGCGCAGCAGGCCTACTTGCCTGAGAGCCTTGCTTTCGCGGTGTTTCTGGCACCAGAGGCGGGTTTGAGATCCCCAACTTTTCCAAAACCAAAAGGAGGCATGTTGACGTATATGTTTTCGGTCTTTGACTTATCAATGACGTAAGTTTCATGCCAAATTCCAACCGAATCCGACTTCATTGCCGCCTTGTTATAGGCCTTCCAAGCCGGAAGATGTTCAGAGTCTTTGGCTTTTGAGTATTCAATCAACTTCTCGGCGCTCTCCCAGTACTGAACCAGGATGATTGTCCGGGAGAACCACATTTGATAAGACAAAAACCCGAGCTGTCGATTGATGTGGAGCTCCTTGAGCATCTTTGGCATCGCCGCGAATACCGGCAGCCAACGGTGCACAGCAAACCAATTGTTGATCCGCATTCCAATAAGGAACAGGACAAAGTCGCCCTCCGGCACAGCCGTCAGACGCTCTTTGCTTACCTTCGCCATGGTGAGCCCCAATCTCTGTTTGCAAGCAACACTAGAGCTTTCTCGCCTGTAGCGATTATCCGTTTCAACAGGCTGTGGAAAACGTTCGACAGATGTGACACCAAAGCGAGGGTCTCTGTAAGGCCTTTGAGCAGATAGAAACACTTTTAGCCAGTTGAGTAGTTGTCGAAGTTTCATTTGCTAATCTGAAATGCTGCCCTGATTTGGGCTTGAAATGGAGACAAAGTTGTCAAAGAACACTGAGCGCGAGTCTGTAATCCGCGCTCGTTCCCTAACTAAGAAGTACAAAGATTTCGTAGCAGTGGACGGTATTGACTTCGATGTCTACCGTGGAGAGTCTTTTGGCCTGTTAGGTCCTAACGGTGCAGGCAAGTCCACCACCATGAAGATGATTACCTCGGTATCCCAGCGCACCTCGGGTGAGCTGACAATCTTGGGCAAAGAGCCAAACGACCAGGGCCCGGAGATCAGGGCACACCTAGGTGTTGTGCCACAGAAGGACATGCTCGATAGAGAGCTCAAGGTTTGGGAAAACCTCGTTACATATGGCCGCTACTTCGGTCTGCCTCGCAAGTGGCTCAAGACCAAGGTCGAGGAGCTCCTTGAATTCGCGCAGCTGACCGATAAGCGCAATGAGAAGGCAGACGATCTATCCGGCGGTATGCAACGCAGATTGGCAATTGCCCGCGGCTTGATCAATGAACCAGAGATTCTGCTGTTGGATGAGCCAACCACCGGTCTTGACCCTCAGGCAAGGCACATTCTCTGGGACCGACTATTCCGCCTCAAGGAGCAGGGTGTCACCCTGGTGCTCACCACCCACTACATGGATGAGGCAGAGCAGCTTTGCGACCGCATCATCGTTATGGATAAGGGCAAGATCATGGCAGAGGGTTCACCTGCCGAGTTGATCCGGGACTACTCCTCGAGAGAAGTAGTAGAGCTTCGTTTCGGAACCGACAAGAACGAGGGTGTGGCAAAGCAGCTTGAGGGCAAGGGCGACCGCATTGAGCTTTTGCCAGACCGCATCTTGCTTTACACCGACAAGGGCGAAGCGCTGCTCACCTCGATTCTCGACTCTGGTCTGCACCCGGTAACTTCCCTGGTTCGCAGATCCTCCCTAGAAGATGTGTTCTTGCGCCTCACCGGTAGGACGTTGGTCGACTAATGTCCCTCGAATTCAAACCCGGCAGGATGGTAGACCCCAAGCGCGCGGTGCGCTTTGGTGCCTTACGCGTCGCCGAATATCGCTTCTATGCGATGAGTAAGTGGATGACCTCGGTCTTAGTCTTTGGCCTGGGCAACCCGATTTTGTATTTGATTTCAGTCGGCTTGGGTATCGGAGCATTGGTTGATGCCAACACCGGTGGCGGCGGAATCTTAGGTGTTCCCTACATTCAGTTCGTTGCCCCGGCGCTATTGGCATCCGCCGCAATCCAGGGCGTCATGGACGAAGTCACCTTCCCAACCATGGACGGCTTTGTTTGGGACAAGCTCTTCTTTGCAATCAATGCCACCAGCGTCTCAGCAAGGCAGATTGCCGACGGTGTGATGATTGTTGCGCTTGGAAGAGGGCTCTTCACGACCGTGATGTATTTGGGTGTGCTGTTGGCCTTTGGAGCGGTGCCACTATCAAGCGTTCTTCCGCTGCTGCTCACTTCCATGTTGGCAGGCTGGGGCTGGGCGTCTGTGATGCTCGCAATAACCGCCAGACTTGAGCGCGATGAAGGCTACTTTGCACTCATCGGGCGATTCGTCATCGCCCCGATGTTCCTTTTCTCGGGAACCTTCTATCCGCTCGAGCAGATGCCGATTTTCCTTCAGCCACTAGGTTGGATTTCTCCGCTTTGGCACTCGGTGCAGCTGGGTAGACATCTTTCCTACGGCATGGAGTTAGCCGACGGTATGTTCTTGGTTCACCTGGCATACCTAGCCATCATGGGCATCGTGGGTATGAGATTTGTGTATCCAAAGTTCAAAGAGAGGCTCTCTCGATGATCACTCACGCTTTGATTACGCAGGCGGTAGCAATCGCCGAAAAGCGCGCCAAGCGCCCAGGTGCATCGGTTTACTCCGGTCGCGCCATGGTCATGATTGAGCGCGCACTATATGCAGCCAAGAGCTCGAACTGGCTGATCATCGTCTCTGGTTTCGTAGAGCCGGTGCTGTACCTGATGGCCTTCGGGTTTGGTATCGGTCAGCTGATTGGCGACATCGAGGATGGCAGCGGCAACCCGGTTAGCTATGCGGCGTTTATCGCGCCAGCACTATTGGCTACCAGTGCCATGAACGGTGCGCTGTATGACGCCACCTGGAACGTCTTTTTCAAGATGCACTTTGGCAAGGTCTACCAGGTGATGCTCTCGAGCTCACTCGGGCCGATGGACGTCGCGCTAGGAGAGATCTCCTGGGCACTGATCCGCGGCGCTACATATTCGGTTGGCTTCATGGCGATTGTGGCGCCACTCGGTTTGGTTACCAATGCCTGGGGCTTGCTGGCTATCCCAGCGGCAACGCTTATTGCGTTTGGGTTTGCCTCGATCGGCATGGCAATTACCTCTTATATGAAGAACTTCCAGCAGATGAACTGGGTCAACTTCTTCCTGCTGCCGATGTTCCTATTCTCAGGAACCTTCTTCCCGGTTAGCGTCTATCCGGAGTGGATTCAGGTAATCGTGAAGGCACTACCACTTTGTCAGGGTGTGGACCTAGTTCGTTCGCTAATGCTGGGCATTATCGACATCAACGTGCTCGGACACATCGCTTACTTTGTGGTGATGATTGCAGTCGGCCTAACCTTCACAACGGTGAGGCTAAAAGCCTTGTTTATGCGATAGTTCACGGCAACTGTCAATTGTTGAGGAAATTTGACTAGCGCAGGTTCGCCATGGTCAAGGCAGCCTGCACGGCTTCCTTCCCCTTGTCTTCCTTGGAGCCCTCAAGGCCGGCTCTAGCTAAAGCTTCGCTCTCGTGGTTCACGGTTAGTAGTCCAAATCCAATTGGAACGCCGTAATCCAGTTGGACCCTGGTTAGGCCTTCGGTGGCGGAGTTGCAGACAAAGTCAAAGTGTGGGGTTTCGCCCTGGATAACTACACCGAGCGCAATGATTGCTTTGGCACCGCGTTCGGCTGCCCACTTGGCTGCCAACGGCAGCTCAAAGGCACCCGGCACGGTTTGCTGGATTACCCTGGTTGCACCGGAAGCCTCAAGCTCGCGCAGTGCGCCTTGGACGAGACCATCCATGATTTGGGTGTGCCAACTGGTTGAAATTACAAATATCTTTTTTCCCGCTGCGCTGGAGCGCAGTTCGGGAGCGCCTGATCCACTCACGGTTACAGGTTAGCTGGTAACTGGTGTCCCATGCGCTCGCGTTTTACCTGCAGGTAACCGGTGTTCTCTGCTGCAAGACCTACGACCAGTGGAACGGTTTCGTTCACTGGAATGCCAGCCTCAATCAAGAAGCTGCTCTTGGCAGGGTTGTTGGTCATAAGTCGAACGCTCTTGATGCCTAGGTCGTGCAAGATCGCAACTGCTGCACCGTATTCACGAGCCTCAGATGGTAGACCTAGTGCCAGGTTGGCATCGACGGTGTCGAGACCCTTCTCCTGAAGTGCATAAGCCTTGAGCTTGTTCAAAAGTCCAATACCGCGACCCTCCTGGCCACGCAGGTAGATAACAACGCCACCGTTTGGGTCTGCGGTTGCAGCATCCATTGCAGCATCTAGCTGTGGTCCACACTCGCACTTGAGCGAGCCGAAAGCTTCGCCGGTGATGCATTCTGAGTGCAGGCGGACAAGTACGTTCTCGCCGGTTGGGTTACCGGAAATCAATGCCACGTGGTCAGCGGTGGTCTCAACGTCGTAGTAGCCACGCAGTCTGAAGTCGCCGTGCGTGGTAGGAACGTTGGCCTCAGCCTCAAATCGGATGCGGTTAGCAGGCTGTGCGTGCTTAACCTCGCGACGAGCTAGGTGGTCCTTCAGGTTTGCAATGGTGGTCATAGGTAGTTCAAACCGCTTAGCGGTCTCCAATAATTCCCCAAATCTCATCATTGTTCCATCGTCGTTAACCATTTCGGCCATCAGGGCCACCGGTTGCAGGCCAGCAAGCATCATTAAATCGACCGCAGCCTCGGTGTGACCGGGGCGTTCCAGCACGCCACCCGGCTTGGCACGGAGCGGAATAACGTGACCTGGGCGGATAAGTGAGTCTGGAGTTGAGTTCGGATCTGCTAGGACTCGACCAGTCAGTGCACGCTCGGCTGCACTGATACCCGTGGAACTGCGGCTAGCCGCATCGACACTGACGGTGTAGGCGGTTTGGTGCGGGTCTTTGTTGTTGACCCACATCAGCGGCAGCTCGAGTTTGTTGGCACGGTCTCGACTCATCGGTGCGCAGATGTACCCCGAGGTGTAGCGAATCATCCATGCCAACCACTCCTGGGTGGCGAATTCTGCGGCGATGATGGCATCACCTTCGTTCTCACGGTCCTCGGCGTCGGATACCAGAACAGGCTTGCCGGCCTGCAGGGCCGCAATTACCTCTTCAATGCTGGAAAGTTGACTCATTTGAATTGCAAGAGCCTTTCAATGTGCTTCGCGAGCACATCCGCCTCAACGTTGACCTTGTCACCCGGGTGCTTGTAACCCAGGGTGGTCACTTCTAAAGTTTCAGGAATCAGCGAGACTGCAATGTGGTCTTCGCCTAGCTCGTTCACGGTCAGCGAGATGCCGTCGATGGTGATGGAGCCCTTCATAACGACGTACTTCATTAGGTCTGCTGGAATGCGAATGCGAACCCAGTCCCAGTTGTCGCTTTTCTCGCGAGAGATAACTTCGCCAACACCATCCACGTGACCCTGCACAATGTGACCGCCGAAGCGAGTCTCGTGCTGCATGGCGCGCTCTAGGTTGATGACATCGCCAACCTTTACCTCGCTCAGGCTCGAGCACTTTAGAGTCTCCAGCATGACATCCGCGGTGAAGGAGTTTCCGTCGATGTCGATTGCGGTTAGGCAGGTGCCGGAGCAGCTGATCGAGTCACCGCGCTTGAGGTCGCTGAGCACCTTGCCGCAGTCGATGGTTAGTCGAATAGCGTCTGGCTGCTGCTCGATTGCAGATACCTTGCCGAGTTCTTCAATAATTCCGGTGAACATTAGGCCCTCCTGGCTCTAAGAAATAGATCGTTGCCCAATTGCTCGATCTCGAAAATGTCTAGTCGGTGCGCATCCGCAATGGTGCCCACTCCAATGTCGGTAAGTGCGGTCCTCGATCCACCCAGCAGCACAGGCGCCAGGTAAATCTGGTATTCATCCACCAGGTTCTCTCGCTCAAACTCACTGGCGAGAGTTGGCCCGCCCTCAACCAAAAGGTGCTTCACTCCGCGAGCCCAAAGATCGGCCAATGCATCGCCAAGATTTCTGGTCTGGATGTGAATGGTCGGAGCACTGTCGTTGAAGATTTTCAAATCTGGGCTTAGTTCGCGCTCACCGATCACCACGCGAATCGGCTGATGTTCGAAGTAGCTGCCGTCTGGTCTGCGAGCAGTGAGTTCTGGGTTGTCGGCCATAACGGTCCCGGTGCCAACCGCAATCGCATCGATTTGCGAGCGCGTGATGTGGGTGTGCTCGCGGGATAGCGGACCTGATATCCATTGGCTGGTGCCATCGTCGGCAGCATTTCTGCCATCTAGGCTGCTTGCCCACTTCAAAGTCACGTAGGTGCGCTTATTGCGATTAGAGGTAAGCCAAACTCGTGATTGCCGATCAGCTTCTGACACTAGAACACCCGAGATGACTTCGATGCCAGCGTCGATAAGTGTTTGAGATCCATTGCCGGAGACATCACCCGGATCCTGCGAGGCAAACACAACTCTGGAGATGCCAGCCGCAATCAAAGCTTGCGAGCAGGGACCGGTTCTGCCGGTGTGGTTGCACGGTTCGAGAGTTACTACCGCCGTCAGGTTGGCCGGCGGATTACTGCCGTAGGTATCGCTTAGGTTACTGAGCGCCATGACCTCAGCGTGTGGGGTGCCGGCACCCTGGTGCCAACCTTCGGCAATGATGTTCAAATCTTCATCGAGAATTACCGCGCCAACCTGAGGGTTTACGCCGTGAGCGGGGCCGTTTAGGGCAAGTTCGAGTGACCTGCGCATTGCAGGTTCGAATACTTGCTGGTTCATTTCGCCCTCTCGGTAATCACAGACCGCGGGCGCGCGAGAAAAACGGGTGCACAGCACCCATGTTCTTCTCCCATCCGGACTTTAACCGTCGGTATCGGAATTTCACCGATTCAACCGCCTGAGGTCATTTAGCTGGCTGCCAAACTCCCAGTCGGGTCGCGGACTTTAACCGCCGGCTCAGATTTTCACTGACCCCGAAGAACTGTGTTACTTAGAACAATACTTGTTTTGGCGAGAAAATTCCTTGGCGTTATGGACGCACAAAGCCGAGCTTGTCGTAAACATCGGCAAGCGTGCGCTCGGCAATTTCGTTTGCCTTGGCCGCTCCCTGAGCCAAAAGTCGATCAAGTTCGGCAGGATCTGCCAATAGTTCTTGGGCTCGCAGGCGAATCGGATCTAGGGTCGCGACTACCGCATCTGCGACCGCAGTCTTTAGAGCACCGTAACCCTGGCCTTGTAGCGAGGCAGCAAAAGCCTCAATGCTCTCGCCGGTGATAGCGCTGTAAATGCCGAGCAGGTTGGAAACCCCCGGCTTTGCATCGCGATCAAATCGAATCTCACCGTCGGTGTCGGTGACAGCGCTCTTGATCTTTTTGGCAATAACGCTTGGCTCGTCCATTAGGTTCACAAGACCCTTTGGGTCTTGTGCTGACTTGGACATCTTTGCGGTTGGTTCTTGCAGGTCGTAAATCTTGGCGGTTTCCTTCAAGATGTGAGCCTCTGGAATTTCAAAGGTCTTGCCGAAGCGAGAGTTGAATCTGGTTGCCAAGTCTCTAGTTAGTTCCAGGTGCTGACGCTGGTCTTCGCCAACCGGAACGGACTTTGGCTGGTAGAGCAAGATGTCTGCTGCCTGCAAAATTGGGTAGGTGAAAAGGCCAACCGAAGAGTTATCCGCGCCACCTTTTTGGCTCTTGTCTTTGAACTGAGTCATGCGGCTTGCCTCACCGAAACCGGTGATGCAGTTCAAAACCCAAGCCAACTGCGCGTGAGCCGGGACATGGGACTGGACAAACAATGCTGACTTGCTCGGGTCAATGCCGGCAGCAATGTACTGAGCTGCGGTGCGGCGTGTGTTCTGACGAAGTTCGCTCGGCTCCTGCGCCACCGTAATGGCGTGAAGGTCAACGATCACGTAGTAGGCGTTGAAGTCATCCTGCATCTTGACCCACTGGGTAAGCGCACCAAGGTAGTTACCAAGGTGAAGGCTTGCGGCGCTTGGCTGCATTCCCGAGAGCAGGTTTGGCTTTGTCATCTTTTTCCTACAGGTCGTATTCGACGTTCACGGGAGAGTGATCGGTCCAACGGGTGTCATAGCTTGGAGCTCTATCGACTCGATAATTCTGCCCTTTTTCGGCAAGTTTTGGGGTAGCGAGCTGGTAATCAATTCTCCAGCCGGCATCGGTGTCAAAGGCTTGGCCGCGGAATGACCACCAGGTGTATGGCCCTGGCACACCCGGGTGAGCAGCACGCCCCATGTCGACCCAACCCTGGTTGGCAAAGCCATCGAAGAATGCTCGCTCCTCGGGTAGGAAACCGGCGTTCTTGATATTGCCCTTCCAGTTTTTGATATCCAGTTCGGTGTGACCGACGTTTAGGTCGCCAACTACAACCGCATACTCTCGGTTCTCAATCAGCCACTGCATGCGCTGAGTCATGGCATTTAGAAACTTGTACTTCTCAACCTGCTTTGGGGTATCCACCTCACCCGAGTGCACGTAAACGCTCACCACGGTAAAGATGCCACTGGGGGTTTCAAAGTCCGCCTCAATCCAGCGGCCAGCAGAGTCAAACTCATCCGGCCCGAGATTGACTCGAACCTCAAGCGCTGGCTGCTTTGAAAGAATCGCCACACCGGCTCGACCCTTGGCGGTTGCCTCGTGGTCATAGATGTTCCAGCCGCCCGGGATGGCAATTGGTCCATCAACTGCGAGCGCCAAAAGCTCACCCTGAGGTGCACGGACTTCCTGCAGGCAAAGGATGTCTGGGTTGGCTTGCTTTAGCCACTCGGCCATATCTTTTCTAGCAGCTGCTCTGATGCCGTTTACGTTTACGGTCGTGACCTTCAGCACTAGATGGTTATCCAAATCTCTTCGCCGCGAATTTCCAGTGGAATCTTTCCCAATGCGGTCTTTGCCGGACCCTTTAGCACCATGCCCGACTCGGGATCGAACCTAGCTCCGTGACAGGCGCAGGCAATCTCATTGTTCTCGACGCCGTTCACGATGCAGCCGGAGTGGGTGCAGGTGGCACTGAATGCCTTGAAGCTATCCGCCTTGGTTTGGGTAACCAGCACGGTCAGCATGGCGTCAACTTTGAATTTTGTGCCACCACCAACTGGAACCTCGGATGTCAAGCCGAGTAGGACCTCACCGGTCACGGCCTCAGCACTGGGGGTAATTGGGGTTGACTCTTGGGCTTGCGAACATGCGCCGAGCGCCAAAGTGCCAGCGGCTGCCATCGAGCCAAGTGCGGCTCGACGACTTAGGCTCACGGCTTTCCGCGCAGGATGGCCTGCTTGACCTCTGCGATTGCCTTGGTTACCTCAATACCGCGAGGGCAGGCCTCGGTGCAGTTGAAGGTGGTGCGGCAACGCCAAACGCCCTCTTTGTCATTCAGGATGTCGATGCGAACCTGTGCACCCTCGTCTCTGGAGTCAAAGATAAAGCGGTGGGCGTTCACAATCGCGGCAGGGCCAAAGTACTGTCCATCGGTCCAGAAGACTGGGCAGCTGGTGGTGCAGGCTGCACACAAGATGCACTTGGTGGTGTCGTCGAAGCGAGCACGGTCCTCAGGGGACTGCAGGCGCTCTTTCTCAGGCTTGTCGGTGGCAATTAGGAATGGGTTTACATCCTTGTATGCCTGGTAGAACGGGTTCATGTCGACAATCAGGTCCTTCTCAACTGGAAGGCCCTTGATTGGCTCGATGTAGATCGGCTGCGAGATGTCCAGATCCTTGATCAGGGTCTTGCAGGCAAGGCGGTTGCGACCGTTGATGCGCATGGCATCCGAACCACAAACACCGTGAGCACAGGAGCGACGGAAGGTAAGCGAGCCATCCTGCTCCCACTTGATCTTGTGCAGGGCATCAAGCACACGGTCGGTGCCAAACATCTCGACGTCGTAGTCAACCCACTTTGGTTCGCTGTCGGTTTCTGGATCGAAGCGACGAACGATGAGGGTCACCTGGAATGAGGCTACTTCTGCGATCTTCGGCTGAGACATTAGTACTTGCGCTCCATCGGCTGGTAGTTGGTAATGACGACTGGCTTCCAGCCGAGCTTCATGTTGGTTCCGGTGGCCTTGTCGATCTTGTCGATCTTGTAGGCCATCGAGTGAACCATGAACTTCTTGTCATCGCGATCTGGGAAGTCCTCGCGAAGGTGCGCGCCACGAGACTCGCGGCGCTCGCGGCAGGTGATAACGGTCACCTCTGCAAGGTCTAGCAAGAATCCAAGCTCAACAGCCTCAAGTAGGTCGGTGTTGAAGCGACGTCCCTGGTCCTGAATTGAGATGTTCTCGTAGCGCTTGCGAAGCTCCATGATCTTGTCGAAGGCTTCCTGCAGGGTTTCTTCGGTGCGGAATACCTGGGCGTTCTTGTCCATGGTCTCCTGCAGCTCCTTACGAAGCTGAGCCACCTTTTCCTTACCCTTGGCCTTGCGAACCTTCTCCAGCATGGCAACTACCTCATCGGCAGCGTTCTCTGGAAGGGGGACCTGCTTTGCGGTCTTGGCGTACTCAACCGCGTAGCGACCGGCCCGCTTACCAAAGACGTTGATGTCCAGTAGCGAGTTGGTTCCTAGGCGGTTTGCACCGTGAACCGAAACACAGGCGCATTCGCCGGCGGCGTAGAGGCCAGGAACAACGGTGTCGTTGTCGCTGAGCACCTCGGCCTTGATGTTCGTTGGAATTCCACCCATTGCGTAGTGCGCGGTTGGGAACACTGGCACCGGCTCGGTGTAAGGCTCAACGCCAAGATAGGTTCTTGCGAACTCGGTGATGTCCGGAAGCTTTGCGTCAATAACCGCAGGCTCCAGGTGGGTTAGGTCCAAAAGAACGTAGTCCTTGTTTGGACCGGCTCCGCGACCCTCGCGTACCTCGTTTGCCATCGCACGAGCAACCATGTCACGTGGAGCTAGGTCCTTGATGGTTGGTGCGTAACGCTCCATGAAGCGCTCGCCGGAGGCATTGCGAAGAATGCCACCCTCACCACGAGCTGCCTCGGAGAGCAAAATTCCAAGACCGGCTAGACCGGTTGGGTGGAACTGGTAGAACTCCATGTCCTCCAGCGGCAAGCCCTTGCGGTAGATGATGCCAACGCCATCACCGGTGAGGGTGTG
>JARXAN010000049.1 GCA_029865895.1 Actinomycetota bacterium
GCGTCTGATGGTTGCCATGGGTCGCGCACTCATGATGGATCCAGCAGTAATTCTTTTGGATGAGCCATCCGCAGGTCTATCGCCAGTTCGTCAGGACGAGGGATTCTTGCGTGTATCCGAGATCACCAAGGCCGGCGTTACCTGCATCATGGTTGAGCAGAACGCTCGGCGCTGCCTGCAGATCTCTGACCGTGCCTATGTGCTGGAGCTGGGTAAGGATGCAGTTGTCGGCACAGGCCGTGAGCTGCTGAATGACCCACAGGTCATTGGTCTCTACCTCGGAACCCTGGGAGCCTAAGAAGCCTTCTAAAGGTCTCTGGCTGGCCGTTGGGGCCAGCATAGGTGTTGCTGTTGGTGTCGCTACCGACAATGTCGCTATGTCCCTTGCAGTTGGCGTTACCTTAGGTGCCGCAATCGACTTCTTTGCAGATCGAAAATAGAGATTAAATAAAGAACCCCCCGGCCAATGGTCGGGGGGTTCTTTTTGGTAACTAGTTACTAGCCACGGATGGTGACTGGAACGTTGTTTCCGTCGAACTGCTGAATCAGGATGTTACCGTCGGTTGGGTCGCCCAACTCGTTGAAGGTAACGTTGCCCGATGGGCCATCGTAGTCGGCGGTTCCGCCAGCGTTGATGATGTCAGCACACTCGGCGAAGCTGGTGCACTTCTGGCCGTTGCCGGATCCACCGGAAACTTCCTGTAGCTTCACGGACATGTTTGCACCTTCGGTGCTACGTGCCTCAAGAGCTGCAAGAGCTAGAAGAACAACTGCGTCGTAGGACTCAGGACCGTAAGCGTTTAGCTCTAGTGCTGCGTTGCCCTGTGCCTGCCAGTTCTCGTCCATGCGCTTGATGAAGTCACCAATCTTGGACTCGTTTACACCTGGGTAGGTACCCTTAGCGCCCTCGAGGGTACCGGCTGGGAAGCCGTCCTTCTCAGGTGAGTAGTTGGTTAGGTTACCGTCAACGAAGTACAGCTTGTCACCAGGGAACTGAGCTACTAGCTCAGGAACGATGGTACGAACCTCGTCGAAGGTGATCAGAACGATAGCGTCTGGTCCACCAGCAAGTGCTTCTGCGATCTGGCTGGTGAAGTTAGTGTCACCAGTGTTGTAGGTAGGTGCAGCTAGAACCTCGCCACCAGCAGCAGTGAATGCTGCGGTTACGAACTCAGCTAGACCAGTTCCGTAGGAGTCGTTCAGAACGATCATCGAGATCTTCTGGTGTCCGTCTTCTGCGATTAGGTTACCTAGCACCTCACCCTGTAGTACGTCAGAAGGAGCGGTACGGAAGTACAAGCCCTTGTCTGCGTAGTCGGTTAGTGCAGCCGAAGTGTTAGCAGGTGAGAACTGAATCACACACTCTGCAACCAAACGGTCGATGAACTGTAGAGAGGTACCGGAGGATGCAGCACCGATAACAGCCTCAACACCTGCGTTTAGCAGACGTGGGATCTCGGTGTCGTAAGCCTTGTTGTCGGTGTCACCAGAGTCACCCAGGGTGGCCTCGATGGTGATGCCCTTGCCGGCCTCGTTGATGTCCTTGATAGCTAGTGCAACACCAGCCTCCTCAGGTGGGCCGAGGAATGCGAGGTTACCAGTTAGCGGTAGAGCGGTACCTAGCTTAAGAGTTAGGTCGCCTTCCTGCTCTGGGCCAAGCTCACAGCCGCCAGGAGTGGTGGTAGCGGCAGCGCTAGTCTCCGACTCAGTGGCTTCAGTCTCAGTGGTAGTCGCCGCACAACCCGCCAAAGCCGCTGCGCTAAGTGCCAAAACACCTAGTGCCGAAACGGTCTTGAGGGCCAAGCGTGACTTGATGTCGATTTCAGTCATTCTTGCTCCTTGAATAGCAATTAGAGGGCAAGTGTGGGCAAACGCTCACACTGCTACCTCAAAGCATACTGAAAATCAGGCTTTGCAACAGTTTTTTACTTCGAAAAGGGCGAGCAGAAGAGCAATAACTCTTCGAAATACGCAGAATATTTACTTTTTTGCTTCTGAATCAGGTGTCTTTTGAGATTCAGCACTTCGAAATTGGTCGAATGTTCCGCAATGTAAGCAGTGCGTAACAATTAGGTTTCGACTAGCCCTGATCGATAACAGCCAGAGATCGGCGCTTGTTTCGGATGGCATCAAGGGTGAGCACAATCAGCGAAAGCCAAACCAGCCCGAATCCAATCCACCTGACCGCCGGCATTGGCTCGCGCAGGATAAAGAATGCGGTGAGGAACTGCAGCACCGGGGTCATGTATTGAATAAAGCCAATTGTGGAAAGCGGGATTCGGGAAGCAGCCGCCCCAAACAAAATCAAAGGCACCGCCGTCATGATGCCAAAGCCAATCAACACGAACGCATTACCTGGGCTATCAAGCAATGTGATGTGTTCCATGCTGGCTAAAAATGCCAGCTGACCCAACGCAATTGGCATAACTAGAAGTGACTCAAGAGCGAATGACTGGGTGGCTTGGATCTTGCCGCCCACCTTGTTCTTTGCCAGCGAGTAGATCGCAAAGCTAATGGCAAGCACAAAAGCGATCCAAGGTGGTCTGCCGTAATCCACGGTCAGCACCGCAACCGCCACAAATCCAATTGCCAGCGCTATCCACTGCGGGGTTCGAAGTCGCTCCCCCAAGAAGACCACGGCGAAGACAATTGTGATCAGTGGGTTTATGAAGTAACCCAGCGAAGACTCAATGGTGTTTCCGGTCGCAACTGCGACCACGTAGGTCTCCCAGTTGATGAAGATGAAGATGGAGGCAACGGCCAGCCAGCGCAACTGCTTGGGTGATTTGAGAAGTTCAATGATTTTGCCCCAGCCGCGAATCACGGTGAGAACCAAAGCTGCAAAGAGGAAACCAAACACCACGCGCCAGACCACAACTTCAAAGGGGTTAGCAAAACTGGTGGCGCTGATGATCAGGGGGAATGAGCCCCAGATTAGATACGCACTAACTCCCAGCAGTAAGCCGGTGGAATGGTTAGAACGTGTCTTCACCCCAAAAGCCTAGGGGTTAAACGAAAACGACCCAGGTTTCCCTGGGTCGTCCTCTAAATGATTTAGCGCTCGATGATCGCTAGTACGTCGCGGGCAGAAAGTACTAGGTACTCCTTGCCGTCGTACTTTAGCTCGGTGCCGCCGTACTTTGAGAAGATGACGCGGTCGCCGACCTTTACGTCAACTGGAATGCGGTCACCCGCTTCGCTGAAGCGACCTGGACCTACCGCGACAACCTCAGCCTCCTGAGGCTTCTCCTTTGCGGTGTCTGGAATAACCAGACCGGATGCGGTTACCTGCTCTGCCTCAATTGGGCGAACAACAATGCGATCTTCGAGTGGCTTGATAGAAACCGACACTTTGACCTCTTCTTTTCTTAAAGATGTGATTTAGCAGACTCGATGTTCGAGTGCTAATAAAACTTTACGGCCTATTTAGCACTCAGTCAAGGTGAGTGCTAGTTGGAAGACCGCTAGCCTTATTTCATGAATCAGTTACTGACCGCCGAAGCGTTGAGGCTGCTCGATGAGGTCGGCGAAATTGATTCCAAAGCAGATGTGCTGGCCATCATCACCAAACTGAGAAAAGCAGGCCACCCTGCACTGCTGGTCACCGAGGTAATCACCCAAGCCAGACTGAGAACTCGTGCCAAAGCTAAATTTGGCGACTTTGCCGCCAGCATGCTCTTCACTGAGGCTGGATTAGAGCAGGCAACCAGGCTGCAGGTTGCGGCCTTGCATGCCGAACGCCTAAAGCTCGGGGGATTTAAAAAGATCGCAGACCTGGGCTGTGGCATTGGTGCCGACTCCCTCGCCTTCGCCTCGCTCGGGCTCGAGGTCACCGCGGTGGAGCAGGATCCGCAGACCGCGGCACTTGCCTCATTCAATTTGGCACCTTTTCCAAATGCCGAAGTGCAGGTTTCGGATGCCGAGCAGTTCGACCTAACTAACTTCGATGCGGTGTGGCTCGATCCCGCTCGCAGGGACTTGGAGCGCAAGGGCGCAAAACATATCACCTTGACTCCGGCGGATTTCAGCCCAAATCTCGACTGGAGCTTCGGAATTGCCAAGCCGAAGGGGATAAAACTCGGCCCAGCCTTCCCGTTGGAATTGATTCCAGCAGACGTGGAGGCGCAGTGGGTTTCGCATCAGGGCGACCTGGTTGAACTGGTGCTTTGGTTTGATCGGCTGAGGGAAAAACCTGGCCGCACAGCTCTGATGCTCAAAGACGGGCAGCGTTACATATTTGAAGGGTTGGGTCTAGAGCGATCAGTCGTGGATTCACTCAAGCAATACATTTATGAGCCAGATAGCTCGTTGATTCGCTCCCAGTTACTTGGGGAATTCGCAAGCCAGCAAGGCATGACCGGGGTGTCCGAGGGGATTGCCTACCTATCGAGCGAGAGCTTGATTAGTTCCCCGTGGTTGAAAACATACGAGGTGTTGGAGACCCTGCCGCTGGACGAATTGACCATTCGCAAAGCATTGGCCCAAAGAGGCATTGGCAAGCTCGAGATTAAAAAGCGCGGTGTGGATATCACCCCGGAAGAACTCAGGCCGAAGTTGAAGCTTAAAGGCGAGGGCGCCGCCACCTTGATTCTCACCAAGGTGGGCGACGCCCGTCGTGCTCTTATTGTTCAACCGATTCGCTAGAGCACTGCCCTAGCTCAAGGGCTAGCGGTCACCGAAGTGCATGCCGCCCATTCCACGCTCGAATTCATAGAATTCCGGTCCCATGTGCTCGAGTCCAAAGCCGCCCGAGAATAGCAGCACCTGGGCAATGACTCCGAGGATTCCAAAGAGAATCCAACCGGCTAGGTGAACATAACCAATAACTGTTCCGGTGATTGCCAGTGCTCGGCCTGACTCGCCACTTGCCTTAATCTGCTTCAGTGCGATGTGGCCGGTGATCACGGCAATCAGTGCGCCGACAATGCTTAGGGCACTGGCTAGCGAGACCACTGACAAAGTGTTGAGTGAAGTCCAGTCAAACGGCTTTTTGACAACAGCGGGCTGGATTGCCTCTGCAACGTTTTCTGGTTCTGATTTCTTTTCTGGCATTTTGTCCTTTGTTTAGGGGTAACCACAGACTGACAGCATTGCGTGACAGAAAGCTGGGGGCTAGCTGGGAGATTCTAGGGAGTCTGAACCTGTGTCACCTCGAGGGTGGATTCCGATCCAAAGCCCAAACCAGACGGCTGTCTACCGGCCATCACCAACTGCGAGCCGAGCGCTGCGATCATGGCGCCGTTATCGGTGCAGAGCTGGAATCTTGGAATTCGAAGTTCAATACCGTTGGCATCGCAGCGCTTTTGCGCTTCTTCGCGGAGCCTGGCGTTCGCCACAACGCCGCCACCCAAAAGCAGACGATTGACACCAAAGTCTTTACAGGCATTGATCGCCTTTGTCAGCAGCACATCGACCACGGCCTCGCGGAAGCTGGCCGCTACGTCTGCCTTGGAGAAATCTTCGCCAGCATCCTGAGCCTTCTCCACATGTCTTGCGACCGCAGTCTTGAGCCCCGAGAACGAGAAGTCATAGCGATGCTTCTCCATATCCTTGGGCAGGGTCAGGCCTCGTGGGAAACGAATAGTGACTTCCCCATCGGCGGCCAACCGGTCGATCTGCGGACCCCCGGGATATGGCAAACCCAAAACCCTTGCCACTTTGTCAAAGGCTTCACCGGCGGCATCGTCGATGGTCTCCCCCAATAGCTCCACGTCATTCAATAGGTGCCGGACCAAAAGCAGTGAGGTGTGTCCACCGGAAACCAAAAGTGCGATGGTCGGTAGCTCGACGGCTCCGCGCTCTAGAACATCCGCCCCAACATGTCCGACCAGGTGATTTACCGCGTAAAGCGGTTTGTTGTGGGCAAGTGCAAGGCCCTTAGCCGCACCGATTCCCACCATCAGTGCTCCGGCCAACCCAGGTCCATTTGCAACCGCGATGGCATCGATATCGCTCATTGAAAGCTTGGCTTCTGCCAGTGCCTTTTCTAACGTCGGCCGGATTGCCTCAAGGTGTGCCCTGGCGGCAACCTCTGGAACCACGCCACCATATTTGGAGTGCTCGTCCATCGAGCTGTGAAGTGCATTTGCCAGCAGGCGATTTCCCTGCACGATGCCAACACCGGTTTCATCGCAGGTGGATTCAATGCCGAGCACAATCGGCTGCTTGATTGGTAGGCGCATGATTAGCGCGTCAACCCCGGCAGGTTGGTAGTAGCGCTTTCTTACATCAATCTGGACAAAGCCAAGATCCAAGTAAAGCGAAATCGCCGCTTGATTGTCGGCCCTGACCTCAAGCATGAGCTGCTCGGAGCCCAGCTCTCTTGCCTTTGCTATCAGCTGCTGCATGAGCTTGCGGCCAAGCCCCTGGCCACGGCTTTCAAGCGCTATGCCAATGGTTTGGATATCCGAGCTAAATGAACCAGCCGAAGTTGAAAGTCCGGCATATCCGATTAGTTCGGGATCAAAGACACCTAGGTAATAGGTGTGACTGGCATCAAGCTCGGAGGCCATGCTGGTTGCGGACCAGGCGTCCTCCGGAAATAGTTTTTGCTCTAGATCCATCACGGTGGTCAGGTGCTCTTTGCCAAGTTCCAAAAACTGCATTAGCCAGTCACCCGCTTTCCAGCCGATGGGGCAACATCTGGTGATCGCAAATAAAGAGCTGATGAGTCACTGAGGTCAACACCGGAAGCCTCGGCCCAGAGAGAGTACCTGCCAATCAACTCCGCATTGCATTTTCCGTCGACCTGCTCAAAACCTTCAAATTTAGAAAGCTCTTCAGGCTTTAGAACTGCTGGCCCAAAGATTCGCTCCCCGGATTCGTAGGTTGCGACAAAAAGCTCTTTGCGCTTGGCATCCGAGGAGACCAGAATCTTGGCTTTGCCGTGTGCGAAAGCGACCGCATCCAAATTCATAACCGAATACATCGGCAAACCCAAAGCGGTTGCGAAAGATGTGCCGGCCGCCATGCCCACCCGAAGCCCGGTGTATGGGGCAGGCCCCCGACCAATCGCCACCGCCGTTACTTCACCCGCTGAAATGCCAGCCTTTGCCAGCACCTCGGCAATTGCGTTACCGATGTTCTCGGCGTGACCGAAGGGGTCTTCGTATTCAACAAAACCTAAAAGCTTTTCACCATCGAACACTGCGGTTGATGTGCCAGCGGAGGTATCAATTGCCAATAACAATTTCCACCCCTTCCCAACGCTGACCAAAACCTGAAATGGTTACCAATCGCGATTCGTCTTCGGATTCGCGATTGATATCAACCAGCAGCCAGTGTTCCGCGATGCCATCGATGTAATCCCTGGCCCACTCGACCACAACGATCGAATTAGCAAAATCGATATCTAGATCATCCAGCTCCAACGCGGAGTTCAGTCGGTAAGCATCAACATGCACAAGCTTTGGCCCAACGGCTGTTCTGTGAGTGCGGGCCAACACGAAGGTCGGTGATTGGACAGTGCCGGAAGCCCCCAAGCCCTCTCCAATGCCTCGAGTAAGGGTGGTCTTTCCAGCTCCCAGTGGGCCGTTTAGAAGTAGCAAGTCTCCGGATTTGAGCACCTTGGCAATTGCTAAACCAAGCTGGTGCATTTGCTCTGGGTCTTGAATTTGAAATTCCATGCCTAGAGGTAAACCCTCTTGGCACGTCCACCAATTCTGGTGACTATTTCATAGTTGATGGTGCCGGCAGAAGCACCAAGTTCTTCAGCGGATGGCTCACCCTTGGCTGGATCTCCAAAGATGACTACCTCACTGCCGAGGGAAACCTGGTGGTCTCCAACATCGACCACAAACTGATCCATTGCCACTCGACCAGAAATCACAAAGAGCTTGCCTGCAATCAATACCTTGGCACCGACGGCAATTCTAGGCATGCCCTCGGAGTAACCAAATGGCACCAAGGCCAAAGTGGTTTCTTTCTCGGTGCGGTAGCGATAGCCATACGAAACACCTTGACCTGCCGGCACGCGCTTGATATTGACAACTTGAGAAACAGCTCGCATCACCGGTTGAAGTTTGTACTCCTCATAACCGCGATCTTCCCAGGGGTTCAGACCGTAAAGGCCGATGCCGCAGCGAACCATCTCGTATCGCATGCTCGGGTAGCTCAATGCGCCGGCAGTTGCCGCTAGGTGACGCTGCGAAAGTTTCACTCCGGCAGCAAGTGCAACCTGCTCGGCTTCTAGAAACAACTGCTCTTGATTTAGATCTTCGGCCTCCGAGGTATTCGAGAGGTGAGAGAACAAGCCAATGGTTTTGCCTGAGAGCTTCTGAAACACTTCCTGCCACTGCGACCTGGCAAACCCAGCTCTTCCGAGACCGGTATCGACCTTGATGTGGATCTGCTTTACTCCGGCCGCGAGCGCCGCCTCTAAAACTGCGTGGTTCGAAACACCAAGTTCAATGCCCTGCTCGGCAGCCATTTCAAAATCGTCTTCTGCGGAGAGAATCCAGCACATAATCCTGGATTTGATGCCGGCTGCGCGAAGCGCAATCGCCTCTTCTAGATCGGCAACTCCGAGCGCATCTACCGATATGTCCTCGAGCGCCTGGGCAACCTCGTGCATGCCGTGGCCATAGGCATTGGCCTTCACAATGGCCATAACCTCGCTTGGCGCAACCAGGGCTTTGAGCTGACGATAGTTGGCCTGAATCTTGGCTAGGTCGACTTGAATCTCACGCATCTAGTTAGCCTCCAACACAACGAAGGCGGAAGCAAGTTCTTGCTCGTGACTTAGTGAAAGTTGAATTGCCGTGATGCCGAGGTTTGCAACCCTAGATTTTGACTCTCCGTGAAGTGCAATGCTTGGCTTACCCAGCTCATCCTTCACTATCTCGATCTCTGCCCAGGTCAATAGCTTTGGGTTACCCAGGGCTTTGGCTAGCGCTTCTTTAGCGGCAAATCTGGCGGCGAGGGAAGCATCACCTAGTGCATGCTCATTGGGGTGAAATAGCCGCTCTTTGAGGTTCGGCGTGCGAGCCAAAGCTTCAGTCATTCGCACCACTGAGCAAAGGTCAGTGCCGACCCCGTAAATCATTTACTCGACCGTGACGCTCTTCGCCAAGTTTCTTGGCTGGTCAACATCCAACCCCTTTGCTGAGGCAAGCTCAAGCGCAAAGGTTTGCAGTGGGATAACAGAGAGCACCGAGGCCATCATCGGGTGAGCCTCAGGGATGCTAAAGACTTCGTCAGCGAACTGAGCCACCAGTGAATCGCCAACCTCAGCAATCGCAATGACCTTTGCCCCTCTGGCCTTGATCTCCTGAATGTTGGAGATCACCTTCGGGTGCAGGGAGTCTTCACCCTTAGGAGATGGCACCACAACAATTACCGGCTGACCGGATTCGATAAGTGCGATCGGACCGTGCTTGAGTTCTCCTGCGGCAAATCCCTCGGCGTGGATGTAGGCCAGCTCCTTGAGCTTGAGCGCGCCCTCCATCGCAATTGGATATCCAACGTTGCGACCTAGGAACAGCACCGACTTGGCAGTGGAATACTCGCGTCCAAGATCGCGCATGCGATCTAGCGACTCCAGCACATTCTTGACCTGACGCGGCAGCTTCAGTAACTCCTTACCCAAGTCTGTTAGCTGTGCCTCTGGTAGCGACTTGCGCAACCACCCAAGTGCGAGAGCAACTAGCAAACCAGCGGTAATCTGCGCGGTGAAGGCCTTGGTGGAAGCCACCGCAACCTCGGGACCGGCATGGGTATAGATGGTCGCATCTGACTCACGAGCCAGAGTTGCACCCTGGGTGTTGCAGATGCTGAGGACTTTGGCGCCCTTTTCTTTGGCATAGCGAATAGCCATCAAGGTATCCATGGTTTCGCCAGACTGGCTAATGGCAAGAATCAAGGTGTTGGCATCGATGATTGGATCGCGGTAGCGGAATTCGTGTGCAAGCTCAACGCTCACCGGAATCTTGGCCCACTTCTCGATGGCATACTTCGCAATCTCACCGGCATAGGCCGCGGTTCCGCAGGCGGTGATGATGATGCGGTTGACCTCGGAGAGTTTCTCGAGACCGGCAAACTCATCAAGCTTTACTCTTCCGTCAGAATCAAGGCGACCCATCAGGGTGTCTCCAACCGCCTGTGGCTGGTCTGCAATCTCCTTGGCCATAAACGATGGCCAGCCGCCCTTTGATGCACTGGTTGCATCCCAGTCGACTATGAACTCCTGCAACTCGACGCTCTCACCGTGGAAAGTGGAGATCTTCACCGAGTCACTGCGGAGCTCAACTATCTGGTCTTGACCTACCGAAACTGCACGCTTGGTGTGCTCAACAAAGGCTGCAACGTCACTGCCTAAGAAGTTCTCGTTTTCGCCAAGACCGATCACCAGAGGTGAGTTTCTGCGGGCAGCCAGGATGAGATCCTTGTGGTCCTCGTGAATGCAGAGCAGAGTGAAGGCTCCGTGCAGCCGGTTTACCACCGAAACGAATGCCGTCTTCAGGTCCTTGGTCTCGTCGTAGGCACGAGCCACCAGGTGAGCTGCGACCTCAGAGTCGGTCTCCGAGGTGAACTTGACGCCCTGTGCCAAAAGCTCGGCCTTGAGTTCTGAGAAGTTCTCGATGATGCCGTTGTGGATAAGGGAAAGCTTGAGGTGCTCGCCACCAAGGTGCGGGTGAGCGTTGCCGTCGGTTGGAGCTCCATGGGTTGCCCAGCGAGTGTGTCCAATACCGATGTGTGCGTCATCCAGTGGGGACTCTTTTAGGTAGTCAACCAACACCTGT
>JARXAN010000067.1 GCA_029865895.1 Actinomycetota bacterium
CCCTCTAGGCGAACCTGCAGGTTGTCTAGCTCGACCTTGAAAGCGTCAAAGTTCCGGTTCACATCTTCAAACGCCTCAGGGCGTATGTCGTTCAGCGCAGCGACGAAGCTCACAGCAAACTCACCCACTGAGTCAAAGTCATACCAAACGTGCTCATTGGCGTGATCGTGTGAGTGAGCGTGGGAATCTGATTCACCAGTCGAGTCGTGCTCTGGGACAGCCTCAACCACCAGTTTCACTGACTCCGCAGAGTCGATGAGTTTGTGCATGAATTCGTCATAACCCCCACCATTCATGACAATCAGCTCTGCATCATTCACCGCCAGCTGGTCACGGGCGGAAGCTTCGTAAGAGTGTGGGTCTTGCATCGGGTCATCGAGGATCACAGTGACCTCAACCCAGTCGCCACCAAGCTGCTTGGCGATGTCTCCCCAAACGTTGGTGGTGGCCAGCACCTTCACAACACCGGTAGGACCGGTCCTGGTTACCTCAGGGGATGCGGAGTTGCTTGGGGTGGCGCTCGGGTTGAAAATGCCCGGCGCGATTACGAAAACGGCCAAAAGGCCAGCAACAGCAGCGGCGATGATGCCAAAGATCCATTTCTTCATGCTTCGACAATACGCTTATTGAAAATGAATGTCAATTGCGTTTAATCTAGAAGAAGTGCCGGTTCCTCAATAACGCTCGCTACGTCCTGCACAAACCTCGATGCCACGTCACCATCAACCACGCGGTGGTCGAAGGTCGCACCAATAGTGGTTACCTGGCGGATCACAATCTCATCCTCGACAACCCACGGCTTCTTACGAATCGAACCTAGGGCAACAATGCCCACCTCGCCCGGGTTCAGGATCGGAGTTCCGGTGTCAACACCAAATACACCGATGTTGGTGATGGTGATGGTGCCGTCCTTCATGTCCTCTGGAGTGGTCTTACCGTCTCGAGCGGTGGCTGCAAGCTGCTCAATTGCCTGAGCAAGCTCGATCATGCTCATGTTGTCGGCGTCCTTGATGTTTGGAACCATCAAGCCCCTAGGGGTAGCTGCCGCAATACCTAGGTTTACGAAGTTGTGGACAATGATTTCCTCATCGGTCCAGGTCGAGTTCACCATGCGGTTTCTGCGCACCGCCCAGATCATGGCCTTCGCCATGATCAACAGCGGAGTCACCTTGATGCCGGCAAAATCGACCGAGTTCTTGAGGCGCTTGACGTATTCCATTGTTCTGGTGGCGTCAACGTCCACGAAGATGCTCACGTGAGGCGCGGTAAATGCGCTCTTCACCATCGCGTTTGCGATTGCCTTGCGGACACCCTTGACCGGAATGCGCTCTTCGCGCTCCGAAGGTGCCTGCGGGGTGGTTAGGTTTTTAAATACTGAGGCTTGGGATGCCGAACCAACTACGTCCTCGCGAGTGATCTCGCCGTGCACGCCGGTTCCGGTGACGCCGGATAGATCAACGCCCAGTTCCTTCGCCAACTTGCGAATCGGTGGCTTTGCCATCACGTTATCGCTGGCGGCCATAGCCCTAACCATCGAGACTGGGATAGCCGTGGTGACTGGCGATACAGCCGCGATTGCCCTGCGGCGACGGGACTTTGAGTCTCCAGAATCGCCATAACCGACAAGGGTCGGAAGTTTGTACTCCGCACCGGTGTCGGCTTCCTTCTCGACCGCTCCGGCTGGAGCATCTGGTTCGCTCAGGGTTGGGATTGGGCTTGAACCCAGCACCCGCACCGCGATGATCGGGTTACCGACCTCAACGGTTTCACCCTCCTGGGCATAAAGTTCGGTCACTTCGCCGGCAAATGGGCAGGGCAACTCAACGATTGATTTAGCGGTTTCAATCTCGCAGATGGTCTGGTTCACGGTTACGTGATCGCCAACCGCGACCTTCCAGGAGACGATCTCGGCCTCGGTTAGGCCTTCACCAACATCTGGCAGTGGGAACTTCGCGATGCTCATCATGCCTCCTAGTAAGCCATAGAGCGGTCGACGGCCTCCAGGATGCGGTCGGCATCTGGCAAATAGGCCTCTTCCAGCTTGGCTGGCGGATACGGGGTGTCAAAACCACCAACGCGCAATACCGGAGCTTCCAGCGAGTAGAAGCAGTTCTCGGCAATGCGGGCAGCGATTTCGCTTGAAATGCTGACATTGGTCGGAGCCTCGTGAACAATCACGACTCGACCGGTCTTGTTTGCTGAGGCAAATAGTGTCGGGTAGTCAATTGGCGCAAGGGATCTAAGGTCGATTACCTCGATGTTGACACCCTCTTCGGCACCAAGCTCGGCTGCCTGCAGCGCGGTGGTGACCATCGGGCCATAAGCCAAAAGTGTCACGTCGGTTCCCTCGCGCATCAACCTTGCCGAGTGCAGCGGCATTGGCGGAATGTCTAGGTTTACCGGGCCCTTTTGCCAGTAGCGGCGCTTTGGCTCAAAGATGATTACCGGGTCTGGGCTCTTGATGGCCTCTTGAATCATCCAGTAGGCATCGTTTGGGTTAGATGGGGTGACGATTCTCAAGCCTGCGGTGTGAGCAAAGTAAGCCTCTGGGGATTCGGAGTGGTGCTCAACCGCTCCAATTCCGCCACCGTAAGGGATGCGGATTACCACCGGCATCTGCAAAAAGCCCTCGGAGCGCGAGGTTAGCTTTGCAAGCTGCGTGGTGATCTGGTTGAAGGCGGGGAAAACAAAGCCATCAAATTGAATCTCAGTAACCGGGCGATATCCGCGCATTGCCAGGCCAATTGCGGTTCCGATGATTCCAGACTCAGCAATTGGGGTGTTGAAGACTCTGGAGTCGCCAAATTCTTTGTGCAGGCCCTCGGTGACGCGGAAAACGCCACCGAGCTGGGCAACGTCTTCTCCAAACATCAGGACCTTTGGGTCCTCCTGCATGGCTTTTTGCAGGCCCGCATTGAGGGCCTTGGCAATCGCCATGTCCTTATAGCTACTCATGCGCACCCATCGATTCCTCGTAGGCCTTTAGCCAGGCGCGCTGCTGAACGATGTCCGGGTGTGATTCTGAGTAAACGAAGTCAAAGATGTTCTCAAGTGGCGGGGTAGTAAGCGCAAAGGTTTGCTCGCGGATATCAGCCGCTAGCTCGTCTCCGGCCTGTTTTACGTCCTCGAAGAACGAGTCTTCGACACCCTGGCGGCGCAGGAAGGTCTCAAAGCGCATGATTGGATCACGCGCCTTCCAGTATTCAACCTCGGACTCATCGCGGTACTTGGAAGGGTCATCGCTGGTGGTGTGGGCACCAATTCGGTAGGTCAAAGCTTCGATTAGGAATGGTCCGGCACCCTCACGAGCCTCGTCCATGTGCACCTTGGTTGCTGCGTAGCAAGCCAAAACATCGTTGCCATCGACTCGCATGCCCGGAACACCAAAGCCGGAACCGCGCATGTAGAGCGGGACCTTGGTCAACTGCTCAACCGGAGAGGAGATTGCCCACTGGTTGTTCTGCACAAAGAACACAATTGGTGCCTCGTTGACTGCCGCAAACAGCAGGGACTCTGAGACATCGCCCTCGGCGGTGGCACCATCTCCGAAGTAGGAGATCACAGCAAGGTCGGAATCTTTATCGCCGGTGCCAACGCGGCCATCAAACTTCACGCCCATGGCATAGCCAACCGCGTGCAGCACCTGAGCACCAAGCACGATCGAATACAGGTGATATCTGGTTTCCTCGGGGTTCCAACCACCATGGTTCACACCGCGCATCATCTTGAGGATCGACATCAGCTCGACACCGTGGGTGATTGCTACGCCGTGTTCGCGGTAGGAGGGGAAAATGTGGTCATTTGGTCCAACTGCGTAGCCAGAACCAATCTGAGCACCCTCTTGACCAATAGCCGGAACCCATAGGCCAAGCTGGCCCTGGCGCTGCAGCGCAATGGCTTCGATGTCGAAACGGCGAATGCGAGCCATGTCGCGATAAAAGGTTTTTAGCTGGTCTTCGCCCAGCGAATCAATGATTTCCCCATACCTGGCGTACTGTGCTGGCACGCCGTAGGTGCCATCCGGTGCAAGCAATTGCATCATCGGAGTGGAATTATCTGGGGTCACAGAACCTAATTTAGCCCGATACTGCGAGAATTGAACAATGTTGCGCTTTCTAATTAGCACCATTGTCAATGCAGTAGGCCTTTGGGCCGCGACCTTGGTGGTCCCGCAGGTCAAACTAACCCCCTACGGCGGGGATGGGCTTTGGGAGACCATCGGCTCATTCTTGGTGATCGGAGCAATCTTTGGATTGGTGAACGCCATCATTGCCCCAGTTATCAAGGTTTTGGCATTCCCGCTCTACATTCTGACCTTTGGGCTAATCGCATTTGTGATCAACGGATCGCTGCTGTTGCTGGTGGCCTGGTTCTCGGGCTTCCTGGGTGCCAACGTCTTCTCAATCGAGGGCTTCACCTCGGAAGGACTGTCCATCGCATCTCTAGGTTGGGCAATTCTGGCCGCAATTGTGATGTCGATTGCTAGCTTCTTGACTCGCACGGTGCTAAAGGTTCTAAAGATCAAGTGATTTGAGTATCACTTTGCCTGCATTTAGGGCAAAATGGGCTAGTGAGCAAACTTTCGGTTCAACCTCTGTCCCCGCTCGATGGCCGCTACCGCGCCCAGGTTTCAGACCTGGGTAATCACCTCAGTGAGGCCGGCCTAAACCAAGCCAGAATCCACGTCGAAATCGAGTGGCTAATTTGGCTTGCCGAAAGGGACCTGCTTGGCACCAACTCTTCGCTGAGTGCCAGCGAGAAGACCCAGCTCAGAGCCCTAGCTGAGAACTTCAGCGATGCCGATGTCGAGGCCATCGCCAAGATCGAAGCCACCACCAGGCACGATGTCAAAGCAATCGAGTACTTCATTCGCGATGCACTTGACCGAATGGGCCGGCTAGATCTTGCAGAACTTGTTCACTTCGCCTGCACCTCGGAGGACATCAACAACCTCTCCTACGCGCTGACCGTCAAGGAGGCCCTGAGTAAGGTTTGGCTTCCAAGAGCTATAAAGCTGGTTAGCAAGCTTGAGGGCATCGCCCAGGATCTCAATGCCGTGCCAATGCTTTCTAGAACCCACGGCCAGCCAGCAACCCCAACCACCATGGGTAAAGAGCTTGCGGTCTTCGTTTACCGTCTGGCTCGCCAGCTAAATCGCATTTCAGATCAGCAGTACCTGGGCAAGTTCTCCGGTGCAACCGGAACCTTCGCCGCCCATGTGGCAGCAGCGCCAGATGTGAACTGGCCAAGCGAATCCAAGGCCTTCGTTGAACACCTAGGTCTTACCTGGAACCCGCTAACCACCCAGATCGAATCACACGACTGGCAGGCTGAGCTTTACTCAGCGGTTAGCCACTTCAACCGCATTCTGCACAACTTTGCCACCGACATCTGGACCTACATCTCGCTGAACTACTTCAAGCAGATCCCGGTCGCTGGCGCTACCGGATCCTCGACCATGCCACACAAGGTGAACCCGATTCGCTTCGAGAATGCCGAGGCGAACCTGGAATTGGCTAACGCAATCCTGGATTCGTTAGCTCAAACCCTCGTCACCTCAAGGTTGCAGCGCGATCTGACCGATTCCAGTGCCCAGCGCAATATCGGTGTTGGCTTTGGACACTCGCTTTTGGCCATCGACAACCTAACCAAGGGTCTAGATGAGCTAGCCATCAACGAGCCTGTGCTGCTAGCCGACTTGCTGGAGAACTGGGAAGTGCTGGGAGAAGCAATCCAGACCGCAATCAGGGCTGATGTGGCTCGCGGGCTGTCCAAGATCTCTGACCCATACGCGCTACTAAAAGAGCTAACCAGGGGCAAGCGCATTTCTGAGGCGGATTTGTTGGCATTTATTGATGGCCTGGACATTCCGTCTCAAACCAAGGACCGGCTCAAGGCCCTGAAGCCAAACACCTACGTTGGTTTGGCTAGCGAACTAACGGAATACCTGAAGTAATCAGCGAAGCTTTGGGCGATTAGGGTCCTGGTCATCTGGCTTAAAGCTCAGATCTAAAGTGGCAACGATCACAATCACAACGATGAAGGTGACCAAGCCAGAAATCACGCCAGTCTCAATGAATCTGGTTCCGAAGTAGACCAAAAAGCCCACAAATAGGGCTGCAACCAGCGATACGACCATGTATGTCTTGAGATTTGCAAAGCGTTTCACGTGTAAAGCCTACTTGCCCTTTGGAGAGGCAGCAGCAATTCCCCAGTGGACACCATCCAGCGCAAGATAAGCACCGAAGAAGCCAACCGCACTAACCGGATCAAGCTCGACACCCAAGAACAGCGCTCCCAGCACCAGCGCGAAGATCGAACTGAGTAGGTGGTCTCTTCCCTGAAGCTCTTTGAAACCAAATCTGCGGGCCTGATACAGGCCAAAAGCGCCTGAAATAAGACCCCAGGTTGCGGTCAAAGCGATAAATGCCGCCAACTGACCTTGTTCTGATTGAGCCGCCAGCAGCGCAAAGATGCCGATGAGGGTTGCGAGGGTGGCCATCGGAAGCTCCTGCAGTGCGCCTTCAATCTTTCGACCAAAGGCCAGCGCTACCGAGCTAAGGCCAACAATCAGGCCATAAACCGCAAGCGTGTAAAGGCCAACCTCAGGAGAGTGTGACTGACTGAAGGTAATAAAAATTCCAGCGCCGAAACTTACGGCTGCTTTGATGGCTGGTTGAATGCGCACAGAGCTAGCTTGGCATATTCACAAAGCGTGAGTACTGCCCGTGGAATGCAACCACAACGGTTCCGGTAGGTCCGTTTCGCTGCTTTGCCAAGATTAGGTCTGCCTCGCCGGCACGTGGGTGATCCTTCTCGTAGATGCCCTCGCGGTGCAAAAGCACTACAACGTCGGCATCCTGCTCCAAGGATCCAGACTCACGTAGGTGAGAAAGCTCAGGCTTCTTGTCCTTCGCCTGCTCTGCCTGGCGGTTCAGCTGGCTTAGCGCCACAACTGGCAATCCAAGTTCTTTCGCCAAAAGCTTGAGGGCTCGAGAGAACTCAGAGACTTCCTGCTGACGTGACTCAACCTTCTTACCGCTGGACATCAGCTGGATGTAGTCGATAACCACGAGCTTTAGGTCTACCTGCTGGGCTAGACGACGACACTTGGCTCGAATCTCCACCAGTGACATGTTTGGGCTGTCGTCGATGTACAGCGGGGCATCGTTGATGCGCCCGCGAACCGCTGCCAAGCGGGTCCAGTCAGCGTCTGTGACGGTTCCCTTACGCATTGACTGCAGGTAAATCGATGATTCCGCGCTCATTAGGCGCATTGCGATCTCGGCTCGACCCATTTCCAGTGAGAAGAAAATGGTCGCCTGGTTGTGCTTCACCGATGCGTTTCTTGCAAGGTCAAGGGCAAAGGTCGACTTACCAACGGCAGGACGGGCGGCAACAATGACCAGCTGGCCCGGGTGCAGACCGTGGGTGTAGGCATCTAGGTCGGTGAATCCGGTTGGAACACCGGTTAGCTCACCACCGCGCTTCTGAGCACCTTCAATTTCATGGATAGCGGCCTCTAGCGAGTCGCTTAGTGGGACGTAATCTTCCCTCGAGGACTGGCTGGAAACCTTGTAGATCTCTGCCTGAGCCTGGTTTACCAGGTCCTCAACCTCGCCCTGGCTCTCGTAACCTGCCTGAGCAATACGAGTACCGGCTTCAATCAGGCGGCGAAGGATCGCCTTGTCTGCCACGATCTTGGCGTAATAACCCGCGTTGGCGGCGGTTGGAACATATCCGGTTAGCGAGTGCAGGTAGTCCGCACCGCCAGCCTTGACAAGGTTTCCCTGCTTGTTCAGCTCGTCGGTAACCGCAATTACGTCGGTCGGCTCGCCTTTGCCGAAAAGGCTTAGGACGGCGTTGAAGATTAGTTCGTGCTTTGGGGCGTAGAAGTCGACGCCAGAGACGGTCTCAAAGACCTCGGCTACCGCTTCCTGGCTGAGCAGCATGCCGCCAAGGGTGGATTGCTCAGCATCTAGATTATGCGGAGCTACCCTCGGATCGGCCGACGGGACCGGTGCCAACATCGACATAAAAACCTCCAGTAATAGCTAAGCCCTGTATAGCTTGGGGCACCGACAATTTAGATACAAACCAGTCTGTGGATAACTGTGGATAACTCTGTGGAAACACGCCGAACAATACTGTGGATAACTTCGTGTTGCCTGTGGATAACTGTGGATAACTTTTGTAGAGCCCAGTGTTTATAAGGGTTGTGGCTGTGGATAATTTAAAGTGGAAAACTCTAAACCTCAACCTAAAGGTTGTGGATAACCGAAGAGATTTTGTGCAAAAAACACAAACGGCCCGGGGGTTGCCCGGGCCGTTTGTTTACTTTTTGGTTACTTTGCAGCAACTACCTGTAGCTTCACGGTTGCAACTAGGTCCGCAGTTACGCGAACAGTTGCCTCGTACTCGCCCACGGAGGAGATCTTCGAGGAGATCTCTACCTTGCGCTTGTCGATTGCACCGATGCCTAGGGCAACAACTGCGTCTACAACGTCCTGGGTCTTGACCGCACCGAAGATGCGACCGTTAGCCCCAGCCTTGACGCTGATGCGGATTGCCTTCTCCTCGAGCTTGGCCTTGATGGCCTTTGCCTCGTCTTCAGTTGCAATCTCGCGAGCCTGGCGAGCAGCGCGGATCTGAGTGATCTGCTTCTCGCCACCCTTGGTCCAAACAACAGCTAGGCCGTTTGGTAGTAGGAAGTTACGTGCGTAACCTGCCTTTACGTCTACAACATCGCCTGCGGAACCGAGTCCGGAGACCTCATTGGTCAAAATTAGCTTCGACATGGGGATTCTCCTTAGCGCCCAGCACCGGAGTATGGCAATAGTGCCATCT
>JARXAN010000006.1 GCA_029865895.1 Actinomycetota bacterium
GCAACGCGCTTATCGCAGCAGAGCGCTGGGGTTCCAAAGGCAGCGGCTTCAAAGACCGTCATGCCCTGGGTTTCAAAGCCAATCGAGGTTTGCAGCACGATATCGGCATCGGCAAAAGCCTGCAGCATCTGCTCGCGATCCACTCGGCCGTTGAAACTCACCTTGTGGCCGATGCGCAACGTTCTAACCAGGCTCTTGGCTGGTTTCTCCAGTGCTCCGGTGCCGTAGATCACCAACTCGGCGTCGAGATTGGCCTTCTTGAAGGCTCGAATGGTCTGAAGTAGACGCTTTTCGCGCAGGAATCTTCCGGCCCAAATGAACTGAACCGGCTTGTTTGGCACTTCGGTTTGACGCTTGAGACCGGCCACCGAGTCATCGTCCACACCGTTGATCATCACCGTGACGTTCTTGGAGATGCCGTGCTCTTCGATGGTCTTGGCAAAGTGGGAGCTTGGGGCCAACACCAAATCCGCATGCGGATAGGTGATTGCCATGTACTCCCAGCCATCGTTGGCAGCCTTTTTGGGCTGGCCGGAAACCGCGCAGTATTTCTTGGCGGCAAAGTTGAAAAGGCGTGCGTTTAGGCGCTTGCCGATAATGCGCTCCAGCACCACATCGATGTTGGTGTGGGCGTGGTGGATCAGCGGAATATTGTGCTTTTTGGCAAGTGCTAGTGAGACGGCTGCGGCGGCAAAGTCACCTTGCAGGTGGATCACATCAAACTTCTGCTCTTCAAAGACGGCAGCTGCCACCTCATAGGCCTCCTCCATGTCCCAAACCGCGGAGTACTCGCCATCTGGGCTGAGTCTTCTGGAGGGCAGGATGACGGTGTCGTCATCGGCAAGTGCATTGGCAGATTTGGGTGCGAAGACAGTTACCGTCAGTCCCGCGCGTTCTAGAAACTTCCGCTGCAGCCTGACTGAGGTCTGGACCCCACCCAGGCTCATCGGATGCTGATCCATAAAGATCGCTATGTGCAAGAACTCACCTTTGCTTGTGCCTTAGGAATGCTAGCAAGAAAGCAGTTATCCACAGATTAGGCAAGGGCCTAGCGGTCAAATGGACATTCACCTAATATGCGTACGTAATCATGTACGTAAGGAGACACCGTGGCCATCACACTAACTGCCTTTCGCCAGAACCTATACAAGTTCGTCAAGCAGGTGCTGGAGGATGAGACCGGCAGTATTCCAATCAGCACCCGCAAGGGTGAAGTGGTTTTGGTAAATGCCGCCGAGCTAAATAGCCTTCGCGAATTCCACCACCTCTTTTCATCCCCCGCTAATGCAAAGGCATTGCTAGAGAGCTTAGAAAGAGCCGAAGCGGGCGACTACAAGGTTGTGACCATGGCGGAGCTTCATGCTCTGGCCAAGGGCGAGTAATGCAGCTCACCTTTGACCCGGTTGCCTGGGAAGAGTATTCGTGGTGGCTGGCAAACGATCGAAAGACTTTGGTTCGGATCAACAAGCTTTTGGATGATGTTTTGAGAAATCCAAGATCGGGCATCGGTAAACCTGAGCAATTGCGTGGTTTCGATGCGGAGGTTTGGTCGCGCAGGATCACTCTGGAACACAGATTGGTCTATCGCGTGACCCCAGAATCCGTCACTGTCCTGACCTGTAAACACCACTACTAAAGGGAAATGCCCCCCGGTTTCCCGAGGGGCATTTCTAGTTTGTTTCTAGTTACTTCTTTGCACCGATGCCCTTGGCCACAAGAACCAATAGAGCGGTTACAACGGTACCGATAGCAATAGCTAGAACGTAGGTTAGCCAGTCGCTCACCAGTGGGAACACGAAGATTCCACCGTGAGGTGCACGTAGCTCGTTGCCGAATAGGGCAACTAGTGCACCGGTGATACCGGAACCGATCATGATCGATGGGATAACGCGAACTGGGTCAGCAGCTGCGAATGGGATTGCACCCTCAGAGATGAAGGATGCACCTAGTAGCCATGCAGCCTTGCCGTTCTCCTGCTCAGACTCGCTGAATGCCTTCTTACGTAGGTTGGTAGCAAGAGCTAGACCTAGTGGAGGAGTCATACCAGCGGCCATAACGATCGCCATGATCTGGAACTCGGTTGCAGATACTGCAGCACCTGCAGTAGCCAAACCGGTAACAGCGAAGGTGTAAGCAACCTTGTTAACTGGGCCACCCATGTCGAATGCCATCATTAGACCAAGGATTAGACCTAGAACTGCCAGTGCGCCACCCGATAGGCCGTTTAGCCAAGAGGTTAGACCGGTGATTAGGCCAGAAACTGGAGCCTTTAGAACTAGCACCATTGCTAGACCAGTGATCAGCGATGCTAGTAGTGGGATAACCACAACTGGCATAACTGGCTTGATCCAGTTGGCTACCTTCCAGCGGGAGATCCAAAGAGCTACACCACCAGCGATGAAACCACCAAGGATTGCTCCTAGGAAGCCGGTGCCGGTGCCCAGTGGGTTACCGTCTAGACCAGTTGCCAATGCACCAGCTACGAATCCAGGAACTAGACCAGGGCGGTCTGCGATTGCGTAGGCGATGTATGCAGCTAGAACTGGAACGAAGAATGCGAATGCAGCCTTACCGAACCAGAAGATAACGAATGCCCAGTAACCGATGTTCAAGAAATCGTAGTCACCGGCGATCTGCATCTTTTCTGCGTCGTAGGCGTGGATGCCGTCAGTTCCAAACCCGATTGAACCGAGTAGGAATCCGATGGCAATAAGGATTCCACCTGCTGCAACAAATGGAATCATGTATGAAACACCAGTCATCAACCATTGACGAATCTTGGTGGCAGTGCTTGCGCTACTCACTATGGGCCTCCTATAGCTCCATTGCTTTCCCAGATCGCAGTTGCGATCTAGGCGTTGTTACTTTTTGCCAAATAGGCCTCCGAAGAAGCCACCCTTCTTTTCTTTTGGTTCAGAAGGAGTCTTTGCCTCCGCTGCCTTGGCCGAAGATGCTTCTCCAACCTTGGCGGCGGTACCGTCGGCAGCTGCCTGAAGCACCTGCTCGACGAGCTCTACTGCGCTCTTCATGGCCTTTGCCACACCCACCTGGATGTATGGCTTGCCATTGAAGCGATCGCGATCCTTGACCTCTAGGTCAACCGCGAAAATTACGGCGTCTGCCGAGTCGATAACGTCCTGCTTTAGCGGGTTTGAACCTGCAGAACCCTGAGTCTCAACGATTACCTCGTGGCCCAGCTTCTTGCCAGCCTGCTCGAGCGCCTCAGCTGCCATGTAGGTGTGGGCGATTCCTGTGATGCAAGAAGTTACGCAAACTACTTTTGCCATTATTTCTGGACCTCCTTGGTCACAATCTCTGCGATCTGAGCTGCGCTGGTCTCCGCGCGCAGACGGTCACGAAACTCTTCGTGCATGATCTTGCGAGCCAGCGAACCCAGAATCTCCAGGTGGGTGTTTTCGCCTGATGCAGGGGCTGCAATCAGGAAGATCAGGTGGGATGCGCCATCGTCTGCACCGAAGTCGATGCCCTTGCTGGTGGTCGCCACTGCAACAGATGGGATGGTTACCAAATCCGACTGGGCGTGAGGGATAGCAACGCCACCCTCGATGCCGGTTGGGAAGTGCTCCTCGCGGGCTGCAACTGCGGCAAGGTACTCGTCTAGACCAGTTAGGCGGCCGGCGGCCATAAGGCGCTCAGCAAGCTGGCGCACGGCCTGCTCTTTGGTGGTTGCGTCGATCTCGACAATAACGATTTCTTCAGTGGTTATGGGGTGTGTCATGTTTTCCTTGCACTACGGAGACGTAAGACCCAAACATTAGCTGTTGACGTCATGCGCTCCGTTGCGCAGACCCCCTCTCCAAACTGGAAGCGGTTACTTACTGTTGGAAACAATTTATACAGGTTGCTCTCAGTTCGAAGGGTGATTTGAACAGTATTTGTCTAAATTTACCGCTCACATTTTGTAGCTTGTCTACAAGAGGGCCTAAACAACGGGTTGAAGGTTATGAAAAAAGTTCCAGAAAACCGCTATTTGGTTTTGCGATCTTGGACTGGAGCCTTCCAAGCCCAGTAAAGAAGCGGAAGTTGCAGTGGCAGCCTCAGCCAGGCGATCAGCGCAATGTCCGGATTTGAGCTCAAGCTGTCTATTGCAAACCACCAGTTCGCCGGCCAAACCGCCAGCAGAGTGATGAACGTGAGCATTGGTGCCCAGCGCTGTTTGAAGATCAATCCCAGCGCTGCCGCCAGCTCCATGACGCCCGAAATCACAATGAGTTCAGTCTGAAAAGGTAGCCAGGGCGGCATTAGCCAAACGAATGCAGCTGGGTTGATTAGGTGCAGCACACCCGAGGCTAGAAATAATGCGGCAACAACCAGTGCGCCAATTCTCAGCCCTAGCGCTTTGCGAGCCACAGCACGAACCCGTCTAGCCAGCTTCTAGGCATCACGTAGAACACCAGCTTTAGGGCTCGAACATCCCAAGAAACCGGGTAGTGCGCCCTTGGCCTGCGAGCGGTGGCAGCCCTGACCATGGTCTTAATGGTCTTGTTTGGTCCCGGGGAGATGCGATAAAGGCCACCGAGCCACTTGTTTAGCCCTGCCATTACCTGGTCATAATCTCCAACTGCGCGACCTGACTCCAGTAAACCAAAGGCGACAGCACCAAAGTTGGTCTTCGAGGTTCCTGGTTCGACCGTGCTGACGCGGATGCCAAGCCAGCGAGTTTCTTGCCTGAGCGCATTGGCAACCGCCTTGACGGCGTGCTTGGTGGCGGCATACCAACCCAGCCCGGCAAGCGAAACGTGTCCCACCACCGAGGTGGTCATGATGATGCGGCCGGATTTCTGCTTGCGCATTTGTGGCAGCACAGCACGAATTGAGTTCTCAACGCCAAAGACGTTCACTTCAAAGATTCTTCTAACTTCTTCGGGGGTGGTTTCCTCAACCGAGGAGAAGTTGCCGTACCCGGCATTAGCGACCATTAGGTCGATGCGTCCGTGATCTGCGATGGCTTCTTTCACCACGGCATCAACATCTGAGCGGTTGGTGACATCCATACGGCGGGCAATCGCCCCGAATTCGCTGGTTTTCTCTACCGCTACCGAATCTCGGTCGGTGGCATAAACCACCCAACCCCGGTCGGTTAGCTCTTTGGCGAGACCCAGGCCGAAGCCAGAACCGGCTCCGGTAATAATGGCGACATTGCTCATAGTTTCCAACTTAGCTCCTTATCAGAGCGCTGCGTGGCAGAATTGTCCAATGACTTCTCACACTTCAGTAGCAACTCTGCACACCAACCACGGCGTAATCAAGGTAAACCTGTTTGGACTGCACGCCCCAAAGACCGTAGCAAACTTCGAGGGCCTAGCAACCGGCGCGATCGAGTGGAAAGACCCGCGCACCGGCGAGACCCACACCGGCAAGCCGCTTTATGACGGCGTAATCTTCCACCGCATCATCGAAGGCTTCATGCTCCAAGGTGGCGACCCTACCGGCACCGGCATGGGCGGACCTGGCTACCAGTTCGGCGATGAGATTCACTCAGAACTTACTTTCCAGGAGCCATACAAGTTGGCAATGGCAAACGCCGGTCCTGGCACCAACGGCTCACAGTTCTTCATCACCGTTGCACCAACCACTTGGTTGCACGGCAAGCACACCGTATTCGGTGATGTGGTCGATGAGGACAGCCGCAAGGTGGTCGACAAGATCGGTCAGGTTGCCACCGATGGTCGCGACCGTCCGCTAGACGACGTGGTCATCAAGACCATCACCATCGAAAAGGTCTAATTGGCCTTTCGGCTATCAGCTAGAAAAGCTCCGGTAACCAGCCTTTTGCTGGTTATCAATGTCTTGATTTGGCTCGGACAGATATCTCCGCTGGGATATCTGTTCACCAATCAGTTCTTCTATGCGCCATTGTTCACGCCTTGGGAGCCTTGGCGCATGCTCACCGCGGGCTTTGTGCACGACTGGAATAGCCCCTGGCACATCCTCTTAAACTCATACGCCATCTGGATCTTTGGCCAGCAGCTTGAGCCAATGCTCGGAAAGTTGCGCTTTTTAGCGCTCTATCTGATTTCGATCTTTGGTGGTTCGGTGGCGGTGTTGCTGCTTTCCGATCCACAAACCCCGGTGGTTGGTGCATCGGGGGCACTGTTTGGATTGATGGGTGCGTTCTTTATAGTGATCCGCTCAATCGGCGGTAACCCAACCCAGATCTTCTTGCTTATTGCCATCAACTTCTCGATGGGCCTCTTCGTTTCGGGGATCTCTTGGGAAGGACACCTGGGTGGCCTGGTTACCGGTTTGGCCATAGCCTCGATTTATGCCGCCACAAGAAGGCAAAATCAGAAGTTTGCCCAATTCCTGGGAGTTGTTTTGGTGGTCGCAGCGCTAGTTGCTATAACGCTGTGGCGAATTCAAGAGTGGCTCTAGTTACTTCCACTTGGTGGTCATGACAAAGCCAATCATGGCGATGCCGAAACCAATCAAGATGTTCCAGTTGCTTAGGTCCAGGAACGATGCGCTACCCAGTGGGTACTGAGCGCTAGAGATGTAGAACACCAGAATCCAAAGAAGACCAACGACCATAAGGCCGAACATGGTGATCTTGTACCAGGTTGGGTTCTCTCCCTGCTCTTCGCCAACAATGGCTGGACGAACAGCTTCCTTTTTCTGGGCTGGCTTACGACGTGAAGTTGATTCAGGCATGCCAGAAGTTTATAACCTCAAGACGCATCCTGCTCACTCAAGTTAGGCTATTGGGACTATGGTCCGGATTTTGGTGCTCGACAATTACGACAGTTTTGTCTACACGCTCAATGGCTATCTGCAGCAGCTAGGCGCAAAAACCGAGGTCATTAGAAACGATGCCGTTACCGAGGCCGAACTCCCAGCACTATTGGCCAGATTTGATGCAGTTCTAATCTCTCCGGGACCTGGCACCCCAGCAGATGCAGGGCTATCGATTCCAACCGTCAAGTTTGCACTCCAGCACAACTACCCGGTGTTTGGGGTCTGCCTTGGCCACCAGGCGATTGCCGAGGCCATGGGCGCAACCGTAAAGAGCGCACCGGAATTGATGCACGGCAAGATTTCCAAGATCAAGCACAAAGACAGCACGATCTTCCAAGGACTACCTCAGGGCTTCAACGCCACCAGATACCACTCGCTAGCGGTGGTCTCTGAGACTGTGCCGGAGGATCTAAAGATCACCGGTCACACCGAATCCGGCGTGATTATGAGTTTGCAGCATGTTTCTAAGCCGATTTACGGCGTTCAGTTCCACCCAGAATCGGTAATGACCGAGGGCGGTTACCAGATGTTGGCGAACTGGCTTGCCACCTTAGGTGAGACCGCAGCCATCGAAAAAGCCAAGCTGCTTAGCCCGAGAATCGAAACTAACTAGTTTCCCGGATCCACCACTGGATCGACGATGCACTCCACATACAGGACGATGCTCTGCATTTGTTGGGCCTGTCCGGCGGGAACCGACTGATCCAGCACAATGTTTCCGATCTGACCCGCACAGGTTGGACCATCCAGGGTTTCGATGGAAACCGTGTAGCCAATGGTTGGTGCGGTGAGGATGTTTCTTGCCTCGACCACATCTAGGTTTCTAACATCTGGAATCTGCACCGTGCCATCGGATAGCACCAGGTTCACAACCGATCCAAGCGGTAGCTTGGCGTTGGCAACCGGGTCTGAGGCAACCACAGTTCCCTCAGGGACATTGGCACTTGAAACCACGGTTATGGTTCCAACCGTGAGCCCCTGGGCCTCGATCATCATGACCGCGGAAGCTTCGGTTTGTCCCACCAAACTCGGCACCATCACCTCGGTTGCACCGCTTGATACATAGAGCGTGATCGGAGTATTAGGGGAAACCTGAGTTCCAGCCGGCGGCTCCTGGCGAATAACTACGCCCTCCGGAACGGTGTCGCTTTTCTCGTAAACCCTAAGCACCAATAGGTCCTGGGCTGCCAAGGTGGCGGCCGCGTCGTCATAGAGCGAGCCCTCGACGCTGGAGACCGCGATGCCAGAGTTTGGATTGATAGGTGTGCCAGCGCCGCCGAGGTTCATGACCCAGAAGAGCAGACCGACCAAGATAACTACCACGCCGGTGCCAAGACCCCAGAGCACAGTCGCGTTGATCTTGGTGGAGGTCACAGTTTGAACCGTCTCACTAGGAACGGTTTCAAAACCATCGATCAGGTCAATGCTGTCGGTGCTGGGGGAAAGCACGGTGGTTGGTGCAACCAACAGCTCAGTTTCTGGAGCTGCGATTACTGCCGGAGCAATTGGGTTGGTGATGGTCTGGCCGTTAGCGGCGGCAAGCAGGTGTTCGCGGAATTCTTCGGCGGTCTGGTATCGATCGGCACGATCTTTTGCCATGGCACGCAGCACGACCTGGTCCAGTTCCGCGCTCACGAGCGGGTTGAACTGACTTGGAGGAACTACCGCCTCGGAGACGTGCTGGTAGGCAACCGACACCGCGCTCTCGCCCTTGAATGGCGGGCGTCCTGCCAAAAGTTCGTAAAGAATTACACCGGTTGAGTAGAGGTCGGTGCGACCATCTACAGCCTCGCCACGAGCCTGCTCGGGGGAGAAATACTGCGCGGTGCCAATGATGCCCGCGGTGGCGGCCTGAGTGGCGGAGTTATCCGACACCGCTCTTGCGATGCCGAAGTCCATCACCTTGACCGAGTCGCCGTCGCCGATCATTACGTTCGCCGGCTTGATGTCGCGGTGGACAACACCGGCTCGGTGAGAAACCTCTAGCGCGGTCAAAATGCCGCCGATGTAGCGAACTGCCTGCTCTGGAGCTACGCCACCGGCGTGAACCAGCTCCCTAAGGAGGCGACCGCGGACCAATTCCATAATGATGTATGGGGTCTTGCGAGGATTGCCGTTTTCGTCGGTGGTCTCTTCTTCACCAGCGTCATAGACCCTAACGATGGTTGGGTGAGCCATTCGGGCAGAGGCCTGAGCCTCCTGGCGGAACTTAGATTCGAAGCTGGCGTCGTTAGCTAGGTCTGACTTGAGTAGCTTGATTGCGACAGTGCGTCCGAGGCGAGTGTCGTAACCCTCGTAAACCTCGGCCATGCCACCGCGGCCCACCAACTGCCCCATCCGGTAACGGCCGGCAATCAGTCTTTCGTTGTCAGTCAAAATAGCTCTTTCTACCCCGCCATAGTTTAGTTTTCGAAGTCTGTTCTTCCCCGTAGGACTCGACCACTGTCTTACCCCTGTGATCCGTCTTGGGTTGACCCATTCGCAGGGTCAGAAACGGTTGGAGAGTCTGTGGTGCCCGGATCTGGAATCACAACCGGAGCATCTTCAACTTTCTCCACGTAATAGGTAACGTCAATCACACTGCCGATTGTTATGTTTCCGGTCGGAGAAACCGCATAAACCGTTCTCGCCTGTGAGCTGCCGGCCGGCACCTCATCACCGGCAATCGCGTTCACCCGCATGCCAAGTTCGGCCAGACGAGCGGTCACGATACTCAGGTTCTCGCCGATGATGTCAGATCTGAGAATCAACTCGCTGGTCACCTCGGGTGACTCGGTTACAACTTCACTCTCGGTCGCACCCTCAGTTGGAGTGGTTTGCTCGGTGCTGGTCGGAGTCTGGGTTGGCACGTTCTCGGTGTTTGGATCAGAGAGAATCGCAACGATTACCACGATCGCGGTAATGCCCAAAAGCCCCACAGTTGCAAGCCATGGCCAAACAATCGGCGCTCGCGGAAGCGGTGCGGTGTCGGTAGGGATTACCTCGGTGACGCTCTGCTCGATGTAGCTGGTGTCAGTCGAGGTGCTCACCCTAAAGCCAGGCTTGCGCTTCTCGCGAAGCAGGGCTTCTGCTCGAATTGCTAGGGAGGTGGCGGACTCTGGTCGCTGCGATGGCTTTTTCGCCAGACAGCTCAAAACTAAGTTCTGCACTCTGGGGTCAATAGTTTCTGGAAGAGCTGGCGGCATCTCGTTGATGTGAGCCATGGCAATAGCCATCTGGTTCTCACCGGTGAACGGACGCTTTCCAGCCAGTGCCTCGTATGCCACTACACCAAGCGAGTAGAGGTCGGTGGCTGGGGTCGAGGTTTTTCCGGTTGCTTGCTCCGGAGCCAGGTACTGCACGGTACCCATGACCTGGCCGGTCTTGGTTAGCGGCACCTGGTCACCGACGCGTGCAATACCAAAGTCGGTGATCTTGACCTTGCCATCTGGCGTAATCAATAGATTGCCGGGCTTGATGTCGCGGTGCACCAGGCCTCGGGCATGAGCTGCGCCGAGAGCTCTCGAGGTTTGGGCAATGATGTCCAAGACCTTCTCTTCGGAGAGCTTCTTCTCGCGCTCCAACAGCCTCGAGAGCGATTCACCAGGAACCAACTCCATCACTAGGTAGGCGCTACCGGAATCCTCGCCATAGTCAAAAATGTTGGCAATTCCCTCGTGCTCAACCAGCGCTGCACTCTTTGCCTCGGTGCGGAAGCGCTCTAGGAACATGGGGTCGCCCATGTACTCCTCTTTGAGGATCTTGATGGCTACCTGGCGCAGAATTAGTTCATCCTCAGCCTGCCAAACCTCACCCATACCGCCAATGGCAATGCGCAATTGCAGGCGATAGCGATCACCGTAGAGCTGTCCTACCGAAGGCTTCATTTCTTTAGCACCGCCTCAATTACCAAGCGAGCGATTGGAGCGGCAATCTGGTTTCCGGTGCCGTTCTGCCCGGCGCCGCCACCATCTTCAACCACAACCGCAACCGCAACCCTCGGGGCTTCTGCCGGAGCAAAGCCGGTGAACCACAGGGTGTAAGGGTCGTTGATGCCGTTCTCCGCGGTGCCGGTCTTGCCGGCAACCGCAACTCCCTCAATCTGAGCCTTGGTGGCTGCACCCGAGTTCACCGAGTCAACCATCATGCGAGTTAGGAAACCGGCGGTTAACTTGGACATCGGCGAGGAGAACACTTCTGGTTCAGGTTGGCTCAGCACGTTTAGGTTTGACGCGACAATCAGGTCAACCAGCTGCGGCCGCATCAGCACGCCCTGGTTTGCAATAGAGGCCGAAACCATGGCCATCTGAAGTGGGCTAACTCGCACATCAAACTGCCCAAAGCCGGTTAGCGCTACCTGCGAATCCTCTAGATTCTCCGGGTATATGCTCGGGGTCACCGGTAGCGGAATTACTAGCTCGCTACCAAAGCCCATTAGCTCGGCCTGGGCCCTAATTCGCTGCTCTCCAAGCGCTACCGCCAACATCGCAAATGGCACGTTGCAGGACTTGATTAGCGCAAACTCCAGGGTCACGGTCTCACCCGGGCCACAGGTTTTGCCAGAGCTGTTCTCAACAAAGCTAAAGGTTCTGGGCAGGCGATAGCGCTGCAGGTTCTCAAGTTCGCTGGTTGCGGTGTATTGGCCGGATTCCAGAGCAGCTGCTGCCACAACAAGTTTGAAGGTCGAGCCAGGGTGGTAGAGATCTCCAGCGATGGCTCGGTTGATTAGTGGATCATCCTCATCTTCGATGTAGGCCTTGTAAGCATCGGTCACTGGACCGTAAAGGTGAGCTGCCAGCAGGTTGGCATCGAAGGTTGGCTTTGAAACCATGGCGAGAATGCGGCCGGTGGCTGGTTCGATGGCTACCACCGCACCCTTGCGATTGCCAAGCGCATCCCATGCAGCACGCTGCACATCCGGATCGATGGTCAATTCAACCGCGGCACCGGTCACCGGCTTACCGTCCAATAGCGCGTTAATCTGCTCGAAGAATTGCGCTGAGGACTGGCCAGAGAGGTAGCTGTTCATCTCATACTCGATGCCGGCAGCACCCGAGAACAATGAGAAGTAACCGATAATCGGGCTGTAGAGCACGGATTCGTATTCGCGGTTGAAGCGGTAGGCATCATTCACCGGAACGCTTTCCACCACTGGCACACCATCAACCAGAATCGCACCGCGCTGGGTTTTATAGGTTTCGTAGGAGGCGCGAACATTGCGGCTGTCCTTATAGAGGTCACCGCTTCGCAAAACCTGAATCGAGCTAGCCATGGCAAATAGCGCCAGGAACATTGCGGTTAGCGCAAGCCCTACTCTTCTGACCTGTTTGTTCATGCCTCCACCCGCTTAAATGACGAGTCGGAGATTCTCAGAAGCAACGCAATAATCACCCAGTTGGCAACCAGTGAAGAACCACCCGCTGCCATAAATGGAGTGGTTAGACCGGTCATCGGTAATAGCCCCATAACGCCAGCTGAAACTACGAATAGCTGCAGTCCAATCACAAAGCTCAGACCAATCGAGAGCAGTCTGGAGAAATCATCCGGGTGGCTATTGGCAATTCTCAAGCCGCGGTAGACCAAGAGCAGGTAGATTGCGAGGATTGCGAAGAGCCCTGCAAGTCCCAGCTCCTCTCCCATGGCAGCCAAGATGAAGTCAGATTCGGCAAGTGGAATCAACTGCGGGAAACCGCCACCGAGACCGGTCCCGATCACATCGCCATTGGCCATGCCAAACAGTGCCTGCACCAGCTGGTAGCTACCGCCTGCCGCGTTGTAATTCTCGGCCGAGAACGGGTCTAGCCATGCATCAAATCTTCTACCCACATAGTCAAAGACTCGAGAGGCAACCAAGGCACCGGTGACCATCATGGTCAACCCGGCACCAACGTAGAAGGCTCTTCCAGTGGCGGTGTAGATCATCACCAGGAACAGTCCGAAGTACAAAATCGAAGTTCCAAGATCGCGCTGCAGCACCAAAACACCAAGCGAAGCCGCCCAGAACAAAAGGATTGGACCGAGGTCCTTAGCCCTTGGAACCTTCATAAACAAAAGCCTCGAGCCAATTTCGCTCAAGGTGTCCTTCTTGGACACCAGGTAACCGGCAAAGAAGATTGCCAACAGAATCTTGGCGACCTCACCCGGCTGGAAGGAGAGTTCTCCAACACCGACCCAGAGCGTTGCGCCATTGATGGTCTTACCGATAACCGGAGCTGCCGGGAGCATCAACAGGAAGACCGCCATCGCTCCGGCTAGATACGGATACCTTCTGAGGACCAGGTGGTTAGGTACTAATCGCACCACCGCTGCCGCAACAATCATTGCGAAGCAGGAGAGCCAAACCTGTCTATCTGCATAGATCTCGATGCCGCCGCGAGCAGCCTCCGCAAGGTCTAGGCGGTAGATCATTGCAATACCCAAGCCATTGAGCAGGTATGCCAAAGGAAGCATCAAGCCATCCGCACCCACCGCATGCTTTCGCAAGATGTAGTGCACGATCGCAGCGGTGATGGCAGGTGGTGCCCAGTAGAAGAGCATGTCCCAGCTCATCTTCTGAAGCACCGCCAGCTGCACCTGTGCCAGGGCAAAAGCGTGAATACCCGCCACCCAAAACAGCAGCACGGCCTCAAAGTTTCTCGACCTCGGAACTGCCTTGAGCAGCATCGGGATGGCGGTGGTTAGCGAGACGTTACTCATTGCTATCCCTCAGCTGCTGCAGGATGCGCTCGGCATCCTCTAGGGACTCAGCGGAAATAGAGCGCTCAATTAGGGTCTGCTGGAAAGGTTCAAGGCTGTTCAGGCGGATATCGCTCACCAGGTATGGTTCGGAGAACTTCCAAGGACCAAGAGATTCGCGAATGCCCTGGAAGATCGTCACCTGACCCTGGTAGACATCGACGTAGTAGCGCGTCTGGGTGTATTGGTATGCGATGTAGCCCATGCCCGCGAGCAATCCAGCCACCAGCAGCCAGCTGGAAATAATGCGGAATGAGCGCCAGCGAATCTTGCGCCTAGTCTCCGAGAGGATCTTGTTTAGTAGCTCCTCAGACTCCGGCGCATACTGGGTCGGGTCCTCTGGGGTTTGGAGAAGCTCAAGTAGGTTGCGCGGTGAGAACAGACGCAGGATTTTGCCACCCTTGCGCTCTTCGATAACAACCTCATTTGCGGCTGATCCAACAAAGTGTGCGCTCGGCTCAAACTCGGTGTTGGTTGCTGGGCGAACCAGATCAACAATCACAACGGTGACGTTGTCCGGAGCACCAAACTCCAAAGCCTCGCCAACCAGAAGTTCTGCCACCTCTTCGGTTGGAATTCGAGATGTGAGGATGCGGTCCATGACGTTCTCTGGCACAACTCCGCTTAGGCCATCGCTGCAGAGCAGCCAGCGATCACCGGGAAGCGCATCGTGCAGAGCGATGTCAATCTCTGGCTCGCCAGAGACATCTCCCAGCACTCGCATCAAGACGCTGCGTCGAGGGTGAACCAGAGCTTCTTCTGGAGTGATTCGACCGAGGTCAACCAACTTCTGAACGAAGGTGTGGTCCGCGGTGATCTGAGTAACTTCACCATCTCTGGCTCGGTAAATTCTGGAGTCACCGATGTGGGCGGTAATGATCTGGGAGCCGTGCAGCAGCATGCCGGAGAAGGTGGTTCCCATGCCCTCAAGCTCAGGGTGTTCGGCAACCGTGGAGGAGAGCATCCCATTGGCTTCTAGGATTCCGGTGCGAAGCGACTCAATAGCCTCTTCGGTGCTCTCGTAGCGAGCATCCGTCAGCGCGATGCGCTGCGATGAAATAGCAGATGCGATATCTCCACCGGCATGGCCACCCATGCCGTCGGCAACAAAGTAGAGCTGGTAACCGGCGTAGCCGGAGTCCTGATTTGAGCTGCGGTGCTTGCCAATGTCGCTAGCCGCATAGGAGATGGATTTAACCGCCACCGCTAATTACCTCAACTCGAAGGTAGTGGTGCCGATTCGAATGGTTGCGCCCTGGCGAATGGTTGCCGGGGTAGTGACTTTCCTGCCGTCCAGGAAGGTGCCGTTAGTGGAGTTGAGGTCCTGCAGCACCCAGTCCTCGCCGACCAAAACCAGCTTGGAGTGCATGTTTGAGGCAAACTCATCAGAGATCACAACGTCGCTGCTCGCGCCTCGACCAATTAGCAGCTCACGCTTGCCTGCGATGTCGATAAAGGTTCCCGCGGTTCTGCCGGTGAGCATCGCAATCTGAGTCGGGTCAAATACTTCGCCATCTTCGATGCCGAGGCTCGCAACCGAGCCGGCAACTGATCCGCCACCGGCTAGGGCGGGAGCGTTCTGCCTTGCGATCTTGCTGATCACCCTGCGACCGTATAGGTCGGCACGTATAACCGAGAGCAGGCTCAGGATAAAGATCCACAGCACCGCAACAAAGCCGATTCGGACTAGAAATAGTGCTAGTTCACTCATGCATCAACCTGCGCATTCGCACTCAGTTCAAACTCAAATTCACTGCGGCCAGCCTTGATCACATTGCCGGATCGAAGCACCACCTCGGAGATGCGAGCGTCATCCAAGAAAGTGCCGTTGGTTGACTGGCGATCTCTAATGGCAGCAACCTCGCCATTCCAGGCAATTTCAAAGTGGATACGGCTCAGGCCGCGGTCATCGATTGCGATGTCAGCACTCTCGTCGCGACCAACGGTTGTGACACCGGTCTTTAGTGAGATGCGACGGCCGTCAATTATCAGTGCCGGGGTCCAGTTCACCGTCCGGTTTAGCACCGCATAACCGACCTTGACCTGTCCGCGCGGAACCTGCGGGTCAGGGACCACCTGGAGCTCTAGGTTGCTGGCTAGGCGATAGCCCTGCTTGGCGGCATATTTGGCAACCTCCAGCTGCACGGCACTGAGAATTCCGGGGGTCACTCGTGGGAAGTCGGTAGGGGCAACTAGGACCTTGTAGAGATGTGGCACAAGCACGCGATCTTTGTCGAGTGCGGCTGCCGCTTGATCCATAGTTGAGCGAACCGCCTGGGAGATTTCAACCGGCTGCAATTCGGCTTTGCTCAATCGCGCAAAGACTGAGCCGATGCTCGTCTCTATGCGCTTTTCAACCTTGTCCAGAAAGCTCAATTAGCCCGCTCTCACCATCTTTAGGAGTGAGGTAAGTCTACCCACCCACCCCTTATGGCGGGCTTATTTCTCTGGTAATCTCAGAACTCGTTACAAGCCCCAGGCCTTTAGTTTCTCCAGCCTTCGGCAACATCAGGAGAACCCGTGACCCTCAACACATTCGTGATTGCACTAGAGGTGCTGGGTGTTATCGCATTTGCGCTGTCCGGTGTGATTGAGGCAGCCAGAAAGCACTTTGACCTAGTTGGCGTCGTCATGGTGTCTTTTGTCACCGCCTTCGGCGGCGGAACGCTTAGAGACGTCCTTTTAGAGCGCAAGCCTTTTTTCTGGGTGGAGCAGGAGTTCTGGGTTTGGGCCTTGATTGGTCTGGCCGTCGCATTGCCATTTTTCTTCAGGGCTCGCCACATGGAGCTCACCGAGAGAGCCATCCTGGTGCCGGACGCCATTGGTCTTGGAATCTTCACCGCGGGTGGAACCCACATCGCACTAGAGCTAGGCAGCAGCCCGCTGGTGTCTGTGCTGATGGGTGTCATCACCGCGGTTGTCGGTGGTGTCTTTAGAGATGTTTTGGTCAACGAAGTCCCGAGAGCATTCCACGATCACCAGCCCTACGCAGTTGTAGCTTTTGCTGGAGGTTGGGTTGTGGTTGCGCTAGACGCATTAGCAGTTCCAACCTCAATCACGCTTTTGGTCGGTAGTGGGCTCATCATTTTGGTCCGCCTGCTGGCGATCAAATTTGGCTGGGAACTAAAGCGCTGGCGCTTTCTCTAACAGCTAATTCCCAGACAACTCTCATAACTGGGAGTGAGCTGGCAGCTTGGTGTTGAGTGGCTGGCTTTTCAAACTCGAGTTTCGAAAACCGAATAGCTTCAGAAATGTCCCAAACAGACAGGATAAAAATGAAGAAAAACTCAAAGATCGCAATTGCGGCTGCGGCAACCTTGCTAGCCGGCGCAGCGGTTGCGTCACTGCCTGCGGCAGCGCATGACAATGGTGCTAGCAGCAGACCTACCAGTTCCCAAAAAGCAGATCACGCTCACGCCACCGTGAGTGCCACCATCACCGGCATTCCCGAAGCCGTTACTTCATCGCACGAAGCAAGTCACGGCGCTTACTTCACGGTTTACCAGCTCTCCGCAAGCGCCACCTCGGCCCCGGCTACTCAGCCAACCGAAGGCGGCAACCGAATCGGTGTAAGACCTGAGCGCGGAGCGGCTGTCCCAGCAATCAAGGGCTCGACTCTCACCGCCACTCTGGGCTTTCACGCAGATGTTGCTGGCACCTCCAAATACGCGCTTTATCCATCTGATGGCAGCGCAGCAATCCTGGTGACCGTAAGTGTCTCTGACACCGGCACTGCGACCGTGAGCAGCTCACGGCCAATTACTGTTGCCTATAGCGCAACCGTCGCAGCCGAGCACCCTGTTCGTAATCACGATGAGGCTGGCCACGGCAAGCGTGATAGCGATAAGCGCGATGGCGGCAAAGGTCACCGCGGCAAAGGTCACGGTCCACGCCACTAAACACCGCTAATTGCATTCTCTCCTAAGAAAGAACAAACCCCGCAGCCCAAAAGCTGCGGGGTTTGTTCTTTGGTTGTTAGCCAACTTCTTGAAGTTTTTTGCCTCTGGTGTGGGTTGGCTTACAAATTAGGTTGGCTGGGTCTTCGTTGCAGCTATCGCACAAAAGAACCAAGTCCTTGCAGCCTAGGTTTTGGCAGTTTCTAAATTCCTTGGTGGCTCCGCCGCAGCACTCGCAAACACCGATGGTTACTGCCTCATCTGAGAAGTCGATGTTCATGCGACCATCAAAGACATAGAGCGAGCCTTCCCATAAGCCCTTGTCGCGGAATTTTTCGCCATAGCGAACAATGCCACCTTCGATTTGGTAGACCTCTTCAAAGCCGCGATTAATCATTACCGCGGAGAGAATCTCGCAGCGAATACCACCGGTGCAGTAGGTGACGATTGGCTTGTCCTTGAGGTGGTCATATTTGCCGCTCTCAAGCTCTGCGATGAAATCGTGTGTGGTCTGAACATCTGGCACGATGGCGTTCTTGAACTTGCCAATCTTTGCTTCGAAAGCATTGCGGCCGTCAAAGAAGACAACCTCATCGCCACGCTCCTCGACCAACTGGTTTACCTGGTGCGGCTTTAGGTGCTTACCACCGTTCACAACTCCAGACTTAGCCACCTTAATCTCGTTTGGAGTGGTGAAAGCAACTAGCTCTTTTCGTGCCTTCACGCTCAGTCTTGGGAAATCGTTTCCGGTGCCCTCGGACCACTTGAAGTCGATCTTTCCAAAGCCTGGATATTCCTTGGTGGCGCGAGAGTACTTCTTTAGGTCTTCCATGTCGCCACCGAGGGTGCCGTTAATGCCGTGCTCCGAAATCAGGATGCGGCCCTTGAGGTTCAAAGACGCAGCAAGGGTCTTCTGCCAAAGCATTACCGCCTTGGGGTCTGCTACCGGCGCAAAGCCGTAGTAGAGAATGATTTTGTTCAGAGCCATAATCAAAGTTTACCCCCGCACAACCGCCATAGACTAGGGGCATGTCAATGAAGCCTGGGCTCAATAAAGCCGAACTAAACAACAGCATTCGTCCACAAGATGACCTCTTCAGACACGTCAATGGTCTGTGGCTGGAAAGCACCGCAATCCCAGAAGATCAGGCTGTCTACGGCAGCTTCATGATTCTGCGCGATGACTCTGAACTAGCGGTCAAGGAAGTCCTAGAGGACGCCGCAGCCAACCCAAGACCAGGTGTTGCTCAGCAGATCGGTGACCTCTACGCCTCCTTCTTGGACGAGGACCGCATTGAGAAGCTCGGGTCCGAGCCACTGCAGGATGGCCTTGCTCGCATCTCCTCAGTTTCAAACCGCAGCGATTTGTTTAGGCTGCTAGGAACTTTGGAGCGCGAGGGCGTTCCAGGCATCTGGGGAAGCTACGTCGATAACGATGCGGGCAACCCAGAGCGTTACCTAGTCCACATGTACCAGGGTGGCATCGGCCTTCCGGACAAGGACTACTACACCGACGAGAAGTACGAAGACATTCGCACCGAATACGTCCCACACATCTCCCGCATGCTGATGCTTGCCGGTTGGTCAGCAACCGACGCCATCGATGCAGCCCAGGCTATCTACGAACTTGAAGCCAAGATTGCTCAGCACCACTGGAGTCGAGTCGAGTCCCGTGAGGCTGAGAAGACTTACAACCTCAAGGACCTTGCAGGACTAAAGAGCCTGAACAAAAAGATTCTTTGGGACGAATACCTTGCGGGTGCAGAACTCAAGAGTTCATTACTCGATTGGAATGTAGTGATGATGCCATCCTTCTTCGAAGGCATCGAGGATCTACTTGCAGACGAGCACCTAGAGACCTGGAAGCTTTGGCTGAGCTGGGTGCTAGTGCGCTCCTACGCTCCATACCTGAGTTCCGGTTTTATCGAAGAGCGCTTTGCTTTCTACGGAACGAAGCTAACCGGCCAGCCGGTTAACCGACCACGCTGGAAGCGAGCCGTTGGTTTGGTTGAGGGCAGCCTTGGCGAAGCAGTTGGACAGATCTACGTTGAGAAGAACTTCCCAGCATCGTCGAAGCAGAAGATGGAAGTTTTGGTCGGACACCTGACTGAGGCCTACCGCCAGAGCATTACCGCCCTCGACTGGATGACCGAAGAGACCAAGGTCAAGGCCTTGGAGAAGCTATCTAAGTTCACCCCAAAGATTGGTTACCCAGACAAGTGGAAGGACTACTCCGCTATCCAGATCTCTCGCGATGATTTGGTGGGCAACGTCAGAAACGTTTCCAGTTGGGAGTTTGACTACCACGCCAACAAGATCGGCGCACCAATCGATCGTGACGAGTGGCACATGACCCCGCAGACCGTAAACGCCTATTACAACCCGGGCCTAAACGAGATCGTTTTCCCGGCAGCAATTTTGCAGCCACCGTTCTTCTCCCCGGAGGCAGATGACGCCATCAACTTCGGCGGCATCGGTGGTGTTATCGGTCACGAGATCGGTCACGGTTTTGATGACCAGGGTTCGAAGTATGACGGCGATGGAAAGCTAGTTTCCTGGTGGACTGAAGCAGACCGCAAGGCATTCGAAGAGCGCACCAAGTCTTTGATCGACCAGTACAGCGAACTTAGCCCAGCAGGCTTGGACGACAGCCACAAGGTCAATGGTGAACTCACCATCGGTGAGAACATCGGAGACCTCGGTGGACTAGGTATCGCCTGGAAGGCGTACTTGATTTCACTGAACGGTGCTCAACCTCCGGTGATCGACGGCATGAGTGCAGCAGAGCGCTTCCTGATGGCTTGGGCGCAGTGCTGGAGGGGCAAATCCCGCGATGAGATCGCTATCCAGAGACTGGCTACCGACCCCCACTCGCCAACTGAGTTCCGCGTGAACCAGGTGGTCAAGAACCTTGACCTATTCCACGACACCTTCGCTACAACTGAGTCCGACGCTCTTTGGTTGGACAAAGACAAGCGCGTTGTGATCTGGTGAAACTCTGGTTCCGAATCCTCTATGTGATGCTCACCTGGAGGAGCAGATCGAAGCTGCGGATTGACGAGGTTTCCACCGTCTCTTTCCGAGTGTGGCCAACTGACCTAGACATATACCGTCACATGAACAACGGTGTCTTTCTCACCCTGATGGATCTTGGTCGCTATGACCAGGGTCTGCGAACCGGCTTTTGGCAGAAGTGGCGCAAGGTCGGTTGGTATCCAATCGTCGTGAACTCCACGATCAGCTATCGCAAATCACTAGAGCCATGGCAGAAGTTTGATATCGAAACCAAGGTGATTGGTTGGGATGAGGTCGCATACTTCATCGAGCAGCGCTTTGTTAGAAACGGCGAGATCTATGCCAGGGCAATTATGCGTGGCAGATTCCTAAAGCGCAGCTGGGGCATCGTTACCCCGCAGGAAGTTATGGAAGGGTCTGGTGGTTGGCCTGGCGTTGAACCAAAGCTTCCACAGTGGGTAACCGACTGGGCAGCAAGCGCTCAGCTTCCAAAGGGCAAAGAGCCAGCCCCAAGTAACTGGGATTAAGAACTAGCTCCAGGCCACTTGCAAGCTGCAATGGCTTCTTCGATTGGGTTGAGCAGCAGGTCCTGAGTCTCAGGGTGCTTTTCCATGTACTTCACGGTGTAGGAACAAATCGGCACAACCTTGCCCATGTCCTCGGCGCGAATAGTGTCCAGTGACTCACGAAGCAAGATAGCTGCAAGGTTCTTGCCCTGGTGCGCTGGGTCAACCTCGGTGTGGGTTAGGCGAATCTCAGAGTCGACCTGCTCGTAGTCCATCAACCCAACGCGCTCGTCTTCTAGGTAAATCTCAAAGCGATTGTTTTCTGGCTTGTGGACAACGTTTGCGCTCATGCTGTTAATCTTTCCCTCGTGACTGGCAACTTAGTAATCATGGGGGATAACCTCGGGCATCTCAAGTCGATGCCTAGCGAGTCCGTGCAGCTGATCTACATAGACCCGCCATTCAACACCGGTCGCGAGCAGGTGCGAACCAATCGCACCTCTAAAGTGAGCGAATCCGGAAGGGTTGGCTTCCAAGGCAAAAGGTATGAGCAGATAGTTTCCAAGGTGCTCAGCTATGACGACGAGTTCGCTGACTACTGGGCATTTCTAGAGCCAAGGCTTGTAGAGAGCTGGCGCTTACTTTCCGACACGGGAACTCTTTACCTTCACCTTGACTATCGCGAATCCCACTACGCCAAAGTTCTACTCGATGCACTATTCGGCAGAGAGTGCTTTCTAAACGAGATCATCTGGGCCTACGACTATGGCGCGAGATCCAAGTCGCGCTGGCCGGCAAAGCATGACAACATCCTGGTTTACATCAAGAATCCAAAGACCTACTACTTCAACTCCAAAGAGGTAGATCGCGAGCCATACATGGCACCGGGGCTCGTGACCAAGGAGAAGGCGGAGCTGGGCAAGCTACCGACAGATGTTTGGTGGCACACCATTGTCTCTCCAACCGGCAAAGAGAAGACCGGTTACCCAACTCAAAAACCCGAAGGAATTCTCAGGCGCATCATCATGGCGAGCTCAAAGCCCGGTGATACGGTCTTGGATTTCTTTGGTGGCTCAGGAACTACTGCAGCGGTTGCGGCAAAGCTTGATAGAAGGTTCATAACCATCGATCAAAGTCAAGATTCAATAACTGTGATTACCGATCGGCTGAAGAAAAACGGTGTCGAGTTTGAATTGGTTTCACGCTCAACCAAATAACGTATGCCGATATAAGAATGTAAATTGCAGCGACGGTCATAGCCATTCCAAGATTCTCAACACCCGGTCGACCCAAGAGTTTGAAAAGCACAATCGGCAAGGTCTCGTTGGAGCCGAATGCTAGGAAGCTTGCAGCTCCAAACTCTCCGATCGAAACCATCGCCGAAAATGCTGTCGCAAGGGCAACGCTCTTTTTGATCAACGGCAGTTCGATCATCGAGACTCTTTGGAACGTTCCAGCGCCATCCAAGGCACTCGCCTCGAGCACATCCCGGTCGATGGACAAACGCGCAGGTCTCAGTATTTGGAAGGCCACCGGCAGTGCGAAGAGCACTTGAATGAGTGGAAGCAATACCCAAGAGCTCGTGAGTGCTCTTGGCAGGTAACCCGCGAGAGCAAGTGTCGCCAGTCCAATCACAACGGGTGAAATACCAATTGGAATGAGCACCCAACTGGAAGGTCGCTTCCTACTAGCCAGCAGGTAGGCAACTGGCACGGCAACCAACACGACAACAAGCGCGTTGCGAATGCTATTGATGCTGGCATCCACAACAGTGATGTTCAGTAGCTCCCGCTCACCCTTAGTTGAGAGATTAGCGAAATTGGTTATCAACCCCGGGCCAGTGAACGCTTTGGAAACAACAAATCCAATCGCAACAAAAACCAAAGCTGAAAGAGTAAGCCCCAAGGATTTATCAAACAGAGTGGGCCGCAGGATTGACTTCTCGATCTGGTCAAGTGGGGAAGGGGAGCCACTGATCCTTTTGGAGAACTGAAACATTGCGACAGTGAGCAGAGTTTGCAGTGCCGCGTAGAGCCCAGCTCTCTCGAGATCAAGTTGCTGCAAAGTTGCAATTGCAATCTCGGTCTCGAGAGTCTTCACCTGCCCAGCTCCAAGAGTCAGCACTAATCCAAAACTTGTTGCCGAATAGAGGGCCACCAAAAGTGATGCGGAGATAAGGCCTGGAAGTTGCTGCGGAAACTCGACACTTCCTCGAATCTGATTTTCGGAAGCGCCATCCAAACGAGCAGCTTCAATTTGCTCGCGGTCGATAGTTGATCCAGCAAAAACCTTTGCGATGAAACCGAAGTTCATCAAAACATGCGCAGCAATCACCAGCAACATTCCAATATTGGAATTTACTTTTAGCTCCCCGAATACCCCAACGAACGCAAGTCCAATAATCAGTGGTGGCAACAGAAAAGGAATCAGGGTTAGCGTTGAAATACCTCGAGCAAGTTGTGGACTGAGACTCCGCAACCAGCTGCCGAATGGAACGCCAACCACAACTGACAGAGCAGCACTCACCACCGCAATAAATGCGGTGGTGAGAAACAGCTCGAGGCTAGTTGTCAAAAACGTCAGACCAGTCGGTCAGCCAGCGCTCGCGGTTTGCCGCGAAGTCAAGGTTCTCACCGATCACACTTTCGGCAGGCGCTCCAAACTCCTGGAACTCTGCCGGTAGGTCAACGCCAGCGTTTGGATAAACAAACATGTTCCATGGCAAGGCTGCCTGGAAGCTCTCGGACAATAGGTAATCGATGACGGCCTGGCCACCTGGAGTGTTAGGTGCACCCTTTACTAAACCGGTGTATTCGTATTGTCTAAAGCACTCGGTGCTGAGTGACTTGGACTGCGGCTTGCCATCCTTTAGTTCTGCAACTGGTGAGCTCGCGTAACTGAGAACGATCGGCCGAGTTCCGCCGTAGCGGGTGAAGTCGGTGAAGTAAGCATCGGTCCAGCTTGAAGTGGTCTTGAGACCGTTGTCTCGCAGCGATCTCCAGTATGCGAATACATCTGCTTCGGTCTCAAAGCCAGCATGAGTGGTGATCAAAAAGGCCATGCCTGGAGAGGACAGGTTTGGATTTGGTATGACAACTAGATCGCGGTATTCACTCTTCCCAAGATCACGCCAGCTGGCTGGCGGCTGGATGCCGTTCTTCTCAAACCATGCAATGTCGAAGTTGAAGCAAACGTCTCCGTAGTTGACCTGTTGTAAATCTTCAACAATGTCGTTCTCTAGCGCAACGGAAGCAAAGGTGTTGTCGATGCCATAGACCACATCTGCAACCGGTGCATTCTTGGTGAGTACCAATTGGTTAGTCAAGCTACCCGTGTCGCCGAGAGTGATAACTTCGAGCTGATACCCGGAGGACTCTTCAAACTCGGCGATCTGTTCGTCGCTGATGTAGAACGATTCGTGGGTTGCGAGTCTTACGACTTCGATTTTCTCTTCGGCCGCAGGTGCACAGCCGGTTAGGACAAGGGCCGCAATTGCGATTGCAACTAGTTTCTTCATTTCGTGCCTTTCATAAATGTTAGGCACGGGTTCGAGGTGTCTCCCTGCGCTGGCATTACCCATATCAGGTTCGACGGTCGAAGACTAGCTAGTCTTCCTCTCAGTCCGGTTTACCGAACTCCCGTGTAGAAAAAGTATAAGTCTTAGTGCGCCGCAGCGGCAGCCTCGGCTGCCTCCTGGGATGCACTCTTTTCTCTCAGCGGGATCTCCTTGATAAACCAGCTGATAACAAAAGCGACTGCGATGATGACTGATGCCAGCATGAACACGGTTAGCGAGCTCTCCACAAAACCAATTCGGAACGGCAGCGTCAAACGCTCGTCTGCACCGATTAGGAACGAGCTGTCACTGGTGATTCCCTCAGCCCCTGAAGGACCAGACTTCAGAATCTCGAGAATGCCCGCATTGGCCTGGTTCTCCAAAACCTGCGGGTCTTGAAGTGCGGAGGCAAAACCATTCTTGACAGCGGTCGTCTCGAAGGCTGCCTGAATTTTGTCCACCACCTGCGAGAACAAGATCGACATGAAGATGGCGACACCGAAGGTGCCACCCATCTGACGGAAGAAGGTTGCCGATGAAGTGGCAACACCGATGTCCTTTGCCTCAACTGCGTTCTGGCTTGCCACCATGGTGGTTTGCATTAGCTGTCCAAGACCCATACCGATTAGCACCATGCCGATTGCCAAGACCCAGAGTGGAGTGTCAGCGCGCATGAGGAGAACCATGTATGTGTAACCAATTGTCAGAGTGGCGGTGCCGGTGTTGAAGAAGATGCGGTACTTGCCAGTCTTGGAAGTCACGCGACCAGCGGTGATGGTTGCGCTCATCATTCCAACCACCATCGGTAGCATCATGAAACCAACCATGGTTGGCGATACTCCGTAGATGATCTGAATGATCAACGGAAGCACAATCATGCCGCCGAACATTCCGATGCCGATGATGAAGCCAAGAATCTGAGTTCTGGCAAAAGTTTGGTTCTTGAATAGGGTCAACGGGATAAGAGCGGACTCACCCATCTTCTTCTCGATCGTGATGAAGGAGATGATTCCTGCGACACCGGTGACATACATCGCAATAGATAGCGGTGAACCCCAACCCCACTCGCGACCCTGCTCAGCAACCAATAGCAGTGGCACGGTCGCGAAGATGATTGTGACAGCACCCCACCAGTCGATTCTCTGCTGCTTAGGAGTGTGAGGAACGTGCAGGAAGACGGTCACCATGATCAGGGATGCGATGCCAACCGGCAGGTTGATCAGGAACACCCAGCGCCAGCCATCAATCCAAAGAATTTGATCGATGCCCGCGAAGGTTCCACCCACCACAGGTCCCAAAAGCGAGGAAGAACCAAAGACCGCCAGGAACAAGCCCTGGTACTTTGCTCGCTCTCTAGGTGGAACGATGTCGGCGATGATGGTCAGCGCGAGCGAAAACAGACCACCGGCCCCAATGCCCTGAAGTGCTCGGTAGGCAGCGAGCTCAACCATGCTGGTGGCAAAACCTGTTGTCACAGAACCGACGACGAAGATAACGATGGCAACCAAGAACAGTGGTCGACGACCAAAGAGATCACCGAGCTTTCCATAAATAGGAGTCGAGACAGTTGAGGTAATCAGGTAGGCGGTAGTTGCCCAAGCCTGAAGCGATAGACCATCAAGGTCATCTGCAATTGTGCGCATCGCGGCACCAACCACCGATTGGTCAAGAGCTGCCAAGAACATGCCGGACATCAGACCGATTAGAACCAGCCAGATTTGTCTAGGAGTCATTGCGCCTGATTTAGCAGCTTCTTTTGCGGCTTCCCGCTTTGATTTAGTAGGCAATGGCACTCCAAGTTTTAGGGTGGTACTCGTGCCCAAGTCTAGACCTCTAGTCAGGAACCCACTCTTTGTGTTTGTTCCTCCTATTGTGCTGCTCGCACTGGGTCTGACATTCATTTCACAACCCGGGGCATTTGCTCCGCAACACGAGTTGGTTATCCAGGCGATCGATGAGCGTAAGGCGGCAGATAAGCCTGCCGCGACACTCGCTCTGGCTAGCTACCACCAGACCAGACTTGCCACCGAGCAGGGTGGATCAGACTTTGTGGTCGTAAATAAGCAGCGCCCACTTAAGCCAATTGACTATCAACCGGTGAACCTCAGGGAGATCAAGAGTTCAAAGAGCTTGGATAACTCTCGAGGTCTGCAACTTTCAAATCAAGCAGCCACAGCCCTGGAAGAGTTGGCGGAAGACATGAAGGCTGCAGGTGCCGGCAAGCTGTTTGTGAATTCTGCTTTCCGCTCATTCGATTACCAGCAAGAACTTTTCAAATCCAAGACCAGGCAGTACGGAGTTGCCGGAGCACTGGTTAGAAGTGCGAAGGCCGGGCATTCCGAACACCAGACCGGACTCGCGGTCGATGTCTCTGTGCCAGAGCAGGGTTGTGCGATCATGCAGTGCTTTGGTGACACGACCGGCGGCAAGTGGTTAGCTCAAAACTCGTGGAAGCACGGATTCATCATCCGCTACGAGAAGGACACCACTTCAACAACCGGATACACCTATGAACCCTGGCACCTCAGATATGTAGGAGTTCAATTGGCAACTTTGTATTCCAAAACCGGAATGAAGACACTGGAAGATTTCTGGGGCTTTAGTGCAGCTGAGTTCTACTTGGAAGAAACCGCTTCATCGACTAGCAACTGAGCCTGCTTCAAAACTTGCTCTAGGTGCTGCTCACCATTGAAGGATTCGCCGTAAATCTTGTAGACATCTTCGGTGCCGGATGGTCTGGCTGCAAACCAAGCGTTATGGGTTGACACCTTGACGCCACCAAGGGAACCACCCGATTGAGCTGAAGTTTCAATCTTTAGAATCTGCTCCCCAGCTAACTCATCTACCTCGACGTCGTCAGCATTCAGCTTTGCCAATGCAGCCTTCTGCTGCAGGTCCGCAGGAGCATCAACGCGTCTGTAGTGCGGCTCACCAAACTCGCGAGCGATTTCTGCATAGCGTTCCGAAGGGCTTGATCCGGTAGCGGCTTCCATTTCTGCTGCCAATAGGCAGAGAATCAATCCGTCTTTGTCGGTTGACCAAGGCTGTCCGTTCATTCTTAGGAATGAAGCTCCTGCAGATTCTTCGCCGCCAAAACCAAGTGCTCCACTGGAGAGACCCGAGACAAACCACTTGAAGCCAACTGGAACTTCTAGGAGCTTGCGACCGGTCGCTTCAACAACTCGGTCAATAAGCGAGGAGGAAACCATGGTCTTTCCAACCGCTGCCTCTTCATCCCAACCATCGCGAGCGCGGAACAGGTAATCGATTGAAGCGACCAGGAAGTGGTTTGGGTTCATGAGTCCCGAATCAGAAGTCACAATTCCATGGCGATCGGCATCGGCATCGTTGCCGGTTGAAATGTCGTAGTTGGTTTTGTTTTCAATCAGCGACGCCATGGCGTAGGGAGATGAGCAGTCCATGCGGATCTTGCCATCCCAGTCCAGAGTCATAAAGCCAAACTGGTAATCAACCTTTGGGTTGATGACCTCGAGATTGAGGCGGTAGCGCTCTGCGATTAAAGGCCAATAGTCAACCGATGCCCCGCCTAGTGGGTCAGCACCGATTCGAATTCCAGCATCACTGATGTGCTTGAGCCTGAGAACCTGGTCAAGCTGCGAGACGTAGTTCTCTCGGAAGTCGAAGGGTTGTGCATTAGGTGCCTTGCGCTTGACCTCGCTTAGCCCAGATCGAATGAGTTCGTTAGCTCGGTTTGCGATCCAGCCCGTGGCATCGGAATCTGCTGGTCCACCGTGGGGAGGGTTGTATTTGATACCACCATCCTGAGGGGGGTTGTGGCTCGGGGTGATGACAATGCCGTCAGCCTGGCTACTGCTGCCGTGTGGAAGTCCAGAGTTGTGGTCGATGATTGCGACGGATACCGCCGGGGTTGGGGTGTAGCCATTGTGCGAGTCAATAAGTGCGACTACGTCGTTTCCCGCCAGCACCTCGAGGACGGAGAGTTGAGCGGGTTCGCTCAGTGCGTGGGTGTCGCGGCCGATATAGATCGGACCATTTATGTCCTGAGACTTCCGGTACTCCACGATGGCCTGGGTGATTGCCAAGATGTGCTGTTCGTTGAACGAGGTGCTTAGTGAGCTACCGCGATGCCCAGAGGTGCCAAAGGCAACCTTCTGCGTCGCCAGCGATACGTCGGGCTTGAGTTCAAAGTAGGCAGCGGTCAGCTTGGCAAGGTCTACTAGATCTGCGGCTCTGGCGGGTTTCCCAGCTCGTTCGTGCATGGTTTCCTCAATTACATCTTTAGAAAAAGGTATAGCCATCCGGGCACAATGTGTAAGTCGAGGCCTAACAATCGGTAATCACTTTGCCGCCGAAGGCCTTATCTGCCCTAATCTTGAGGCATGTCTAACCCGCTAACCATCGCTTACCTAGGACCTGCCGGCACCTTCACCGAGATGGCTGCCAAGCAGCTGTCCGGATCTGACTCGGCAAGTTTTCTGCCGGTTGGCAGTGTTCGCGAAGCGCTTGACGCAGTTTTGTCTGGCGGTGCGGATCGCGCCGTAGTGCCGATTGAGAACTCCTTAGAGGGTGGCGTATCCGCGACCATGGACGCCCTCGCTAGCACCAGTGGAGTTCAAATCTTCGGCGAGTACCTGGTTCCGGTCACCTTTGATTTGATGGCATCACCTGGCACCACGTTGGATTCCATCGACGTTATCTACACTCACCCGGTTGCCTATGCGCAGTCAAGGAAGTGGCTGCAGGAGATGATCCCAAACCACTCCCACATCCCGACCTCTTCTACCGCGGCAGCTGCCAAGAACACTGTATCCGGCAGCACCTCGGACGCAGCAATCGCTGCCCCGGGAGCAGCTGGCATGTATGGCTTGATTACTTTGGCCAGTGACATTGGTGAGAACAAGAACGCGCAGACTCGTTTCATTGAGGTTGGCAGGGCAGCAAAGCCAACCGCTCGAACCGGATTTGACAAGACCAGCGTGATTGTTGAATTGCCAGATGACAGACCCGGTGGACTACTTGAGATGCTGGAGCAGTTTGCTGCTCGTGGCGTGAATCTTTCTCGAATCGAATCTCGCCCGGTGGGGGATCGCTTCGGGCGTTACCGCTTCAACATCGATGCGCAGGGTCACGTGGATGATCAGGCGATTGCCGAAGCACTAATGGGCTTGCACCGCTTTTCGCCAAACGTCATCTTCTTAGGTTCGTATCCAAGGGCCGACAAGAGTGAGTCAGTTCACGAGGGCAACAACGCCAATACCGCCTACCAGTCAGCTCAAGACTGGTTGGACTCGCTCAAGGGATAAATCCCAGGCAAGACCGCCTCGAAGTTCACTCCCTGGGCATCCTCGGTCATTGACCAATGCATTGTTAGGTCTGTAAACAGGTCAGAGCCTAAACCGTTGACTTCGCCTGTCAGGGCAGATCCGTCATTGCTCGCCCTAAGCCAGATATCGCCGTCGCCGTTTTTGCCAACTGAGACAAACAAGTTCTTTGCCTTGCCGTGACGGTAGGCATTGCCGGCTAGCTCCTTGATGATTTCAGAGCAGCAGCGCGCTGCGGTCGAGTTCTCTAGAAGTGGCTTGGCTGACTTGTCGATGGCAAGTTCGATGTTCAACACCCCGGCCCAAGTTTCTTGGGTTTCCTTTGCGAGCTTCGCAAATGGTTGATCCTGTGACCAATCACCCTTCAGGGCAACAACTGCCTTGTCTAGCTCTTTCAGAATCTGCTTTACGTCCGCTGGACTGTCTTGATTTGCCAGCTGGAGTCTTGAGGCTGCAACCGTGAGAGCTCCCTGAACTGTGCCGTGAACTAGGTAAGCCCACTTCTTTTGAGCCAGCCAAATCTGTTGTTCAACGATTGCGGTGCTGCGGGTTAGTTCCAGGTTTAGGCCAGATAGCTCGGCCTCGATCGAATCCCTGCTGCGCTCAATTGCTCGCCAGAGAGTGATTGATACCCCCACAAACATAAACACACCGATTCCGGCGATGCGAACCTGCGCAAGGTTCGGATGGCTGTCGATGAAGTAGACCGTGGTTAGCTGTAGCGGCAGGTAAGAAAGCATCAGAGTCACATTCATTGCCAGCCAGTTGGCGAATCGAGAGCGCAGCGGAGCAAACGAGAAAAGCTTTCGTAAGCCCAAGCCAATTGGGAAGATGGCCAAGCTAGCGCCAAAGGCGGCGAGTGTGACCAATGGGGTGGACAGCGCATTAATGGTCACCAAGATATTTGGCATCGCCAAAAGGTAGGTTCCCACCACTCGGGTGTCCTCAAAGGCAAGAACAGTGTTTGGGCGACCAAACCGCAGTGGTTTGCGAATTGCCTTGAGTTCCTTCGTGACGGTTAGGTCATCTAGGCGATCCCTGAGTTTGTGACTGAGTGGCCGGACCTGGTTGGAAATCAACTCTCGGATCTCGTCGGCTACAGAACGAATTTCTTCCTGACGGCTTGCCTTCGAGAGGTGGTCCTTAATCCTGTCGAGCTCACCAAGCAAGGCGCTCTGTGCCATCTTGCGAAGACTCTTTTCGGTCGAGCTCGCCTTGTTGCTGGTGGCCTTTCGACTATCGAGCAGGGTGGCATTTGCCTGGGTCAACTTTGACATGGCCTCCAGGTGGCGATTGGTGGAGTGCATGAGCTCTGACATCGCGATCAATGTGATCAGAGCGATGGTGATGTCGCCCGGAAGTCTCTGAAGGTAAACCCCCCACGCTTCGACAGGGGACACTGTGAACACATTCTCCAGAAGGTAGCCGCGGCTGGTTCCCATGATTAGGAGCCCAAGCCCAACCCAAATCCAGCGTGAGCTGACCGAGGCTCTATCAACAATGAAGATCAGCAGCGGATAGATCAGCCAGTAACCCACAAAAGATCCAGCGATTAGCACTCCGGCATTTGGATTGGCTACCTCTCGGCTACCAAGGTCATAGGCAAAAATCGCTGAGGCTTGAAAAAAGAGAATCGATCCCCAGATCCAAGGAGATCGAAGATTTAGCCTGCCCAGGTGTTCTGTGAAAGCTCGCAAAAACCCCAGAACAGTCGGAGTTGCAGGGCTTTTAGCTTCTTCGGAGGTCATCGAGGGAAGCCAGTGGCCTTTAGGTACTGAATCGCAGCTTGAACTCGACGCTCAGGACCACCTTGTTCCTGAATCCCCATCACCTTGAAGGCACGAACCAAAATCAAACGAACCGCACGAACCGTGGTGTTTCGAATCTGAGCAATCTCCTCGTTGGATTTACCCATCGCCAATAGCTGCACAACCTGCAACTGAGAGCGGCTGAGCTTGTGAAGAGCATTGTCTGACTCAACGTTGTCCCGGAATTGCTTGCCGGCACCTCTTGCGACACCAATGATTGCAGCGCTTAGCAGGCGGCTGTCTCCAAGCTTGGACTTCAGGAGGTATCCGTAACCAGCAGGCAGGCTCTTTACCGATTTGCCAGCCAATCTTGGTTCGGCAACATTGGTTAGAAACAGAATCGCGAGGGCTGGGCTGGCATGGCGCAGGGATGTGGCTAGGTCGAATCCATCAGGACCGCTACCTAGGTCAACATCCAAAATCGCAAGGTCTGGATCGAAACCACTCGAGGCCTTTTTCGCACTCGCAGCATCGATGGCGGTAACGACTTCGTGGCCTTGACCTTTGAGGGTTTCGCTCAACAGGGTGAGTACAAGCGGCTCATCGTCGACCGCAAGAATCTTCAAACCAATGTCCATACATAAACAATGCCACTAAGTGCAATTGTGTTCGGTTTCCCACATTCCTCTGGAGGAACATTAAAGGCGAATTTTGAGCGCCTTGTGTTGCAGGCTGAAGTCAACCTCCAGCACCTCGCCGATCACATCGCCATCTAGTTGCAGTGGACTGGGGTGGTGGGGTTTGACTCGAATCCGTGCGCCACCGAGGTTCTCGATGGTCTTGAGGTTTGCGGTTTGGTCCATCCACTTGCGCCCCAGAGCCAGCGGTCGAACCACCTTGTTCTGCCAGGTGACGCGGGCAAAGAAGTCCACCCAGTTCCAAATCTTTCTTGGACCTATCGCTGCAACATCCAATTTGCCATCATCCAAGCGGGCATCCGGCATCATCGAAATCTGCCCGGGCAACCAACCGGCATTACCTATCAATATTGAGTAGCTCTTGAGGCTCTTCGGGGTTAGGTCATCCACCAGTACTTCAAACTTTTCAAACTTCAGCGGTAGCGACCGAAATCCACCTTCTATATAGGCAATCCAGCCAACTCTTCTCTTGAGTTCCGGTTGGGTGCGCTGCATGATTCGGGCATCCATGCCGATACCGGCAATACCGGTGAAGTAGAACTTGGTGAGTTCGCCATGCTTGTTTATGGCTTTGGCAACTCCGAGATCGATCTCGTAGACATCACCAATCACCGCACGGCGGATGCACTTGTCGAGGTTGGTAATCGGAAGCTTTAGATTTCTCGCCAGAATGTTGCCGGTGCCAATCGGGACCAGCCCCAGGGTAACCGGGGCCTCTTCCTCGAACACGGCTTGAACACAGCCTCGCACCGTGCCATCGCCACCGGCAGCGATGATGTGGGTAGCGCCAGCCTTGATTGCCTCTTTAGTTGCCTTCAAGCCTCCGGTCTTGTGATCGGACGGGAAGTAGCTGAGGTTTGTGAAACCTGCTTTTGTGAACGCAGCCTCGATTTTCGCCCTCGTAATTTTCGAGGGGTGGAAGATAACCGCCATGTTCTGCACTCCCCAAGCCTAGGCGTTAGAGAAGGTAGGCTTGAGGCCGTGATTGACATCAATCTTTTAAGAGAGCACCCAGAGGCCATTAGGGCCTCTCAAACAGCGCGCGGAGCCGATGTTTCGCTAGTCGACCAGGCAGTTCAGCTTGACCTAGACAAGCGTTCGGCGCTCGCAGAATTCGAAAGACTTCGTGCTGCCCAAAACCTGCACGGCAAGTTAGTTGCCTCAGCTCCAAAAGAGGAGAAGGCAGCGTTGGTTGCCCAGGGCCAGGAAATGGCAATTGCCGTAAAGGCAGCGGATGCTGCGGCCAACGCCGCGGATGAGGCACTGAACAAGATTCTCTACAAAATCGAGAACGTCGTAATTGAGGATGTTCCAGCCGGTGGCGAAGAGAACTTCGTGCTCGTCAAAGAGGTTGGCACCATCCCAAGCTTCAGCTTTGAACCAAAGGATCACGCCGAGCTAGGTGAGCTCCTCGATGTGATTGACATCGAGCGCGGTGTGAAGATCTCTGGCTCGCGCTTCTACTTCCTGAAGGGCTGGGGAGCAAGGCTCGAACTTGCCATGATGCAGCTCGCTCTTGACCAGGCTGCAGAGGCTGGCTTCACCGTTTTGATCACGCCGACACTGGTAAAGCCTGAGGTTATGCAGGGCACCGGATTCCTCGGTGAGCACGCTGACGAGATCTACTACCTACCGGCAGATGATTTGTATTTGACCGGTACCAGCGAGGTTGCGCTTGCCGGATACCACCGGGATGAGATTCTTGAGAGCCTCGAAGAGCCAATGCGTTATGCCGGCTGGTCCACCTGCTACCGCCGAGAAGCGGGTGCCGCCGGTAAGGACAACCGCGGAATCCTGCGCGTTCACCAGTTCAACAAGCTGGAGATGTTCAGCTACTGCAAGCCTGAGGAAGCAGAGGCCGAGCACGCTCGCCTGTTGCAGTGGCAGGAGCAGATGCTGCAGAAGTGCGAACTTCCATACCGCGTTATCGACGTTGCCGCCGGTGATCTAGGTTCTTCGGCTGCCAGAAAGTACGACGTTGAGGCTTGGGTCCCAACCCAGGGCACTTACCGCGAGCTGACCTCGACCTCTAACTGCACCACCTTCCAGGCCCGCAGGCTAAACACCCGCTACCGCGATGAGAGTGGCAAGCCAAAAACTGCCGCCACGCTAAATGGCACCTTGGCCACCACCAGGTGGTTGGTTGCAATCCTGGAAAACCACCAGCAGGAAGATGGTTCGGTGGTAATTCCTAAGGCGCTTCGTCCATACCTTGGCGGCATCGAGAAGATTGTGCCTAAGCGCTAACCCATGGCAGCTTTCGAACCCTGGTTAATCGGCATCGACATCGACGGCACGTTGGTGCACGATGACGGCTTCCTGTCTAAGCGGGTTGTCGAACAGGTTTCTCGAGTTCGTGATCTTGGTCACGAGGTTGTAATCGCAACCGGCAGGGCGGCAGCCAATGCCTACCCGGTCATAAAAGACCTTGGGGTCTCGCTAAACCACTCGGTTTGCTCAAATGGCGCAGTGACCATCCGCCTGGAAGAAGATCACCCGCGCGGCTATGCAATGCACGATGTGAAGACCTTTGACCCATCCGAGGTTCTAACTGAGCTAATCGAGCATCTACCAAACGCACACTTTGCGGTTGAGCATGCCGATGGCAGCTACCGCTTTCACAAGACTTTCCCCTCCTACGCGCTGGGTGATGACAACCGAGAGGCACCGCTGTCAGAACTATTGGAGCACCCCGTTTCTAGGGTGGTCGTCCTCTCTCCGGATCACGATGTCGATGAGTTCCTAGGCCTTATGGCCAAGGTTGGCTTGCAGTCGGTTTCCTATGCGATTGGCTACACCGCTTGGTTGGACATCGCACCTAA
>JARXAN010000022.1 GCA_029865895.1 Actinomycetota bacterium
TGGCGCGGTCACCCAAGGTGTTTAGCGCACCAACGATTCCATTGGCAACAGCGTCACAGGCGGTGATACCGCCGAAGACGTTTACAAACACGCTGCGAACCTGAGGGTCGTTCAAGATAACGTCCAAACCAGCAGCCATTACCTCAGCAGAGGCACCGCCACCGATGTCTAGGAAGTTAGCTGGCTTCACGTTGCCGTGACGCTCACCGGCGTAGGCAACTACGTCCAAGGTGCTCATCACCAATCCAGCACCGTTACCGATGATCCCAACTTCGCCATCTAGCTTGACGTAGTTGAGGTCCATCTCTTTGGCCTTAGCCTCGAGAGGGTCAAGCTGGTCGCGCTCCATCTCTTCGCGCTCGTGACGGAACTCGGCGTTGTCGTCGAAAGTGACCTTGCCGTCAAGGGCAACGATCTCTCCACCGGTGGTTAGCACTAGTGGGTTTACCTCGACCAAAGTTGCGTCTTCGTTTTTGAATACGTCGTAAAGCTTTACGAACACATCAGAAACCGCATCGATTAGTTCGGCTGGGAACTTAGCAGCGGTTGCAATCTCAACTGCCTTCGCCTTGTCGATACCGTGAACTGCAGATACCGGGATCTTTGCCAGGGCCTCTGGGCGCTCAACGGCTAGCTGCTCGATCTCCATGCCGCCCTCAACGCTGCATAGCGATAGGAAGGTGCGGTTTGATCTGTCTAGCAAAACTGAGAAGTAGAACTCTTTGTCGATCGATGCACCCTGGGCAATCATCACGCGCTTTACTACGTGACCCTTGATGTCTAGACCCAAAATTGCCTCAGCCTTTTCGCGAGCCTCAGCTGGGGAGTGAGCGACCTTGACGCCGCCGGCTTTGCCTCGGCCACCGGTCTTGACCTGAGCCTTTACAACGACGGTTCCGCCGATAGCCTTTGCGGCTGCTTCAGCTTCTTCAGGGGTGTCTGCAATGCGACCTGCGAGAACGGGAACACCGTATTTCTCGAAAAGATCGCGCGCTTGATATTCAAATAAATCCACGGGTTTTTCCGTTTCTAGAGTCAGCGGGCAACTAGGTAAGTCTAGTGAACTCGCCCGCCCGATTAGGGCTAGAGCTTGGTAATTGGTGCCATTTTCACCAGTAATCGCTTGGTAACACCGGAGTCGAACCTAACCTCGGCAGTTTGCTTGGGCGGATTGCCAGCGACCGCGATTACCCGACCCTTTCCAAAGGAGTCGTGCTGCACTGAATCGCCCACTGCAAGTTCCAAGTCTTTGTTGTCTCGAATTGCCGCCGGGGTGTTGACCGCTCCTTGCCAGCTAGAACGCACCGGTTGAGTGCTTGCTGCCCTCAGCTCGCGACGCTCGGCACCAACCTGATCACAAAGCTCGCTTGGGATATCACTTAGGAAACTCGATGGGATAAAGGATGCGGTGTTGCCAAACAGTGTGCGCTGGAGGGCGTGAGAAATGTAGAGCTTTTGCTTGGCACGCGTCATGCCGACATACATCAAACGACGCTCTTCCTGAAGACCACCGGGTTCATCGAAAGATCTAACGTGTGGCAGAGTTCCCTGCTCGAGCCCAATCAGGAACACCACCTGATACTCCAGCCCCTTGGCGGTGTGAAGCGTCATCAGGGAAATGCTGCCCGACTCATCTTCGATCTCATCGGCAGCTGCAGCCAAAGTGATTTCTGCAAGATAGTCCGCCAACGTGCCCTCTGGATTATTGGCTTGCCAATCAAAAAGCTGACCCAAAAGAGCATCTAGGTTTTCTACTCGAGCTTCATCCTGGGGGTCTCGAGAACCTTCCAGTGATGCGCGATAACCGCTGCGCTCAAGCACGAGCTTCAGCACTTCGGCTGGACCCTCGGTTGCAGATAGTGCATCTAGCTCATTGAGCAATTCACCAAAGCTCACGACCGATGCAGTTAGCTTTGGACCAAGCCCAAGCTGCCCGCCAAAGGACAGGGCTTGTCGGAATGACATGTCATTCTCACGGGCATACTGAGCAATCTTTAGCTCGGTTTTTTCGCCGATGCCACGAGCCGGGACATTTAGGACTCTTCTTGCCGCCTCATCATTTCGAGCATTCGAAATAACGGTCAGGTAGGCCAGGGCGTCCTTGATTTCCCTGCGCTCAAAGAACTTCAACCCACCGATTACGGCATAGGGAATCAGTTGACTCTTGAGCTCGGCTTCCAAAGACGGGGTGAGGGCGTTGGTGCGATAAAGAATTGCGATATCGCGGTAGTTGGTGCCCTCGGAGTGAAGCTGCTTGATCTGATCCACCACATAGGCCGCTTCGTTGCGCTCATCGAATCCGGTGAAAATCGAAATCAACTCACCGCTGCCTTGGTCAGTCCATAGGTTCTTAGCCGGGCGATAGGGGTTCTGCGAAATAACCGCATTCGCACCAGAGAGGATGTTCTGAGTTGAGCGATAGTTCTGCTCCAGCAGGATGGTCTGCGCACCTGGGAAGTCGCGCTCGAACTCGGTGATGTTTCTAATGTCCGCGCCGCGGAAGGCATAGATTGACTGATCCGAGTCACCCACCACGGTCAATTGCGCGGGTGGCAAAACCTCACCGGTGCGCTCATCAAAGTTTGCATAGTCATCCGACAGCGGCCTGGTGAACTCGCGAATCAGCGCGTATTGGGCGTGGTTGGTGTCTTGATACTCGTCAACTAAAAGGTGACGGAAGCGCTTTTGGTAGCGAGCTCTAACCTCAGGGTGAGCCCTGAGCAGACCAACGGTCTCTGAAATCAGGTCATCGAAGTCAAAGGCGTTGTTGCGCAATAGCTCTCGCTCATATGCCTGGAAGACCTCGGCAACGATGCGCTCCTTGGGGTTTGAGCGATCTGCATTGCGAGCGAAATCTTCTGCGTCTCTAAGTTCGTTCTTTGCGTTGGAGATGATGGCCGCTGCCTGCTGCGGCTTGATGTCTGCATCCTCTGCGCCCGCTTCTCGAAGCAAACGCTTCAGTAGCGCCCTGGTGTCTCCGGTGTCATAAACCGTGAAATTCGAGTCGTGCCCGAGTCGATCTGCCTCGCGGCGCAGAATCTGAAGGCAGGCGGAGTGGAAAGTCTTGATCCACATTCCCTCACTCGATGCACCAATTAGCTGCTCAACGCGATCGCGCATCTCGGCCGCAGCCTTATTGGTAAAGGTGATTGCCAAAATTTGCGATGGCCAGAGTTCTTTCTGGGCCAGAAAATGTGCAATTCGATGGGTGAGAACCCTCGTCTTACCACTGCCTGCTCCAGCAACAATGAGCAGTGCTCGACCCCGGTATTCGACAGCCTCGCGCTGCTGCGGATTCAAGCCCGCCAGCAGGGCGTCTGGGTCGTTTTGAGAGAAGAGGTCTAGTTGCATCTGAGGTAGCTTAGGACAGCCGGGTGACGGTTTTGATTAGCCGGTCTGGTTGGTCGGCAAAGATTCCATCCACACCGCTTAGCATGAGCTTTTCAAACCAAGTTTCAACATCTCCGGGGGCAGTTTCGATTCGCGCGGTGTAGGTAAAGACCTTCAGCCCCAGAGCCTTGGCTCTAGCCACAAACTCGTTCTCCCAGAGCATCTCGATCGCAACCGACACTCCATCAAACTCAGCTGCAATCTCCCCTAGAAGGTCTTCGTCCAAGGCTGTCCGACCCGCTGGTAAGGTCCCCGGAGCGGATAGAAAGACGAAGTCGATATCCCCGCTGAAGGCTGTCTTTGCATTTTTCAGAATTGAAAACTCAAAGCTCTCCACGGTCAATTGAATGCCGCGCTCTTGCCAGTTTGCTGCAGCCAGTTCTTCTGCAACGGCACCCACCAAATCCAATCCCTTGGAGTGAAGTTCTTTACCGTCTTTGAGCTCAAGGATTAGGTGTCTGCCGTCGAATTTTGGATTGGTGAGCAGTTCCTGAAGGGTTGGGATCTCAAACTGACCGCTGAACTTTGCCGATTCAGCTCTGGTATCCGGGTATCGCTCCATGACTCGAAGCTGCTTCAGTTCCTCGAGGGTGACTTCGTAAACCGAGGTTGGCAACGCCGGGTGAGAAACAACGTTGGTGGTTTTGGTGAGGTCGATGTCGTGCAAAATGACCGGCACAGAGTCCTTGGTTAGCACCACATCAAATTCAATGGCATCCGAGCCGAGTTCAAACCCGAGTTCAAATGACGGCATGGTGTTTTCTGGCAAATAACCGCAGGCACCGCGGTGACCAAAAACACTTACTCCCATTCGATGGTTCCTGGTGGCTTGGAGGTGATGTCCAGCACTACGCGGTTCACATCCGCCACCTCGTTGGTGATGCGGTTGGAAATCTTGGCGAGCAGGTCATACGGCAATCTCGACCAGTCGGCAGTCATTGCGTCTTCGGATGAAACCGGACGCAGCACAATTGGGTGCCCGTAGCTTCGGCCATCGCCCTGCACACCGACAGATCTAACGTCTGCCAATAGCACAACTGGACACTGCCAGATCTCGAGGTCCTTGCCGGCCGCGCTTAGTTCCTCGCGCACGATGGCATCAGCCTCGCGCAATAGTTCCAAGCGAGCCTTGGTGACCTCGCCGACGATGCGAATGCCAAGTCCCGGTCCTGGGAATGGCTGACGCTGCACGATTTCGTGCGGGAGGCCAAGCTCGGCACCAATGGCCCGAACCTCATCCTTGAATAGCGCACGAAGTGGCTCAACCAGCTCAAACTGCAGGTCCTCTGGAAGACCGCCAACATTGTGGTGAGACTTGATGCCTGCGGTTACGCCGCCGCCGGATTCCACGACGTCTGGATAGAGGGTTCCCTGCACCAAGAACTTGATCGGACGAGAATCTGCTGCCGCCTCGGCGATTAGCTTGCGCTCTGCCTCTTCGAAGGTGCGAATAAATTCGCGACCAATGATCTTGCGCTTAGTTTCTGGGTCCGATACACCAGCGAGCGCCGACAAAAACTTCTCTTCGGCATCCACTGTGATTAGACGAATACCGGTCGCGGCAACATAGTCACGCTCTACCTGCTCGCGCTCGCCCTTACGCAAAAGACCGTGGTCAACAAATACCGCGGTGAGCTGGTCTCCGACTGCCTTGTGAACTAGCGCTGCTGCAACCGCAGAGTCAACACCGCCGGATAGGCCACAGATAACCCTGGCATCTCCCACCTGAGCGCGAATCTTCTCAACCTGCTCGGCGATCACGTTGCCGGAATTCCAGGTTGGCTCGATGCCGGCTCCTCGGTAGAGGAAGTTGGTTAGTACTTTCTGACCCTGCTCTGAGTGCTTCACCTCTGGGTGCCACTGCACGCCATAGATTCGCTGCTCCTTTGATTCAAATGCCGCAACCGGAGTTGTGTCGGTAGATGCCAGAACTTCAAAGCCACTTGGGGCCACCATTACCTGGTCTCCGTGGCTCATCCAACAAATTTGCTGGGTTGGCTGGTTGCCCAGAAGAACGCCGGAGCCATTTAGGTTTAGCTGGGTAGCGCCATACTCACGCTTGCCGGTCTTATCTACCCGACCACCGAGTGCCTGAGCCAGCACCTGAAAGCCGTAGCAAATTCCCAGCACTGGAATTCCAAGCTTGAGAATTGCTGGGTCTAGCTGAGGAGAGTTCTCCTCGTAGACGCTAGATGGCCCACCGGAGAGAATGATGGCCGCCGGATTCTTGGCTGCTACTTCGCTAGCAGTGATTTTGTGGTGCACGATCTCCGAGTAAACATTCGCTTCGCGAACTCTTCTCGCGATTAGCTGGGCGTACTGAGCACCGAAATCGACAACTAAAACCGGCTTCATTTTTGTCCTTCGATTTCGCTCAATTGCTTGCGAGCCAACTTGGCGTAGTAGGACTCGGTGAAAAAGCTAAGCAGTGGGACAACGCCACCGGCGGCAATGATCAAGAACCTAAAGAATGACCAGCGCATCAAGGTCCACAGCCTGAAATCCGCAAAGAGGTAAAGGACATAGAGCCAGCCGTGAACAATCAAGATTGCAACCGTTAGGTTCACACCGACATCCGGCAGACCTTCGCCCTCGATTCCATACTGCTCGAAGGTAATGAATCCGTTAGGACCCAAAAGCCAAAGGTCATAACCCAAAAATGGCAAACGACGAATACCCCAGGTGATCATCAATAGCAGCAGAAAGATTCCGGTGATGTAACTGGAGACCGTAAAAAGCTTTAGAACCTTTTTTACTTGCTCAATTTGGGAAGCGGCAGGGCCTGTCATAAAAGAAGTTTACTTTAGGCAATGGCGGCAAGTGCATCCAGAACAGCCGCCTTGCACTGATCTGCCGTGGTGGCCGAGAGTGCGACCTTAGCAACCTGTTGCGCCTGCTCCAAAGTCACCGCAGAGAGTGCAGATCTAACCGCGCCAACCTGGCTTCTGGACGCAGAGACAGACTTGAAGCCCAAACCAGCCAACACCACAGCAAATGCTGGGTCAGATGCAGATTCGCCGCAGACTCCAGAGGAGATTCCGGCCTTCTCGGACTCACTCGCAATGACCTGCAGCATTCGAACCAACGCCGGTTGCCATGGATTCAAAAGCGCTCCGAGGCCGGCGTTCATGCGGTCTGCAGCAAAAAGATATTGAGACAGGTCGTTGGTGCCAACCGAGATGAAATCTAGTTTTCCGGCCAAATCCTGAAGCGCCATGGCAATGGCCGGGGTCTCCACCATGATGCCGACTTTGTATTCACCACAGCTTCTAGCCATTTCGGCAAACTCAATGGCCTCGCTGGCGGTGGCAATCATTGGTGCCATGACCCAAACCTCACGACCAGTTTCTTTTCGAGCAACCTCAAGAGAGGTGAGCTGATCAATTAGGAACTGACGGTGATCTTGAATCAGGCGGAAGCCTCGAATACCAAGCGCTGGGTTCTCCTCGTGAGGCATGTCCAAAAATGGCACTGGCTTATCGCTTCCAGCATCAATGGTGCGGACCACGATTGGTCCCTCGGGAGCCGCCTTGAGAATCTCGGCATAGGACCTAGCCTGCTTTTCGGCCGATGGCATGGTCTTTTCTGAAAGGTAAAGCAGTTCGGTGCGGAACAGTCCAACGCCATTTGCAGCGGTAGCGGCAGCCTGGACCGAGTCCTCAAGAGAACCGATATTTGCTCGGACCGGAACGATTGGTTCGAAGCTCTTCGCAACAAAACTAATTGCCTTAGTGGCCATCGAGTCATCGCCACCGACAACCACGCGGTCCCCAACCGGGTCGACCAAAACAGACATTCCATCCACCAGGTCCACCGCCTGGGTGCAGGAAACCACGGCGGGAATTGATTTGGATCGGCAGATGATTGCGGTGTGCGAGGTCGGTCCACCCTTGATGGTTACCACTCCGACCACGGCATCGGTGAACTGGGCAGTATCGGCAGGGGAAAAGTCGTCGCCCACGATTACAAACGCACCCGAGGTTGGCAGATCAAGACCCATGTGCACACCTGCGATGTGAGCGGCAACTCGCTTGGCTAGATCTTTTAGGTCAACCAGTCGTTCCTCGAAGGCGGCATCGCCGGCAAAAATTTCGTCTAGGGAGTCAACCGCGACAATAAATGCGGTGGCGGCATTCCAGCCCGACTCGATTTCGGCGACTGCGGTTTCAAAGAGGTCTTCGTCTTCCAGCAGCATCTTCAGTGCTTCGAAGATCTCGGCGCTGGTCTCGCCGGCCTTAATCGAAAGTTCATCTAGGTAGCTGGCGACGTGATGGATCGCACCCTTGAGTGTTTCCTTTTCGCCGACCGCATCGCCAAGGTGCTTTGCGGGGCCAGGCAGTGCAGCCTGCGGCTTGACGCGAAAGACTTCTGCTCGAACCGCGTTTAGTCCAACACCTAGTCCGGTGAGAATTGCACCGTTGGCTAGCGCCACCCTTAGCCCTTTAGAAATTCTTGGATCTGTGCAAACAGCGCATCGGCAACACCCTGGTCGTCGGTGTCAACCTCGACAACCAGCTGCTCGCCGGTCTTGGCCTTGAGGGCCATCATGCGAAGTGGGGAGTTAGCTAGCACTAGCTCTTCGCCTGCCTTGCCCATCCGAACTGTCAGGCCGGATTCCTTCACTAGCTTTACGATCTGTCCCGCTGGTCTTGCGTGCAAGCCAATTGGATCTTCGATGGTCACGTGCTTAGTGATAGTAGACATGAAATACCTCCCAAGTATCGTTAGAGAATAACAAATTTTGCACTTCTATTTAGGCTCTTCGCTGGCTAAGGCCTCAGATTCTCTGGCTCTTTGGTCCATGACCAAGCGCCACCACAGATAAAAGGCTGCGAGTGCGAAAAATGCCCACTCCACCGCATAAAAAGCAGTTAGCCAGTTGATCTCGATTTCCTGTTGCCTAATACCGATGGTGATTGGCTCAAGCTCGCCCTCGAAGCCAGACTGCAAAATCACATATGCCGGATAAGAGGCGATTGGCTCCTGCGAGTAGAAGTTAATTAGCTGCCCGAGGGCGACGGAGTCAAAGTCAGCATCTGATGATTCTTTGACCGGCTCACTCGGTTGCACATATCCAACCGCAGCTATCTTCAGATCTTCGATTTTCTGCTGTGCCTGGCGAACTGTTTCGAGATCTTCCGAGAAACCGATGGCGATGGTCAGTGATGCATTTTCTACGTAAGAGTTTGTGATGAGCCAGTAACCAGTTCTGGTTGAGCCATCTGCCTCAAGCTGCAAACGACCACCGACAATAAAGGAATTCTCGGAGTCAATCGTCGATTCAAAAATTGCCAATCGGTCATAAACCGGTTTGTCGATTGGCTGATTGGGCGCGATGAGATCGGAAAGTGGCCGAGGAGCACTTTCTTCGACGCTTACGCCCACCGTGTTAAAGGTTCTCGATAGCTGCCACTGCATTAGAAACGCAAATACCGCGGCAACTGCCAAAGCTGCGAGCAGTCCCGAGATCCATTTGGGCCTGCGGGCAATCTCCCAAAAACTGGGTTGATTCATTTACTTGTAAGGGTTGACGACGACGTCCACGCGCTGGAATTCCTTCACGTCGGAGTAACCAGTGCTTGCCATAGAGCGACGAAGCGCACCAATCAGGTTGCTGGTGCCATCGGCATTGTCCGCAGGTCCCAGCAAGATGTTCTCAAGCGGTGCGTGTGAACCCACCCAGACTCGGTTGCCGCGAGGCAACTTCTCACTAACGGCCTCTTGACCCCAGTGCCAACCACGCCCTGGCGCTTCTGCGGCACGAGCCAAAACGGTTCCAAGCATTACTGCATCTGCGCCGCAGGCAATCGCCTTCACGATGTCTCCCGAGGTGCCCAAACCGCCGTCTGCGATTACGTGCACGTAACGGCCACCGGACTCATCCATGTAGTCACGACGCGCGGCAGCAACATCTGCCACCGCGGTTGCCATTGGGGCATGAATGCCCAAGATCTTGCGTGTTGAGGAAGCGGCACCGCCACCAAAGCCAACCAAGACACCGGCGGCTCCGGTGCGCATCAGGTGCAGGGCAGCCTTGTAGCTTGCAGCACCACCGACCATGACTGGAACATCCAGCTTGTAGATGAACTCTTTGAGGTTCAGCGGCTCTTGGGTCTTAGAAACGTGCTCGGCAGAAACTGTGTTTCCGCGAATCACAAACATCTCAACGCCGGCCTTTAGGACCACGCTGGAAAACTCCTGGGTGCGCTGTGGCGAAAGAGCACCGGCAACCGTAACTCCCGCAGCGCGAATCTCCGCCAGACGAGCGGTGATTAGTTCAGGCTGAATTGGCTGTGAGTAGATGCGCTGCAACACTGCGGTTGCATCCGCGTCCTTGGCATTAGCAATTTCCTCCAGCTGCTGGGTTGGGTCTTCGTAGCGAGTCCAGAGACCCTCTAGATCCAACACACCTAGACCACCGAGCTTGCCAATTGCAATTGCGGTAGCAGGGCTCATTGCCGAGTCCATCGGAGCAGCCACCACTGGCAAATCAAACTTGTAGGCATCGATAGCCCAGGAGGTGGAGACATCCTCGGGATCGCGGGTTCTGCGGGTAGGGACTACCGCAATGTCATCGAAAGCAAATGCTCTTCTGGCATCCTTGCCACGACCGATTTCAACCTGATTCATCTGGCGCTCCTAGCGAGTTCCGTAGTTAGGGGCTTCGATGGTCATCTGAACATCGTGCGGGTGCGATTCGCGCAAACCTGCAGCCGTGATTCGAACAAACTTGCCGCGCTCCTGAAGCTCAGGAATGGTGGCCCCACCGACGTAGCCCATCGATGCGCGCAGTCCACCAACCAGCTGGTGAACTACTGATGCAACCGAACCGCGGTAAGGAACACGGCCCTCGATACCCTCTGGCACCAACTTGTCCTCGCGAAGCACATCGTCCTGGAAATAGCGGTCTTTGGAGTAGGACTGCGCCTGACCGCGAGACTGCATTGCACCGAGCGATCCCATGCCGCGGTAGGTCTTGAACTGCTTGCCACCAACGAATGTGATATCTCCCGGTGCCTCATCGGTTCCAGCCAATAGCGAACCAAGCATCACCGAGTTAGCTCCGGCCACCAGTGCCTTTGGAATATCTCCCGAATACTGCAGGCCACCATCGGCGATTACCGGGATACCTGCGGGCTTTGCAGCAAGCGATGCCAGGTAGACAGCTGTTACCTGTGGCACACCGACACCGGCAACTACGCGAGTGGTGCAAATCGAACCTGGGCCGACGCCAACCTTCACGCCATCGGCACCGGCGTCAATCAGGGCCTGAGCACCTTCGCGAGTTGCAACGTTGCCGCCGACGATGTCGGTGAACTTTGCAACCGGCTCGCTCTTGAGCTTTCTGATCATGTCCAAAACTGCGGTGTTGTGACCGTGTGCGGTGTCAACAATCAACATGTCGACTCCGGTCTCAACCAAAGCCATGGCACGCTCCCAGGCATCTGGTCCGACACCGATTGCGGCTCCAACCAATAGGCGCCCAGCGCCATCCTTTGATGCGTTTGGATACTTCTCGCTCTTGTCAAAGTCCTTGACGGTAATCAGGCCGCGAAGCTTGCCATCGTCATCAATCAAAGGAAGCTTCTCAATGCGGTGCTGGGCCAACATGGCCATCGCCTCGTCTGGGTTGATCCCGACCTTGCCAACGATTAGCGGCATCGGGGTCATGACATCTTTTACCAGAGTGGTGGTGCGCTGCACCTCCAGAACAAATCGCATGTCTCGGTTGGTCACGATTCCAACCAGCTTGCCATCCTCGTCAATCACCGGCAGGCCAGAAACTCGATACTTACCGCACTGGTCATCCACCTCTTGGATGGTTGCGTAAGGGGTGGTGGTGACCGGGTGGGAGACCATGCCGGCCTCGCTGCGCTTCACCAGGTCAACTTGGTTTACCTGGTCGTCAATCGAGAGGTTGCGGTGCAGGATTCCCAAGCCGCCCTGTCTAGCCATGGCGATTGCCATTCTGGCCTCGGTGACGGTGTCCATTGCGGATGAGATAAGTGGAACGTGAATCGAGATGTTTCTGGAAACCTGGGTCTGAGTACTGACCCCGGATGGCATCACATCGGATTGCCCAGGCAGCAGCAAGACGTCGTCATAAGTTAGGCCGACTAGGGAAAATGGGTCTTGAAGCTCCAATTGGCAATCCTCTACTGGTGGTGGATTCGTTTCCTAATTCTAGCCAAGCAATGCGCTCTATTAATAAGGTGCTTTTCAAGCACGATTGAAATCTTTTCGCAATCAAAGATTTATAACCTTAGGGGAATGCCACTAGGTTTACTTTGCTAATGTTTTTGAGAGACCCAACGGGCCTTTAGAGCAAAGTAGCTCAATACGATTTGGAGGACAGGTGCAATTCCTCTCTGCCAGCAACCCCAAGCGGTTGCTCTCATCCCTTTTACTTCTTCTCATAGCCACGGTTTTGGGCCTCGGCCTAGGTACTTCCCCAGCTAGCGCTGACAGTGTTGGCGAGGAACTAGAACGCGGCATCACCGGAAACGTAAAGCTAGATGGCGAACCACTCGGTGGTGTCCGCATGGTGGTCGAAGGCGGTGGCTACAACGCTGAGACCGTTACCGGAGCTGATGGCAAGTGGTACATCGGCGTTCCGGGAGTCGAAGGCGACACCTACAAGGTAACCCTGGACCAGGAGACTCTGCCTGAGGGCATCGCAGTGACCGGTGAGGGCGGCGCTACCAAGGAAGTTGTGCTTGGTAAGTCCAGCCCACTTGTTGCCAACTTCTTTATCGGCGAGGGTGTTCGAGTTACCGTATCTATGTTTGACCAAATCGTGGCTCGATTGATCTACGGCTTGAACTTCGGCTTGATGCTGGGTCTGGCTGCGGTTGGATTGTCGCTGGTATTCGGCACCACGGGACTTTCAAACTTTGCCCACTCGGAGATGGTTACCTTCGGTGCCATAGCGGCCTTGGTTTTGGGAACTGTACTTCAGCTTCCAATGTGGCTTGCGATCCCAGCTGCAGTATTGCTGTCCGGAGGTATGGGCTGGGCCCTGGATGCAGGGCTTTGGAAACCGCTGAGAAAGCGCGGACTCGCGCTGGTTCAGCTAATGATTGTTTCGATTGGTCTTTCGCTCACCGCTCGCTACCTATTCCAGTACTTCGTAGGTGGTGGCACCGAGCAGCTTCCGGGAGCCGACTCAACCATGGTTCCGCTATTTGGTTCCGTCGCACTCTCGATGACCGACCTCGTGTCAATGGCAATTTCGATTGTTGTCATCATGGGATTCGCATGGTGGCTACTCAAGACCAAGACCGGTAAGGCAACCCGCGCTATCTCTGACAACCCAGACCTAGCTGCCGCTTCCGGTATCGACGTTGACAAGGTGATCCGCACGGTTTGGATTATCTCGGGAGCACTAGCAGGTCTTGCCGGTGTGCTTTGGGCTTACTTCCGCCCGGGTATCAAGTGGGACATGGGTGCTCAGATTCTGCTCTTGATTTTCGCCGCAGTTACCTTGGGTGGCTTGGGCACCGCATTCGGTGCGCTGCTTGGATCGATCGTGGTTGGTGTGCTCGTTGAGACCAGCTCGCTGATCATTCCAGCCGACCTAAAGTACGTCGGTGCACTGGTTGTTCTTATTGGAATCTTGCTGTTCAGACCTCAAGGTTTGCTCGGTAAAAAACAGAGGATAGGTTAGGAGGTCGACCATGGACTGGGGATCAATTCTCAATAACACCCTGGCGGGAATGCTTACGCCAACCATTTTGGCGTTCGCACTGGCAGCCCTGGGTCTGGCTATGCACTTCGGCTTCGCCGGATTGCTCAACTTCGGTATCGCCGGCTTTATGGCCGTTGGTGCTTACGGCTACGCGATCAGCGTGCTTACCTTTGGACTTCCGTGGTGGGCCGGCATGATCATGGGTGTCGCCGCTTCGGTGGTCTTCGCACTGATCATGGGTATTCCTACCCTGCGACTTCGCGGTGACTATCTAGCCATTGTGACAATTGCAGCAGCAGAAATCCTGCGCCTTTTGTTCCTAACCACTGCTTTCGAGCCTGTCACCGGTAGCGCCGACGGACTCTTCGGCTACAACAACACCGGTGGCTTTGCTGAGGCAAACCCATTCCCAGTTGGCGACTACGGCTGGGGTCCTTGGACCTACAACGAGCAGACCCTGTGGATGCTCACCTTTGGCTTGATTGTGCTCGCGGTTGCGACCTTGCTGCTTTGGGCACTCATGCGTTCCCCTTGGGGTCGAGTGGTCAAGGGCATCCGCGAGGATGAGGATGCGGTTCGCGCGCTAGGCAAGAACGTCTTCGCATACAAGATGCAGGCTCTGATCATCGGTGGTGTATTCGGTGCCCTGGGTGGAATCGTTCTGGCCACCAGCACCAACGTCTCCCCCGGTGTCTACGTAACCTCGTTGACCTTCTTCCTATGGACCGCACTGCTGCTCGGTGGCGCTGCCACCATCTTCGGTCCGGTTCTCGGGTCGATCATCTTCTGGGTACTGCAGGCTTTCCTAACCAACGTCTTGCCGGCGTTGGCAGAGTCTGGCATCTTGCCTGTGTCTGGAATCCAGGCAGCCACCCTTCGCTACGTGCTGGTAGGTATCGGTCTAATGCTGATTGTGATCTACCGTCCGCAGGGTATTTTCGGAGACAAGAGGGAGATGACCTTTGTCAAGTAATTCAGAGCACCAGAAGAGCACCGGACTGCACATCGGAACTGCAGCACCTGGAGTCCAGAAGGTAAACCCGATCTTGGTCATCGACCACGTCAAGAAGAGCTTCGGTGGTCTGACCGCGGTTGACGTTCAGCACCTAGAGATCCCAAGCGGTGCAATCACCGCCCTCATCGGCCCTAACGGCGCCGGTAAGACCACCCTGTTCAACCTGCTGACCGGTTTTGACACCCCGGACACCGGTGCTTGGTCCTTCAAGGGCAAGGAACTGGCTGGCGTACCTTCGTTCAAGGTGGCTCAGATGGGTCAGGTTCGCACCTTCCAGCTAACCAAGGCACTGAGCCTTTTGACGGTGCTCGAGAACATGAAGCTCGGTGCTAAGAACCAGACCGGTGAGAAGCTGTTGAACTCGCTGTTCCCATTCCTATGGCGCAAGCAGGACAATGAGCTCGAGGCCAAGGCCATGGAGCTTCTAAAGCGCTTCAAGCTAGATGCCAAGAAGGATGACTTCGCAGCATCGCTATCTGGTGGTCAGCGCAAGCTGCTGGAGATGGCACGTGCGCTTATGACCGATCCAGTGCTAGTGATGTTGGATGAGCCAATGGCAGGTGTAAACCCAGCCCTTACTCAGTCCCTACTTGAGCACGTGCTAAACCTCAAGAAGGAGGGCATGACCGTGCTCTTCGTTGAGCACGATATGCACATGGTGCGCCACATCGCCGACTGGGTGGTTGTAATGGCCGAAGGTAAGGTCGTTGCTGAAGGTCCACCAGACAGCGTGATGAAGGAGCAGGCGGTTATTGACGCTTACCTAGGTGCCCACCAGGACACCGACCTAGGTGTTGTAACCGGTCGAATCAAAGTCATCAGCGAGGAAGGTAAGTAAATGACTCGCGTTGTAGAAGTCAAGGATCTAACCGCCGGCTACCTGCCAGGTGTAAACATCCTCAACGGCACCAACCTCTATGCCGACAAGGGCGAGCTAATTGGAATCATCGGCCCTAACGGTGCCGGAAAGTCCACCTTGCTCAAGTCCATCTTCGGACTGGTGAAGGTTCGTGAGGGTTCAATCACTCTCAACGGTGAGAACATCACCGGACTCAAGCCAAACCAGCTGGTTTCTAAGGGTGTGGGCTTTATCCCGCAGACCAACAACGTCTTCCCTTCCCTAACCATCGAAGAGAACCTCCAGATGGGCATCTTCCAAGAGCCTTCGAAATACAACGAGCGCTTGGACTTTGTGGTTTCGATCTTCGAAGAACTCGGTAAGCGCCTAAAGCAGCGCGCGGGATCACTATCGGGCGGTGAGCGTCAGATGGTTGCCATGGGTCGCGCACTCATGATGGATCCAGCAGTACTTCTTTTGGATGAGCCATCCGCAGGTCTATCGCCAGTTCGTCAGGACGAGGCATTCTTGCGTGTATCCGAGATCAACAAGGCCGGCGTTACCTGCATCATGGTTGAGCAGAACGCTCGCCGCTGCCTGCAGATCTCTGACCGTGCCTATGTGCTGGACCAGGGTAAGGATGCAGTTGTCGGCACAGGCCGTGAGCTGCTGAATGACCCACAGGTCATTGGTCTTTACCTCGGAACCCTGGGTGCCTAAAAAGCCTTCTAAAGGTCTCTGGCTGGCTGTAGGGGCTGGCGTGGGCGTGGCAGTTGGTGTCGCTATCGACAGTGTTGCTTTGTCCCTTGCGGTGGGTGTCGCCCTGGGCGCAGCCATGGACTTCTTCATAGGTCGCAAATAGAGATTAAATAAAGAACCCCCCGGCCGAAGCCGGGGGGTTCTTTTTGGTAACTAGTTACTAGCCACGGATGGTAGCTGGAACGTTGTTTCCGTCGAACTGCTGAATCAGGATGTTACCGTCGGTTGGGTCGCCCAACTCGTTGAAGGTAACGTTGCCCGATGGGCCGTCGTAGTCAGCGGTGCCACCAGCGTTGATGATGTCAGCACACTCTGCGAAGGTGGTGCACTTCTGGCCGTTGCCGGATCCACCGGAAACTTCCTGTAGCTTCACAGACATGTTGGCACCCTCGGTGCTACGTGCCTCTAGAGCTGCAAGAGCTAGAAGAACAACTGCGTCGTAGGACTCAGGACCGTAAGCGTTTAGCTCTAGCGGTGCGTTGCCCTGTGCCTGCCAGTTCTCGTCCATACGCTTGATGAAGTCACCAATCTTGGACTCGTTTACACCTGGGTAGGTACCCTTAGCGCCCTCAAGGGCACCAGGCTCGAATACCTCGGAGTAGTTGGTTAGGTTACCGTCAACGAAGTACAGCTTGTCACCAGGGAACTGAGCAATTAGCTCAGGAACGATGGTCTTAGCCTCGTCGAAGGTGATCAGAACGATAGCGTCTGGTCCACCAGCAAGTGCTTCAGCGATCTGGCTGGAGAAGTTGGTGTCACCAGTGTTGTAGGTAGGTGCAGCTAGAACCTCGCCACCAGCAGCAGTGAACGCTGCGGTTACGAACTCAGCTAGACCGGTTCCGTAGGAGTCGTTCAGAACGATCATCGAGATCTTCTGGTGTCCGTCTTCTGCGATTAGGTTACCTAGTACTTCACCCTGTAGTACGTCAGATGGAGCGGTACGGAAGTACAGTCCCTTGTCTGCGTAGTCAGTTAGTGCAGCCGAAGTGTTTGCAGGGGAGAACTGAATCACACACTCTGCAACCAAACGGTCGATGAACTGTAGGGAGGTACCGGACGATGCAGCACCGACAACAGCCTCAACACCTGCGTTTAGCAGACGTGGGATCTCGGTGTCGTATGCCTTGTTGTCGGTGTCACCAGAGTCACCCAAGGTGGCCTCGATGGTGATGCCCTTAGCGGCCTCGTTGATGTCCTTGATAGCTAGTGCAACACCAGCCTCTTCAGGTGGTCCTAGGAAAGCTAGGTTACCGGTTAGAGGTAGAGCGGTTCCTAGCTTTAGAGTTAGGTCGCCTTCCTGCTCCGCGCCAAGCTCACAACCGCCAGGAGTGGTGGTAGCAGCTGCGCTGGTCTCCGACTCGGTGGCTTCAGTCTCAGTGGAAGTCGCCGCACAACCCGCCAAAGCCGCTGCGCTAAGTGCAAATACACCTAGTACCGAAGCGGTCTTGAGGGCCAAGCGTGACTTGATGTTGATTTCAGTCATTCTTGCTCCTTGAATAGCAATTAGAGGGCAAGTGTGGGCAAACGCTCACACTGCTAGGCAAAAGCATACTGAAATTGACCGATATCAACTAGAAAAAGCTACGAAAAAGACGAGCCAGCGAGCACTTACTATTCGAATTTCGTTGATTACTATCAAATCCACTTCTGAATCAGAAGCAATCTGACAAGTCACTCTTCGAAATTGGTTGAATGTTCCGCTAAGTGAGCACTGGGTAACAATTAGGTTTCAGCTAGCCCTGGTCAACTACCGGCAGCGCGCGGCGCTTATTGCGGATTGCATCGAACGTCAAAACCGCTAGCGAAAGCCAAACCAAGCCAAAGCCAACCCAACGAACCGCGGGCATTGGCTCTTGCAAAATAAAGAAGGCGGTTAGAAATTGCAACACCGGAGTCATGTATTGGATAAAGCCAATCGTGGATAGCGGAATCCTGGAGGCTGCGGCACCAAACAAGATCAGTGGCACCGCAGTCATGATGCCAAAGCCGATTAGCACAAATGCGTTGCTCGGAGAATCCAACAGCGTGATGTGCTCGCTCGATGCGACAAACGCCAGCTGGACAAGGGCAATTGGAATGACCAGCAAAGACTCCAGAGCGAAAGACTGAGTGGCTTGAATCTTGCCGCCAACCTTGTTTTTCGAAAGCGAATAAATCGCAAAACTGAAGGCCAAGATCAAGGCAATCCAAGGTGGGCGGCCATAGTCAAAGGTCAATACCGCAACCGCAATCAAGCCAATGGCCAAGGCGATCCACTGCGGGGTCCTCAAGCGCTCGCCTAAAAATACAACTGCAAACAGAATCGTGATCAGCGGGTTTATGAAGTAGCCAAGCGAGGACTCAATGGTGTTTCCGGTCGCAACCGCAACCACGTATGTCTCCCAGTTGATGAAGATAAAAATCGAGGCGACTGCCAGCCATTTGAGTTTCTTGGGGGATTTTAGAAGCTCAACAATCTTTCCCCAGCCGCGGATTACTGTGAGCACCACGGCTGCGAACAAGAATCCAAAAACCACCCGCCAAACCACCACCTCGAGCGGGTTGGCAAAGTTAGTTGCGGTGATAATCAGCGGGAATGACCCCCAGATCAGATATGCGCTTACGCCCAGCAGCAAACCGGTGGAGTGGCTCGAACGTTTCTTCACCCCCAAAGCCTAGGGGTTAAACGAAAACGACCCAGGTTTCCCTGGGTCGTCCTCTAAATGACTTAGCGCTCGATGATTGCTAGTACGTCGCGAGCAGAAAGTACTAGGTACTCCTTGCCG
>JARXAN010000044.1 GCA_029865895.1 Actinomycetota bacterium
GCAACAGCAACAGGTGCAGCAGCAGAAACTTCGAATACCTCTTCGAACTTCTTAACGAAGTCAGAAAGCTCGATAAGGGTTAGCTCCTTGAAAGCCTCAATGAGCTGGTCGGCAGATAGCTTTGCCATTTGTGTCTCCTAATGGGTTGTGAACGATTGTTATTTGGACTCTTGCTTTTGACGCAACGCGTCGACAACGCGAACGGTTCCCGAAGGAAGCGCGTTGAAGGTGTAGGCAGCCTTGAACAACGAAGCCTTTAGAGCACCAGCGGCCTTGGCCAGTAGTACTTCGCGAGTCTCGAGGTCCGCAAGCTTCTTAACCTCTGCCTCGGAAAGAGCGACGCCATCCATGACACCGGTCTTTACCACTAGCAGTGGGTTTGCCTTTGCGAAGTCCTTCAGTGCCTTTGCTACGGAAACTGCGTCTCCGTGAACGAATGCCAATGCAGATGGTCCAAATAGCTGACCTTCGAAAGCAGATACTCCTGCTTCCTTTGCTGCGATTGTTAGAAGGGTGTTCTTTGCAACTACGTAGGTTGCGTCATTAGCCAATGCGCGACGCAGCTCCTTGAGCTGAGTCACTGTGAGTCCGCGGTATTCAGTAAGGATTACTGCACTCGAGCTAGAGAACTTGTCCTTTAGCTCGGCGACCGTAGCCTTCTTGTCTGCCATGGCACTCCTTGTTTGTGTTGGTGCCGGTCAGTTCTTAAAAGAAAAAGCTCCGAACGCAGAGTAAACGTTCAGAGCAAAAAAGCTTCTTACATTCACCTGCGCTGGCCTTCACTTTCGTGAACCTTAATCAACGCAGGTGAATCTAGAAACTAATTTCTTTGATTACCTTTGACGAAACCGGCGGTCTTTGGCTGCGTATAGCTTATTTCCAGAGCTGCGCTCGCGCAAGTTCTTTTTTACCGCTGACTTATTGGTGGTCTCGAAGCGAGAGTCACCAAAGTCCAAGGAATCAACAATCGGTGGTGGGGCAATCGGACCTGCAAGATCTGAAATCACCTTGTCACCCGGGGTTACGTGCACGTACTTGGCCTGACGGTCAGCACGCTCTAGCAGTCCCTCAACCTTGCGGGTTCTGCCCAGTGGCACAAGCGAAACCACGGTACCGGAGCGACCGGCACGGCCGGTGCGACCAGCGCGGTGTAGGTAGGTCTTGTATTCCTCTGGAAGGTCAAGCTGGATGACCAACTTCACATCGTCGACGTGAATACCGCGAGCTGCAACGTCCGTTGCGATCATTACGCGAGCCGCTCCGTGAGTGAAGCGCTCTAGGTTCTTGGTGCGCTGAGCCTGATTTAGGTCACCGTGTAGACGAGCGGTTGAAACACCAGCATCGTTTAGTGACTGAGACAGTGCCTCGGCGGTTGCCTTGGTGCGAACGAACACAATCGACTTCCCCTCACCCTGAACTAGGCGGTGGAAGATCTGTGAGCGGTCTCTTGGCTCCATGGTCAATACGATGTGGTCGATGTCCGAAGTCTCGTTTACCTCACCCGGCACCTCATAGACATAAGGGTTAGGCATGAAGCGCTTGACCAGGTTTGCAACTTGCTTGTCCAAGGTTGCCGAGAACAGTAGCTTCTGCGAGTCCCCAGTTGCCTCCAAGATGCGAGTTACTGGCTCAACAAAGCCAAGCTCACACATGTGGTCAGCCTCGTCGATAACAATGCGCTCGACACCGGATAGGTCAACTAGGCCCTGAGCCATTAGGTCCTCTAGGCGGCCCGGAGTTGCAATTGCAATGTCAACACCGCGCTTTAGTGCCTGCTCCTGACGGAACTGAGGAACACCACCGTAGATGGTGGTGGTGAAAAAGCCAACGCTCTTTGCAAGCTGTGACAGGGTGCGGTCGATCTGCTCTGCCAACTCGCGAGTTGGAGCTAGCACCAGTGCACGAGGCTTACGAGCCTCACGAGGCTGGTTGCCGGCTGCTGCCAGCATGGCAACAAGTGGCACGCCGAAGGCAATGGTCTTACCGCTACCGGTCTTACCGCGACCTAGAACGTCCTGTCCAGCCATGGCAACCGGGATGGTCGCCGCCTGGATTGGGAAAGGTGCAGCTGCACCCATCTTGGCAAGTTCCTGGGTTAGACGATCTGGAAGATCCATCTCTTGGAAGGTGGCGAAGGTGGCCGCATCAGTTGCACTTTCCAGACGCTCTAGCTTGACGTCCTGTGAGAAGGTCTTGCCGGTTGAGCTCTTGGCACGAGCACCCTCGAAAGTCTTGTTGCGGTCGTTGTCGCGAGCTACGCGATCTGGACGCTCCGAGAAAGACTTGCGGGCTGGGTCAAAGTCACGACCACCGGTGCGAGGCTTGCGGTCACCATCAAAGTCACGTGCTGCACGTGGCTTGCGGTCACCATCAAAGTCGCGGGATGCACGAGGCTTGCGGTCTGCATCGAAGTCTGGGCGTGAGGTGCGTGGCTTACGGTCACCGTCAAATGCAGGGCGAGCGGTGCGTGGCTTGCGATCTGATTCAGAGTCTGGACGAGCGGTGCGAGGCTTGCGATCTACCTCAACAATTCGCTCTGACTTTGGAACGTAGTCACCCTTGTTAGACGCATAGCCCTTACGGCCATCACGCTTAGCTGGGGTCTCACTTCTAGCGGAATCCCACTTAGGGGCTACCGCTCTTTTTTTGCCAGCACTAGCTGGCTTGGACGCGCGCGAAGGCGCCGAAAAATCTTTTGGCATTTTGAGGATTCCTTAGGGACGTGCCTAAGGACGGTTTCCTCTAGCACTACGAATTCCTAGCCTAGGCGCTAAGCGCCGAAAAAGATAGAACCAAATTAGCTAACGAGCCCGCGGAGCTTTAGCTCAGCGTGCAGGATGGCATCTGATGGCTCAACCAGGTGAGTGCCGTCAGCAAAGCGAATCACTGGAATATTGGTGCGACCAGAGATCTCTTTTGAGCGATCTGCAGCCGAGGCATCTGCCTCAACATCGTGCATCTCGTACTCAACACCAAGGGTGTTTAGAAGTGACTTAGACCTTCTGCAATCGCTGCACCAGTCTGCTCCGTAGAACTCAATTTCTGCCATTTTTTACCTCAACCTAATCGAATCTGGAATTACTAACTCGCCATCTACAAAGGTAATTCCCTTGAGTGAGCGAACCACTATGTCTGCCTGAGTGTCCATTGCGTGTTCGGTGACACCAACCAACAGTCCTGCGCCTGCTTCAAGACCTGCGAGTATTCCGGAAGCGGCATCTTCAAACACCACGCAGTCGGAAATATCAAATCCAAGATTGGCAGCACCCTTGAGGTATGGCTCCGGGTGAGGTTTGCCGTTTTCGACATCCCAAGCGGTGACGATCTCATTTGGAATTGGGATGCCCGCGGCACTGAGCCTTCCTCGCGCCAGGTTTGGATTGGCGCTTGTGACAACCGTCCAAACACCGGGCTTCATCGAGGTTAGGAATTCCACCGAGCCCTCAAGAGGGACCGTCAGGTGGGCGAGGTCTTGCTCTAGGTTGTTGATGTAGTCGTCTGCCTCTTTGAAGAGCTTCTCACCGACCATCTGCAAAACTAAATCTTGCGCACGCTTACCGTGATGCTCAGCGGTAAGTTCAAATCCCGGGAAATACTTTTCACCCCACTGGCGCCAGGCGCTGATTGCGCCCGGCATTGAGTCAACTAGGACTCCATCGTTGTCGAACAGCAGTCCTTTGAAATAACTACGCATTGTTTACTTTGTGCCTCGAAATCATGGTGCGGTAGATCCCAATGGTAGCCAAAGCGAGCAGCACCAAGGCTGGGAGCATGGACTCTAGAAACCAACTGATCGATGGCCCGTTGATGATTGGCTGCTGCGAGTTTGGATCTCCCTCTACCCACTGTGGCCATTCGCGCAAGTTCTCGATCGCTGAGAAGCCAAAGGTGAAAGCCATGATGGTCACCACAGCCCCGAAGACAATAGACAGCACCAAGTTCAGGTTCACCGCTGCGGTACCGGTTCGTCTTGGCCTTGGCTGCAGCGGCTTTGAAGACCTCGCCTGGGCGGCGAAGCGAGTTCCGATGATGATTGAGGTCGCGATGATCGCTTGGATGATCACCCAGATCCAAACATCCAGCTCGGTGCGGGTGGTGTCATAAACCACCAGACCAAAGATGATGGCAATTGCAGTACCGATGATTGGTGAGGCGTAGGCCAGTCCAACCGCACGTTGCAGTCTGGCTCGCTCCTCATCCTTCTCCTCGTGTGAGATGTCTGGGGCGTCCTTGCGGAAGACAAACGCAAACAAAATAACTACAACGACTAAGGCGGTAGCCAAAACAATTGGCACATAGACGCCAAAGATGCGAATCAGTGGCGAAGCATCCCTTGAGTCATAGTTGTTGAAGGCACCTAGAAAGTTGCCGATCGCAAAAATTGCGCCGCCAACCAGGGACAGGATCACGAAGAGGTTGTTGAAGCGGTGGGCGCTCTGTGCAAGGGGCGAATCAGCCTCGGTTCGCAAGGCCAATGCGATGCGCTGGCCGAACAGCGATGCGATAGCGACACCGGTGATGCCAAGCAGGATTAGGTAAACGCTCCACTGCAGTGTGACCTCGTAGGGCAGCTGTTGCCCTTTATCGTCATACATCGGCATCTGGCGATAGAGGTCCACGAACTGAGCGAGCATCATCATGGCCCAGAGGAACGCTAGGCCGATCAGAGGGAGCTGGATGGCACGATTTGCATTTCTAGATTCACTCATATCTACAGCCTAGACTTGCCCCATGATTTTGGTGATTGGTGAGGCTCTAATAGACCTTATTGGCAGCGCTGATGCCGGTGGCAAGTACCAGGCGGTCGTTGGTGGCGCTAACGCGAATGTCGCTTTGGCCCTCGCCAGGCGCGGTGTGGATCAGAGATTTATGGGCCGAATTTCCAGCGATGGTTTTGGTCAGCAGATTAGAGAGCGGTTGTCATCTAATGGCGTCAACCTCGATTACAGCATCAGCGCTAGAGAGCAAACTTCTCTCGCAGTTGCCACCATCGGTGATGGTGGTTCCGCAAGCTACAGCTTCTACGTAGACGGCACTGCCGACTGGGGCTGGACTGAGGCCGAGCTACCCAGTGCCATCGAACTGGCATCTTTGGACACCAAGGCAGTGCAGTTTGGCTGTCTGGCAATGGCGATTGCCCCTGGTGGTTTGGTGCTGGAGCAGTGGCTTGGTGGGCTGTATGAGGTTGGCGAATCAACCCTCAGCCATGACCTCAACATTCGTTCGGCTCTAGGTTTTGAGAGAACGAGCGAGCTGACTCGCGTGCTGCGCATCAATGCCCACAGCCACATCATCAAGGCATCCGATGCCGACATCGAGTGGCTCTATGACCTACCGGTCGGTGCCGAACTAGATTCGATTGCCACCGACTGGAGCCAGGGGGGCAAGTTAGTTGTCATTACCCGCGGTGGCGATGGCGCGACCTTGTTTTTGAACGGCAACAAACTGCACGCCAGGGCTCCGAAGATCAACCTGGTCGACACCGTCGGTGCCGGGGATACCTTTATGGCAAATCTTTTGGCGGAGCTTGATCTAGTTGACGCACTAGGTGCAGACCCGATTGCACGCTTGCGCAACCTATCTTGTTCGGATCTGCAAAGAGCCGCGGAGATTGCGGCGGTTGCCGCTGGAATCGTTTGTGAGCGCAAGGGTTGCGAACCACCAACCTTGGCGGAGACTACTGCTCGAGTTGCAGCCCAAGCGCAATAGTTGCGGTGAATCTGACTCCGTCACGAGTCTTGTAAAGCCGGTTACTGTGAGTAAGGTCTGAGATCACGCTGGTGCCCAACCCCTGGGTGCTTGAAACTAGCTCTTGGCCGTCATTGTCGACAATCAGCTCGAGCAACTGTCCGCTCTGAGTAATCGTGACCTTGATGTTTTTGGCCTTGCCATGTTTTATGGCGTTGGTTGTTGCCTCGCGCACCACTTCTATTGTGCTTCGAGCAAGACTCTGCTGCTCAAGAGCTTGTTGGGCTTGCGGCTGGATGTGGTACTCGATCTTGCAGGTGTCTTCCCAGACCTCAGAAATATCAGCCAGCACCTGATCAAAGCTTTCGCCCTCTAGGTATGAGGTTTGTCCGAGTCGGGCAAGTGCCCGGTCAACCGCATCGCGAACCTTCTCCAGATCGGCAATGGTTGGTTGGTCGATTTTGGATAGCTGCAGAGCGGTCGCGTGCAGCGTTGCCTGGACGCTGCCGTGCAACTCGGTAGCCAACATCTTCTGGTCTAACCAAACCTGCTGGCGCAATTGGGAGTTGAGCAGCCTTAGCTCCTCAACGATTGCCCTGAGTTGAGCTTGAGATATCTCTGATTGATTATTGGCTACCGCCATTAGGTAAATACTTGGGTAGGCGATCGAAAAGAAGACCGAAGACTGCACCAGGAAAGTTTCGGGCAAGGTCAGCGTTTCCCAAAAAGTGAATGGCCACGCGGTGAGGCCAACCAGTGCTCCGACTGGGATTGAGGCGATGAAGCCCAGCCAGGTTGGGTGCTCTAAGTTCACCGTTACGGCCTTCAGCGCGTAGGTCACCAAACCGAACCAGCTGGTTAGCACCAGTGCCGTGACAAGACCCTGCAGCGGGTTGCTAGATGCCGAAAGCATTGAGTAACCGAGCACAAAGGCAGTGAGTGCGGTCCAGCCCACCGCCAGCGACTGGCCAAGAGTGGTGCGCTTAGGAAGGGTTAGCCTTCCCAGCTTGGTCAAAAACGGTGCGGCAGCGGTCAAGGTTGGCGGGTCAAAACGCTTGGCAAGCTCATGGCTCAGTGGCCTAACGACATCCTCGTTTAGCCCTCGAAGTGCACGAACGATGGCGGATGCGTCTTTGGAGAGCTTTGCGTCATTTAGGTGCTTAGAGATCTCCCAAAGTGAAGGGGTCACCAATTCGCTGATTTTGCTGCGCTGCGCAAGTCTTAGGCGATCAATCTCCTGAGCAAACTCGAGCCTGGATTGGTTCAGCGAGTACTGCTCTCGGCGAAGTTCCTGGTCGATCTCACGCTGATACAAATAGGCAACAACCAGGGTATTGAAGACCATGTAGACGGCGGTCACATAGAGCGGAGCTGCCGAGAGTCGGAACCAGAGTTCGCTCTGTGGCATGACCCCTAAAAGCCAGCCGACATAAAAGACCGTAGCTCCACGGATCAAACCAGCAATCATCAGTATGGCCAGATTGCTCAGGGTCTTTGGTTTGCCAAATAGTCGGATGTGAATCTGGGCTAGAACCTCGATGGAGGCAACAGTTACTGCAAAGCCTGCAAAGACCACAACGAACCAGCTCACCGGATCACCGCCGAGTCTGCCGTAGTCGTTAATTAGGCCGGTCACGACGGAGGGCAGGGCAAAAAACAGGTGGGTTCGCCAGTTCAGAGCATGTTTGCCACCGAGTGCACTCAGTGGGGAAACGCTGCGTTCGGCCAAGTACTAAACCTGTTCTTTGAGCTGGTGATACTTACTAGCTGCCTCAACCCTTGGATTGCCGTCCTTTGGATCGATGGACATAAGCTCGAAAATTCGGGTGAGCATGCCCTCCACCGCACGCACCGTGGTGCCTCGTAGTACGGCAATCTGAGCGTTGGTCTTTCCCTCGCTCAGCAGCTGCAGAGTTTCGACCTGTCGGCGCGATAGCGCAGAGAATGGTCGGTTACTGGCCAGGTCGTGGCGATACTCCTTGGTAATTGAATCCTTCAGCACGGCCTCGATAGCATCAACCAGTTCCTGCCCATTTTGGATTGCGCCTTTTCTCAGGTAAGCCTGGTTCGACTTCACCATCGATGCGTCTTTCTTACCAAAGCGAGGATCTGGCAGGTTGGTTAGGTAAACAATGCCGACCGCTGGGGTTGTTGGGTTTAGTGACTCCACCAGCTCAAACCCATTTGGTCCCGGTCCTAGTTCAATGTCAACCACAATGGCGTCTGGGTCGATGGACTTCATGGCGCGCTTAGCATCCGCGGCATTTGCGGCGGTAGTGACCACGAATCCGGCTGACTCAACAGCACGCGCCAATAGGTCGCGCATCAGCGGCTCGTTTTCAACCACTAGAACGTGGCGGAAGGTTTTCGGGTCTGGCTTTGGCATAAAACTCCAATTTTGAATCTATGGCAAGCATAATCTGCAGACGGGTAACCGCACATATCAACCTAAAAATGTCAGACCCCTAAGGCAAACTTTAGCCATGCGAAAAACTCCTACCGGCCTAAGTTTTGACTCTCGAGATTTGATGAGATCGCAGTGCTCGCACTGCACCAAAGTGTCGGTGGCCAGGGAGCTAAAGGTGGCTGGGCTTCAGGAACTAATCGACGAGTTCTACGTCAAACCTGACAGCTTGGCCATTCGCTACGGCATGAAATTTGAAGCCGCACTCGAAGCGGAGTTGGTTACAAACCTCCAAGACCTAGTGCAGGCACCTCAGCCTCAAACCCTCGAAGCCACTTTGGAGCTTATGAAGCAGGGCGTGCCGGTGATTTACCAGGGCGTTCTCAAGGGCGGTTCCGGGGAGCTTGAATTCTCCGGCCGACCAGACTTTCTGCTCCGTGGGGACTATCGATTTGAGATGGGCGAACAGGGGCTCACCGCCGTCTCACATGGCGCATGGTCAGGTGGTTACACCGCCTGGGATGCGAAGCTATCCGCCAGCCCAAAACCCGATTACCAAATTCAGGTCGGGCTATACGCCGATGTGCTTAGAACCTTAGGCCTTGAAGCAAAAGCAGAACACGGCCTGATTCTAGGTAGCCGAGAGTTTGCTTCTTTCTCGGCCGATGCGTTGATCGCACAGATGGTGGCCAAGCGCGAGGTTTATCAAGCCAGCGTCCTAGCGATCGTGAAGCAGAACCCTCAGAACCTGGCAGATATGGGTGAGCTGGTTTGCGTGGCATCCACCTACTGCGACATGTGTGAGTATCCGGCACTATGTCGTCACATGCGTCTGGAAACCAACCACCTGCAGTTGGTAGCCGGCATCTCGAAGGCTCAGATCGAGGCCCTTCGCCAACTTGGAGTCACGACCGTCCGCCAGCTTGCAGACTTAGATGGACCAACCGAAAAGCACTCTGTAGAGGTGATCCGCAGGCTGGCACTTCAGGCCAGACTGCAGCAGAAGTTCTTCGATACCGGGGTGCGAAGTCAGGTGGTTTCCGATCCCGAGCTACTCGCGGAGCTACCGAAATCCAACCCAGGAGATTTGTTCTTCGACCTTGAGGGCTTTACCTTCTTTGGTGAACCAGGCGGTTTGGAGTACCTCTGGGGCTGGGTCGATGCAGAGGGTGAGTTCTTCCACCACTGGGCCGATGACAGGGCCGGTGAGGAACGCGCTTACGAGGCGTTTATGCAGACGCTACTCACCAACCGCAAGCGCTACCCGGAGAGTCGGGTCTACCACTATGCGCAATACGAAAAGACCGCACTCAAGAAGCTTGCCGCTAGAACCGGCAAGTATGAATACGAGGTCATGCAGCTGATTGAGAACGGTGTGTTTGTCGATCTCTATCGCGTGGTCGAGAAGACCTTGGTTATATCCGAAGAGCGCTACAGCATCAAGAATCTAGAGAACTTCTACGAGTTTGATCGCTCCTCCGACGTCAAAGAAGCAATGGGTTCGATGGAGTTTTACGACAAGTACCTGAGCACTCTTGCCGAGGATGAGGATGCCGCGGAAAAGCTAAAGCGCCAGGTGATTGCATACAACCGAGACGATTGCGCAAGCACACTGGCGCTTTATAAGTGGCTTTTGGACCTTACATAAAGGTTGCAGTGTCCAAAGGAATGCCAGGACCGAAAGTGGTCGCTACGGCACCCTTTAGAAGGTACTTACCCTTAGAGGTCGAAGGCTTTAGTCGGACAACCTCATCCATTGCGGCGTTTAGGTTCTCAGTTAGCTGAGCCTGGGTGAAGCTTGCCTTACCAATGATGAAGTGAAGGTTGGACTGCTTGTCAATGCGGAAGTCGATCTTTCCGCCCTTGATGTCAGTAACAGCCTTCGCAGTGTCCATGGTTACGGTTCCGGTCTTTGGGTTTGGCATTAGGTTACGAGGACCTAGCACCTTACCTAGACGACCAACTTTGCCCATTAGGTCTGGGGTTGCAACTGCAGAGTCGAAGTCGACCCAACCAGCCTCAACCTTGGCGATTAGTTCATCGCCACCGACCTCATCGGCTCCAGCCTCACGAGCTGCGTCTGCTGCGGCACCATTTGCAAACACGATTACTCGGGCTACTTTTCCAGTTCCGTGAGGGAGAGATACCGTGCCACGGATCATCTGGTCAGCCTTGCGAGGGTCCACTCCAAGCTTGAGTGCAACCTCGATGGTTGAGTTGGTCTTCTTACCTGCGGTTTCGATCGCAAGGTTGGCAGCTTCCTCTGCGTTGTAGAGCTTGCCTTCTTGGATCTTTGCTGCGGCCTCGTTATAGGCCTTTGAGCGCTTTGCCATTCTGCTTTTCCTTTCGGTCACAGTCCGTGGTTCTAAGGGGCGCTAACCCCTCCCACGACTATTTGTGGTTGGTTATTTGGTTTATAGCTCGGTGGTGATGCCCATTGAGCGGGCAGTTCCAGCGATGATCTTTGCTGCTGCTTCGACGTCGTTAGCGTTTAGGTCGCTCATCTTCGCCTCTGCAATCTTCAACACCTGGTCGCGGGATAGCTTTGCAACCTTCACGGTGTGAGGGGTTGCGCTTCCCTTCTGAACTCCAGCTGCCTTCTTGATTAGCTCAGCGGCAGGAGGGGTCTTCAGAATGAAGGTGAATGAACGGTCTTCGTAAACGGTGATCTCAACCGGTACTACGTTGCCACGCTGGTCAGCGGTAGCTGCGTTGTACTGGGTGCAGAACTCCATGATGTTTACACCGTGCTGACCTAGAGCAGGTCCGATAGGTGGAGCCGGGTTAGCAGCGCCAGCCTGGATCTGAAGCTTGATCAGACCGGTGACTTTCTTCTTGGGTGCCATGTTGTTTTCTTTTCTCTCTTATTAGTTCAGTGGTCCGACTTGGTCAAAAGACAGCTCCACTGGAGTCTCACGCTCGAATAGCGAAACTAGAACGGTGACCTTGCCAGAGGCTGGGTTGATCTCCGAAATTGTGCCTGGAAGGCCAGCGAACGAGCCATCCTTGATCATGATGGATTCGCCAACCGAGAAGTCGATCTTTACTGGGATCGACTTGCCCTTGGCCTTGCCACCGGATGAAATTGCAGCCTTAGCGCTCTTGACCTCTTCGGTTTCCTCAGGGGTGAATAGCGGCTTTAGCATCTCGAACGCCTCGTTTGGGCGAAGTGGCGTTGGGTGCTGGCTATTACCAACGAAGCCGGTAACTGCAGGAGTGTGGCGAACTAGCGACCAGCTGTCCTCGGTCATCTCCATGCGAACTAGCACATAACCAGGGATGCGAACCTTGGAAACCAACTTGCGCTGACCGTTCTTGATCTCGATGGTCTCTTCCATAGGGACCTCGATCTGCAAGACCTGGTCACCACCGGCTAGCGCCTGCTTACGAACTTCAATGTTCTGCTTGACGCGACGCTCGTAGCCTGCGTAGGAGTGGATTACGTACCACTTGCCTGGCTGCTCGCGCAGTTCCTGACGGAACTTGCGGTAAGGGTCCTCATCGGCTGCAGCTGCTTCAACTGAAGTCTCTGGCTCAGCTGGAACTTCCTCGATCTGGAAGCCATCAAGCTCGTGCTCTGCCTCTACCTCGGCAAGGTCTAGGTCGGCCTCGTCTAGGTCGGTGTTCTCGTTCACTGCGTCCTCGGACTGAGCCATTGGCTCAGTTTCCTGGGTGTCGCTGAAGTTTAGGTCTGACACAAATTCCTCTTTAGTCTGAAAATACGAAGGTAACAACGTTGTAGAAGACCCAGTCCAGGCCGCTGATGATTGCCATCACGACCGCTACGAAACCGAGCACCACACCGGTGTAGTTGATTAACTCTTTACGGGTCGGTCGGGTGACCTTGCCGAGCTCTGCAGCTACCTGGCGGAAAAACAGCGTGCCGCGCTGAAGCGGGTTCTTGGTCTTAGCCTTTTCCGCTTTCGCAGCTTCGACTAAGTCTTCAGAGGCGTTCTGTGTCTCTTCTGACATTTGACTTCCTTCTTAGTTAGCGCAGGGCGGACAGGACTCGAACCTGCAACTTGCGGTTTTGGAGACCGCTGCTCTACCAATTGAACTACCGCCCTATCGTTGCCATCGCCATCAACCTTTAACAGGCACGAGGCTTGGTTTCAAGTGCCACCTGGGAAAGACAGACTTCTAGATTGAATCTATTAGTTTGATTTTTCGCCAGATTAGTTTTGGGCAGATGTCAACTTGAAAGAGTTTAGGGGTTAAACCGGCGATATGCAAAGGGAATTCTGGCCCGATTGCCCGTAAACCTAAGTATCCTTTTAGGCATGTCCGCAAACCGAATTTCCCAAAGAATCGCTGCCATCGCCGAGAGCGCAACACTCAAGGTTGACGCCAAGGCAAAAGCCCTCAAGGCTGAAGGCAAGGATGTCATTTCTTTTGCTGCTGGAGAGCCAGATTTCGCTACCCCGCAGCACATCGTTGAAGCCGCTGTTCTCGCGGTTCGCGACCCAAAGAACCACCGCTACACGCCGGCAGCCGGTCTTCCAGAACTGCGTGAGGCGATTGTCGAAAAGACTAAGCGTGACTCCGGTACCGATGTCACCGCAGCCCAGGTAATTGTCACCAACGGAGGAAAGCAGGCGGTTTACCAGGCCTTTGCAGTGATCCTGGATCCGCAGGATGAGGTTTTGGTTCCGGCTCCATACTGGACCACCTACCCGGAGGCGATCAAGCTTGCCGGTGGCAAGCAGGTTGACGTATTCGCAGGTAGTGACCAGGACTACAAGGTGACCGTTGCCCAGCTGGAGGCTGCCTACACCTCGAAGACCAAGGCGCTTTTGCTCTGCTCGCCTTCGAACCCAACGGGTGCGGTCTACACCAAGGAAGAGATCCTGGCCATTGGTCAGTGGGTCGCTTCCAAGCCAAACCTCTGGGTGGTTTCCGATGAGATTTACCAAAACCTGACCTACGACGGCCTCTACGCCTACTCGATTACCGAGCTGGTTCCAGAGCTTGCCGACCGCACCATCATGGTCAACGGTGTTGCCAAGACCTACGCGATGACCGGTTGGCGCTTGGGCTGGATGGTTGCTCCGCTGGATGCAGCCAAGGCTGCTGCCAACCTGCAGTCACACCTGTCATCGAATGTTTCCAACATCTCGCAGCGAGCAGCACTTACAGCTCTAACCGGTGACCAGCAGCCAGTGAAGGACATGCTGGCTGCCTTTGATCGCCGCAGACAGCTTGCGGTTTCTGAGATGAACAAGGTTCCAGGTGTTGTCACACCTACCCCTAAGGGCGCTTTCTACATCTACAGCGATGTTTCTGGCCTCTTGGGTAAGAACTGGGGTGGCAAGCAGATTAACAGCTCTCTCGAACTCTGCGACTATGCCCTAGACGCTGCAGAAGTTGCCATGGTTCCTGGTGAAGCGTTTGGACCTTCTGGCTATGTTCGCCTCAGCTACGCACTGGGCGACGACCAGTTGGTTGCCGGCATTCAGCGCTTGCAGCGCCTCTTTAGCTAGAACCCAATCAGGTTTGGTTCAGGCACCAGGTTTATGCCCCAGGTTGCGGCTACCCGCTCCTGAATAAACCTTGCTAGTTCAATGATTTCTTTGGACTTAGCTCCCCCACCATTGGTGATCGCAAGGGCATGCTTGTCACTTACTTTTGCCTTAGAACCCGGGAGAGAATAACCCTTTGGGATGCCGGAGTTTTCAATCAACCAGCCGGCAGAAAGTTTGAACTTCTCACCATCTTCCATCGACCACTTTTGCATGTCCTGTGGGAACTCCAAGGCCTTGATTTTTGAGACCACCGGGTTGGTAAAGAAGCTGCCGCAGCTCACGCTCGATGGGTCGGAATCCTGCACCACCATGCCCTTGGATGCACGCAATTCGATCACGGTGTCACGAACCACCTGCAGCGGTAACTGCGAGCCATAGGGCTCACCGAGGTGGTTGGTGATCTGACCCGAAGCCATCGGGACACTTAGGCCGCCAAGCTTCTTTAGTTCAAATTCAACCCAGCCGATGACTCCCCTGAGACCATGCTTTAAAGCGCTGTCACGGTATGAGAACTCAAAGAAATCCGCAGGCTTTACCTCGACCTCAAAGGTCTCAAAGTCCAAGAATTCGATTTGGGTGATGGTCTCAGAGACTTCTTGCCCGTAGCCACCGACGTTCTGAACCGGAGTTGCTCCAACACTTCCAGGGATGCCACTCATGGCCTCGATACCGGCGTAGCCGTGCTCAACTGCCCAGGCAACAAACTCGTCCCAACCCTCACCGGCCTGCACTCGAACGGTGACTGAGGAATCCGTTTCGTTGACGATTTCCTTGCCGAGGTTGGCTACCAAAATCACATCTAGGTGCGAGATGTCATCGGCGAAAACGGTGTTTGATCCACCGGCCAGGATTTGGTAATTCGATTCCTCACGCCAGGCGTTAAGCACCGCCTCGTAAAGCTCAGCTGTGCTCTCACACTTGGTTAGCGACTTTGGCTTTCCACCAACCCGCATGGTGGTGAATTTCGCCATTGCCTCTGCGGGGATTTGGCTCAAAACTGCACCCAAGCCTGGGCCTTGCCCAACACGGTGTTCTCTTCAAAAGTGGTGGTTAGGTCAACCCGTGCTCGCTTGGCCTCTTCGTCCAAAGCACCAATCGTTGCAGTGACACTTAGTGCCGCGTGACCGTGTGATGGAACAACAACCGGCTTGGTGAATCTCACTCCGTAGTCCACTACCTGACCCGCATCGCCAATCCAAGAAACCACCGGTTGGATCGAGATGCCCATGGTCAACATTCCGTGGGCTAAGACGCCTGGGAGGCCAACTGCCTGCGCGATGTCATCGCGGTAGTGAATGGTGTTGAAATCTCCCGATGCTCCGGCATAGCGAACCAGTGAGTCGCGAGTGATCTTGTAATCCTGCTGGGCGACA
>JARXAN010000053.1 GCA_029865895.1 Actinomycetota bacterium
TGATTGGCCTGGAGGATGTGATCGTGGTGGACACCCCAGACGCCCTGCTGATTACCACCAAGGAACATGCGCAAAAGGTTAAGTCGCTAGTTGATGTCCTAAAACAAACCGGACATTCGGAGCTTTTATAACAGTTCTCGCACAGCCCTAAAACTTGACCGTGGCGGTCATGTTGCTCTTGAAAACCTCTGTAGAGTGTTGGGAAAAGGTGCCTAATGGCACACATTTCCAATCAGGAGGAAACCTTGAAACTAAAGAATGCATCCGCAGCATTCGCACTACTAGGCGTATCAGCCCTAGTGCTAACCGGCTGTGCAGCTGCTCCAGAAGCAGAGCCAACCGCAACAGAGACCGCATCAGAGGCACCAAGCGTTGACTACCTTGCTTGTGCAGTATCTGACGAGGGTAGCTGGAACGACAAGTCATTCAACGAGTCTGTTTACGACGGTCTAACCAAGGCTCAGACCGAGCTAGGTGTTCAGATTGCAGACGCAGAGTCGAACTCTGCTGAGGACTTCGCTCCGAACCTACAGGCAATGGTTGACCAGGCTTGCGACATTACCTTCGCAGTTGGCTTCAACCTAGTTGCAGACGTAAACGCTGCAGCAGCTGCTAACCCAGAGTCAAGCTTCGTAACCATCGATGGCTGGTCTGAGGGCAACGCAAACCTAAAGCCAGTTGGCTACGCAATGAACCAGTCCAGCTACCTAGCTGGCTACCTAGCTGCTGCTTACTCGACCACCAAGGTGGTTGGTACCTACGGTGGCATGCAGATTGACGCAGTTACCGACTTCATGAACGGCTTCTACTTCGGAGCTATGGCATGGGGCAAGGAAAACGGCAAGGACGTGAAGGTTGTTGGTTGGGATCCAGCCGCAGCTACCGGTCAGTTCATCGGTGACTTCACCCCTAACTCCGGTACCTCGAAGTCAATTGCAGCTGCATTGATCAACGACGGCGCTGACGTAATCTTCCCAGTTGGTGGAGACCAGTTCGGTGCTGTTTCTGAGGCAATCAAGGAAGCTGGCATCGCCGGTGTAATGATCGGTGTTGACAAGGACGTTGCTCTAACCTCTCCTGAGTACGCACCATACGTGCTTACCTCAGCTGAGAAGCGCATGACCAACGCTGTTTACGACATCATCGCAGAGCTATCTGCTGGTGGCGCATTCAACGGTGACGCATACGTTGGCACCTTGGCAAACGGTGGAACCGGACTATCTCCGTTCTACGACTTCGACTCCAAGATTGATGACGCAACCAAGGCTCGCCTAGCAGAGCTAGAGGCTGGCATCATCGCTGGTGAGATTGACCCACTGAGCTAATTCAGTAATAAAAAGCCGAGGGCCGCAGAGTGATCTGCGGCCCTCAGTTTTTTTGGCAGAATAGTAGGGCAGCACGAAGGAGTGCAAAAGTGAAATTAGAACTGCGCGGCATCACAAAGCGCTTTGGTCAACTGGTGGCCAACGACTCGATCAACCTGGTTGTTGAACCCGGCGAGATCCACGCCCTGCTTGGAGAAAACGGCGCGGGCAAGTCAACCCTGATGAACGTGCTCTACGGTCTCTACCAGGCTGACGAGGGTCAGATCCTGCTCGATGACCAGCCTCAAAAATTTGCTGGTCCGGGAGACGCCATGGCGTCCGGCATCGGAATGGTGCACCAGCACTTCATGCTTATCCCAGTTTTCACTGTTGCCGAGAACGTTGCCCTGGGCAATGAACCAACCGGTGTGCTGGGAACCTTCAATCTTTCAGAAGCCAGAAAGCGCGTTGTTGAGATTTCCAACCGCTTTGGATTCAACGTTGACCCTGACGCGCTAGTTGAGGACCTGCCGGTTGGCGTCCAGCAGCGCGTTGAAATCATCAAGGCGCTCTCTCGTGAGGCAAAGGTTTTGGTTCTCGATGAGCCAACCGCTGTGCTGACCCCGCAGGAGACCGATGAGCTGATGGGGATCATGCGTCAGCTGGCCAAAGCCGGAACTTCGATTGTCTTTATTACTCACAAGCTTCGCGAGGTAAAGGAAGTTGCCGACAAGATCACGGTTATTCGCCTGGGCAAGGTAGTTGGAGACGCATCACCCGATGCCTCAACCTCCGAACTTGCCTCGATGATGGTTGGTCGCGAAGTAGACCTAACTGTCTCGAAGCGCAAGGCAACCCTGGGTGATGACGTGCTTCGGGTCGAAAACATCTCTGTGCTGGATGATCGCAATCAGCGAGCAGTCAATGGCGTGAGCTTCACAGTCCAGCGCGGCGAGATTCTGGCTATAGCTGGAGTCCAGGGCAACGGTCAGACCGAACTGGCAGAGGCGCTACTCGGCCTGCGCCCTGTTATCAAGGGCAGCGGTGCTATCGCCATCAAGGATCAACCGCGCAAGCCTCAGGCCTCAGTTCGTGAGGTTTTGGAATCCGGTGTTGGCTTCATTCCGGAGGACCGTAAAAAAGACGGCTTGGTTTCCGAGTTCACGATTGCCGAGAACTTGATGCTCGACGCCTCTTACAAGTCGGTCTTCACCAAGGGGCTGAACATCAACTTCGCAGCGCGCAAGAAGATTTCTCGCGAGCTGGTTGAGCGCTTCGACGTTCGCACCCCATCGGCCGAGCACCTAGCTGGAAAGCTATCCGGAGGTAACCAGCAGAAGGTGGTTGTGGCCAGGGAGCTATACCGAAACGTGGATCTGTTGATTGCCTCGCAACCAACCAGAGGTGTGGACGTTGGTTCAATCGAATTCATTCACGAGCAGTTGGTGGCTGAGCGTGATGCCGGAAAGGCCGTGATTTTGATCTCTACCGAACTAGATGAGGTGCTGGCCCTGGCCGATCGAATCGCAGTGATGTATCGCGGTCAGATTGTCGGAATCGTGGGCCCAGAAACTTCAAGAGAGCAGTTAGGCAAGATGATGGCGGGAGTTGCAGCATGAGTAACCCAGAGGCGAGATTCAATCAAGCCATCAAGGAGATTCTCTCCGGTGGGCTGACTCGCACCGTGCTATCTGTCATCCTCGGTTTCCTAGTTGGAGCGATGTTCATGATCGGCTCCAACAAGGAATTCTTGGAGGGTCTGACCTACTTCTTCTCTCGTCCGCAGGACTCGCTGGGTGCCGCCTGGAGCGTTGTGAGCGATGGTTACGGTGCTTTGTTTAAGGGCTCGATTTACAACGCTGAGGCTGAGGATATCGTCAAGGCGTTTAGGCCGTTGACGGAGACCCTAAGACTTGGTGCTCCGCTGATTGCAGCCGGCTTGGGCATAGGACTCGCGTTCCGAGTGGGACTATTCAACATCGGTGGTACCGGTCAGTTGATTTTTGGAATGATCTTCGCAACCTGGGTTGCCACCCGCATTGAATTGCCAATCGTGCTGCACACCGTGGTTGCGCTGATGGCTGGAATCTTGGGTGCTGCACTGATGGGAGCGCTGGTTGGTTTCCTCAAGGCAAGAACCGGTGCCCACGAGGTGATCTTGACGATCATGCTCAACTACATTGCGCTTTACTTCTTCACCTTCCTGATGCGCGATCCAATGTTGCTTCAGGAGGAGCGCGCAACCGGTAATCCAAAGGCCGACCCGGCTGCGGTCACTGCGCAATTCCCGAAGCTTTTTGGCGATGAGTACTCGTTGCACTGGGGCTTGGTAATTGCACTTGCCGCGGTGATTGTCTACTGGTGGCTAATGGAGCGCTCCACAATCGGATACCGACTTCGCATGGTTGGTTTCAACCCGGATGCCGCAAAGACAGCCGGCATCAACGTGAATCGCACCTACATCTTGGCGATGGGTCTTTCGGCTGCATTTGTTGGTGTTGCCGCCTCGAACCAGGCACTTGGAACCGCGATTGGTGTGACTCCGAGCTCACACGCTGGTATTGGTTTCGACGCAATTACGGTGGCCCTTTTGGGTGGATCCTCTGCGCCAGGTATTTTGCTTGCCGGCTTGCTCTTCGGTGCGTTCAAGGCCGGAGCTCCTGCGATGCAGGTAATCGGAGTTTCTCCTGAGGTGCTGGGAATTGTCCAGGGCGCAATTGTTCTGTTTATTGCCGCTCCGCCACTGATCAGGGCAATCTTTGGCTTGCCTAAGCCGCAGACCACCAATGCGCTGATCGCTTTCCGAGATCGACTCTTCGGGAAAGGTGGTGCCAAATGAGTTGGCTTAAACCAGTCGCTGGCGTAAACAGCGAAGAGCGGGTTGGGTTCAAGAGCCCAATCGTGATGGCGGTTGTTGGCCTGATCGTGCTCTACTTCTTCGGCATCGCCGGACGTTCGGGTCAAACCAGCTTTGAGCTAACCCGCAAGGATGACGCCATCCAGCTACCCGCCTTCGAGATTGCCTCGGCCCAGCTCGGGGTTATTGCCGGTGTGCTGCTGCTTCTATTGGCAGTTGGCTCTTTGCTGCTCTCGCTGCGAAACCAAAAGACCCCGATTTGGCTTGCTTCGGTCTATGGACTGATCGGCGTTACCGCGCTGCTCGGTTGGTTGGCTGCTGACAATACCGTCCCAGTTGTGTTTATCGCTGGAACCGCTTTGGTTCTTGCGGTGCCAATCATGCTAGGTGCGATGGCTGGTGTGATGAGCGAGCGAAGCGGTATCACTAACATCGCCATTGAGGGTCAGCTACTGACCGGTGCATTTATGGCGGCGGTGGTTTCGAGCATCACGGACAACTTTGCGCTCGGTATCTTCGCGGCAATGTTCACCGCCTCGCTGATGAGCATGGTGCTTGCGGTATTCGCGATCAAGTTTTTAGCCCAGCAAATCATTGTTGGTGTGGTGCTGAACGTTTTGGTTATTGGAATCACCAACTTCCTCTACCAGCAGTGGCTCACTGAGGATGGCGAGAACGTCAACTTCCCAGGAACCCTGGACATCGTAAAGATTCCATTCCTGAGCGATATTCCTGTCATCGGACCGGTCTTGTTTGAAAACCGAATCACGGTTTTCGCCGCGCTGCTGATTGTTCCTGCGCTGTGGTTTGTATTGTTCAAGACCAAGCTGGGCCTTCGAGCCAGAGCCGTGGGTGAGCACCCTCTGGCAGCCGACACCGTAGGTATCAACGTCAGTCGCACACGTTTCTGGTGGGTAACCATCGGTGGCGCGATCGCTGGTCTGGGTGGTGCAGCGCTAACCATTGGTAACGCGGGTGCATTTGGTCGCGAGATGTCCGGAGGCTTTGGATTTATCGCGCTAGCGGTGGTAATCCTTGGTCGATGGCACCCGATTTGGGCGGCTATGGCAGCGCTGCTGTTTGGCTTCTCGATTATCTTGCGAGTTTGGGCAAACCAGGTAAGCCCGGGTATCCCCTCCGACTTCATCACGATGGTTCCCTACATTGTCACCATCATCGCGGTGGTTGGTTTCGTTGGTCAGTCCAGACCTCCGAAGTCACTCGCCATCCCATACGTAAAGGGGTAATCGTGGATATCGATTGGGCAACCTTGAAGGCGGAAGCCACCAAGGCCATGAAAAAGGCCTACGCGCCTTATTCGAACTTTCCGGTTGGTGCCGCGGCGCTAACCGACAAGGGCGAGATCATCTCGGGCTGCAATGTCGAGAATGCTTCCTACGGTGTTGGTTTGTGCGCGGAGTGCTCACTGGTAAGTGAGCTTTATCGCACCGGAGGCGGCAAGCTGGTTGCCTTCTCCTGTGTCGATGGCGATGGCAACACCCTGATGCCGTGTGGTCGCTGCCGACAGCTCCTCTACGAACACCACGCCCCCGGCATGCTGCTGGACACCGTCTCCGGCATCAAGACCATTTACGAAGTATTACCTGATGCCTTCGGGCCTGAACACCTGGAGCAGAAGTGAGTTTTTCCGCAGTAGAACTGATCATCAAAAAGCGTGAGCGCTTTGAGCTATCCACCGAGGAGATTCGCTGGCTGGTGGCCAACTACACCTCTGGCGTGGTGGCGGATGAGCAGATGTCTGCGATGGCGATGGCCATCCTGCTAAACGGGATGAACCGTCGTGAGGTAAAAGACCTAACCCTTGCGATGATCGACTCGGGTGAGCGCTTGGAGTTCACCGGACTCTCGATGCCAACCGCAGATAAGCACTCCACCGGCGGCGTCGGCGACAAGATCACCCTGCCGCTTGCCCCGTTGGTTGCCTCCTACGGAGTGGCTGTTCCTCAGCTATCGGGCCGTGGCCTTGGCCACACCGGTGGCACCTTGGACAAGTTAGAAGCCATCCCTGGCTGGCAGGCCAGCCTTTCAAACACCGAGCTCTACTCGCAGCTTGCCGAGGTTGGAGCGGTGATCTGTGCCGCAGGCTCCGGTCTTGCTCCTGCCGATAGAAAGCTTTATTCGCTGCGCGATGTCACCGGAACCGTGGAGGCAATCCCACTAATCGCTTCTTCGATCATGAGCAAGAAGATTGCCGAGGGAACCGCTGCCTTGGTTTTGGATGTGAAGGTTGGGTCTGGAGCATTTATGAAGACCCTGGACAGAGCCACCGAGTTGGCTCAAACTCTGGTCCAGCTCGGTCAGGATGCCGGCGTGAATACCGCTGCACTGCTCACTGACATGTCAACACCGCTTGGGCTCAAGATCGGCAACGCGCTGGAGGTAGAAGAGTCGGTAGAAGTTCTCGCCGGTGGCGGACCTTCCGATGTGATTGAGCTAACCGTTGAGCTTGCAAGAGAGATGTTGAACCAAGCCGGAGTGCATGGCGTTGATCCAAGCGAGAATCTCCGCAACGGTAAGGCCATGGATAAGTGGCGTCATATGATTTCGGCCCAGGGTGGAAATCCCGATGCGGAACTCCCGAAGGCTAAGCACTCCCACCAAATTTTGGCAACCGAGTCTGGTTTTGTTTCTCGTCTGGACGCACTTGATGTTGGAGTTGCATCCTGGCGACTAGGTGCTGGTCGAGAGCGTAAGGAAGATGCCGTGCAGTTTGGCGCAGGTATTGAGCTAAAGGTGCAAATTGGCAGCCACGTTGAAGCCGGTCAGCCTTTGATGACGCTTTTCACCGACACCGAGGAGAAGTTCGAGCGAGCAATTGAACTTGCATCCGGTGCCGTTGAGATTTCGGCGTTGCCGGTTGCGGAGCGTAAGCTCATCCTCGGCAGAATCAGTTAGGAACCCCTTGGACATCAAATCCCTACCAAAAATCTCACTTCACGATCACCTTGATGGCGGGCTGAGACCGCAGACCATCATCGAGCTGGCTGAAAAGATTGGTCACCAGCTACCTGCCGATACGGCTTCTGATTTGGGACGTTGGTTCGCCGAGTCTGCGAACTCTGGATCTTTGGTTCGCTACCTAGAGACTTTCGATCACACCGTTGCCGTGATGCAGACTCGCGAGGGTTTGGAGCGAGTGGCCTATGAGGCGGTAATTGATCTTGCCGAGCAGAACGTAATCTACGCAGAGTTGCGCTGGGCTCCGGAGCAGCACCTTGCCAAGGGCTTGACCCTGGACGAGACCGTCGAGGCAGTCCAGGACGGCCTAGAGCGCGGCATGACTGAGATTGAAGAGCACGGTGGGTTTATCCGCACCGGTCAGCTGGTAACCGCAATGCGCCACGCCAACCGAGCCATGGAGATTGCAGAACTTGCAGTGCGTCACCGCAATGCCGGTGTGGTCGGGTTTGACATCGCCGGTGCCGAGAAGGGTTTTATGCCAAGCCTTCACAAGGAAGCCTTCGACTACTTGGCAGCAGAGCTTTTCCCCTGCACCGTTCACGCCGGTGAGGCCGATGGCGTCGAGTCAATTCGCGATGCAATCTATTCGGGCCGAGCCCTTCGACTAGGTCACGGTGTGCGATTGGTTGAGGACATCATGTTCTCCAGAACCGAGGGCGACACCGACTTGGTTGTGCTTGGACCGGTGGCTCAGTGGGTGCACGACCGCGGCATCGCTCTTGAGACTTCACCTTCTTCAAATCTGCAAACCGGAGCCTTTGAGATGCTCGGCGACACCATGGCGGATCACCCATTCGACATCTTGTATGACCTTGGGTTCAACGTGACGGTCAATACCGACAACCGTTTGATGAGTGACACCAACTTGACCAAGGAACTTGAGATTTTGGTTGACACCTTTGGTTACTCAATTGAGGACCTCGAGCAGTTCCAGCTCAATGCTGCCGAGGCTGCCTTCCAGGGCCTACCAGAGCGTGAAGAGCTCATGGAAATGATCGAGACAGGCTTCGCAGAGGCTCGCTAGTGCTAGCCCAAGCTTTTGGTCCAAACTCGATTTCTCATCACCTAACCTCAACCGACTGGGAAGGTGCGATAAGCGCCGCGGTATCGCTTTTGGAGTTGGACCAGAGGGTTAGTTCGAACTATCTATCTCGGGTTTTAGAAGCCAACCAAAAACACGGACCTTATTTTGTGGTTGCCCCAGGTATTGCGATCGCTCACGCTTCACCCGGAGAAGATGTCCTAGAAACCGGGATGGCGCTTTTGCGACTGGAAAATCCAGTGGTTTCAGGTTCCGCAAACGATCCGGTAAGTCTGCTCTTCGCATTTTGTGCTGTTGATTCGACAAGCCACATCGCGCTGCTCTCGCAATTTGCCGAGGTGATGAGCAACGCGGGAAATGTGAATAGCCTGTTAATTGAATCGAATCTCACAATTGTTCGCAATTTATTGACGACCTAGTTGGTTAGATAGTTTTGTGAAGATTTATGCTGTTTGCGGTGCCGGAATTGGCACCTCCGTCCTTCTAAAATCCAATGCCGATCGCGTGTTGGCAAGCTTGGGTATTGAGGCGGATGTTCAAGCGGTGTCAGTCTCCGATGCGATGTCGGCGGAGTCTTTGGCGCAAATCGTGCTCATTACTCCGGAGCTTCAGGAGCAGATCACCGGAATTCGCTCCGAGGTCATTCCGATTGACAACATTTTCAACCTTGAAGAGCTAACTCTGAAACTCTCCGCCGCGCTGAGCTAGTCTTTTTGCCATGGCAAATCCAGGCGGAACCGAGCGCACCAAACTCAATCGCATTTCCCATAAGGCCTCTCACGATGTGAGCGACCTCTACTCGATTTTGGACGACAACCTGGTTGCTCACGTGGGGCTTGTGCAGGATGGTCGCCCGCTCGTTATCCCAATGGCATATGGCCGGGTCGACGACATCATTTACCTCCACGGTTCTTCCGGTTCGAGACTGATGAGGCTGCTTGCGGAACAACCAGAGGTTTGTGTTTCCATCACCGAACTCAGAGCCTTGAAAGTAGCGCGTTCAACTTTCAATTCGGGCATGCACTATCGCTCGGTTGTCATCTTTGGCAAGGCGAGCTTGGTGAGCGATGCGGACAAGGACAAGGCCCTAAGCGCTGTGAGCAATGCGATGATTCCGGGTCGAGTTCAAGAGGTGAGAGCCAACACTAAAAAGGAGCTGGCTGCGACCATAATCATCTCGCTCCCGCTGGATGAGTGCTCAGTGAAGATCTCGGTGAACGAGATTGACGATGACGAGCAAGACCTAAACAAGGGCACGTGGGCTGGAACTGTGCCATTTATTTCAACCATCGGCGAACCAATTCCCGCCGATGAAGAAGCCGCAGGGCTCGAGGTGCCCGAATCTGTTAAGCGCTTGTCTAAGCGTTCTTGAGTAGCTCTTGCGCCCAAGTTTTTAGCTGAGCAAGTTTCTGTTGGGATGCATCTTCCGATGCCGCTGTCACCTGCAGGTAGCACTTGAGTTTTGGCTCGGTGCCCGATGGCCTGATGATTACTCGGTA
>JARXAN010000015.1 GCA_029865895.1 Actinomycetota bacterium
TACGTGACCAAGAAGAACCGTCGCAACGACCCAGACCGTATCGTTCTGAAGAAGTACGACCCAGTAGTGCGCAAGCACGTTGAATTCCGCGAGGAGCGCTAAAAATGGCTAAGAAGTCGAAGATCGCTAAGAACGAGCAGCGCAAGGTAATCGTTGAGCGCTACGCAGAACAGCGTCTAGCTCTAAAGAAGGCTTTGGTAGACCCAACTTCCACCGCTGAGCAGAAGGAAGCAGCCCGTTTGGGTCTGCAGAAGCTGCCAAAGGACGCAAGCCCAGTGCGCGTTCGCAGCCGTGACCTAGTTGACGGTCGCCCACGTGGTGTGCTTTCCAAGTTTGGAATCAGCCGTGTTCGCTTCCGCGACATGGCTCACAAGGGTGAGCTACCTGGTATCACCAAGTCCAGCTGGTAATTAGTTTCTAACTAGACCCGCCCCAAGGCCCAGTTGCCTTTTGAGGGCGGGTTTAGTGTTTCTGCCCCAACCCACTTGGCGGCAAGCTTCAACTCTTTGACCAATTCCGGGGTAATTGCCTTCAGGTCGGCCTTACTCAACCACGGCTCGCTCCACAGCGATAGCACATTCAATGCCTTGGCCTTGCGGTCATTCTTGAGATCAACCCTGCCCACCAGCCGGTCCCGATAGAGAATCGGCAGCGTGTAGTAGCCATACTTGCGCTTGGCCTCGGGGGTGTAGATCTCAATTCGATAGTCAAAGTCGTAGAGCCTGAGAGCCCGGTCGCGGCGCCAGGTGACGGGGTCAAAGGGACTCAACAGCCTGACCTGCCGCTCGCCAATCTCAAAAGGCTGTTCTAAGTCAAGGCTGGCGGGAGCATAACCAGGCTTATCCCAACCGGATACCGAGACTTCCACCACCTCTCCTAGGTCGATCAGCTGCTTCAGTAGCGGCTTGGTGTCGGTGGTGCGGAAGCGGAAGTAGTCGGCAATGTCCTCAGCCGTTCCAACCCCAATCGCTGCCACGCTCTTGGAGATCAGAGCAAGTTGCTGAGCCGATTTACTCAAGGTCGGCTTTGGCAGTTCGACCTGCTCTGGCAGGGCATAGAGCCTGGAGAACTTAGTCCTACCGGCGCTTACCAATTCGCCGCAGTCGTAAAGCCGCTCTAGAAGCAGCTTCACCTCCGACCAACCCCACCAATTACCGCGCCGTTTGTTTTGATCGTGCTCAAACTGGGAAACCGTCATCGGTCCATTGCTCGCAAGCTCAGATTTGATCCACCTAATGGTTTTTGCCTGCTCCTTGAGCATGGTCTGAACGCTTTGCCTTGCCAGGGACTCTTGTCTGCGGAAATCAAACAGTGCCCAGTCTGCTTTTGTCACCAGGGCCGCGCAGTGCGCCCACTCCTCGGCAATTTGAGGCTGACCAAACGCCCAAGCCTCAAACTCCGAAAGTGGATAAGCACCCATCCGGCTAAAGGCTGGCAATAGGTGAGCTCTTTCGAATACGTTCACGCTATCCAGCTGGAAAACCTGGGTTTTAGCCAGCACCTGATCCAAGGAGGAGAACTGATCCTGGAAACCCTGAGCGCTGAGCGCTAGGTTCCTGGCCTGCTGATTAGAGATGGTTGGAGCGGGTGACACGAGCCTTAGTAGCGCTCTCCGCGCAAAACCTGAACGTCGGTGACCCAGAGTGTGCAGGCGTAGTGCTCGAAGTACTTCTTTTCCAAAGCTTCCAGCAGGGCCGGCAGGTTGGCCTCAGAGACCACGCTCTCGATCTTGACGTTTCCGCCTTCTAGATCACCGGCACGTTGGTTTTTAGGTCCTTGGCCATGAGCCGAGGTCACGGTTAGACCTTTAGCGCCGTTGGCAAACAAATCCTTGGCGATGCGCTGTTCTAAAGACGCCTCAACCACGATGGTTAGCAACTTCCTCGTTACCAGCATCACAAACCAACCCCTTCGAGCCATGTGCTCAGAGAAAGCATAAGTGGAATGCCCAGCACCAGGTTAAACGGGAAGGTAAAGCCCAAGCTTGCCGTCAGGTAGCGGCCTGGGCTTGCCTCAGGCAGCGCCAAGCGAACCGCAGCCGGGGCTGCAATGTAGGAAGCGGAGGCGGAGAGCACGCCCAGCACCATTGCACCACCCACGCTAAGTCCCGTGAGCTGTCCGGTAAGCACGCCTAGGGATCCGGCAAAGATAGGGAAGCAGACCGCAAACAAAGCCAGTCCAACTCCGCCAACTTTGAGGTCACTGAGGCGTCGTCCGGCCACAATGCCGAGTTCAAGTAGGAACAGGGCCAAAATTCCGGTGAAAAGGCCACCGAAGAAAGGCTCGATTCTGGTGTAGCCGGTCTCTCCGGTGAAGAATCCAATTACCAAGCCGCCAGCCAGCAGCAATAGCGACCTTCCGGTTAGCACCTCTCGCATGCTCTCACTGAGTGAGATATCTGAGGAGCTGGCCCTCTTTGCAAGCCAAAGACCAATCAAGATGCCGGGGATCTCCATGACCGCTAGCAGGCTCACCAGGTAACCCTCGAACTCAATGCGCTGTCCCTCTAGGAACACCAGCGCGGCGGTGAAGGTAACCAGCGAGGTGGAGCCGTAGTGGGCAGCCAGTGCACCGCGGTCATCCTTGGTGTACTTGCCGAACAGCGGCAATATGAAAAAGGCAAGAATCGGAACAGCTGCGCTCAATAGCAACGTTCCCACCAGCGGGCTGAGCACCTGCTCCAGGTCGGTGTTGCTTAGTGCCACACCACCTTTGATGCCGATGCCAAGCAGTAGGTAGATGGTGATGGCCTGGTAAATCGGTTCCGGCAGCCTCAGGTCGGATTTGAGGGTGGTCGCTAACAGCCCGAGCGCAAAAGCTAAAACCGGGACGCTGGTTAGGTTCTGGAGTGCCGCTTCAATCATCAGTGGTGCAATTGCCCGAGGGCACCGATCAGGTCGCCCACTTTTCTATCAGCGCTGGTTTGGTGGCGAAGCGGGGAGTCGAGGTTGATCGTGTAGTGGTTGTTGCGACCCTGACGCTCCTTGGTCAGGTAGCCGGCTTCGACCAGGTCGTTGAGCACGTTGACCACAGAGCGAGTGGTAATGCCCTCGATCTTTGCCAGTTCGTCCATGGTCAGCTCTGGATTGTCCGCTAGAGCAATCAATACGTGTGCGTGGTGGGAAAGGAAGGTCCACTTGCTACTCACTGCTTCCTCCTTTTGATCAATTGAGTCCAGTTGTGCAATTTCCGCATCGCTCACACACTCAAAGACATTCTTTGGTCCCACCCCTGATGGGTGTGGCCCTGCCCCCCTGGACTTGACTGGCGAAGCGACTGTGGCAAATCTGTTTACCGCAACAATAATGCCCAATGAAAGCAAAGTCGGGACCTTCACCACGTCTATCACCACAGCGCGCTCTCCTTCGTGGCGACGACACTGGCATGCCGATTAGCAAAGCGATCAACCGCCGTCATCACAAGGATCAAACCGAAAGCTGCTGCCCAAAGCGCTAGCGAAACGTCCATTGAATTCCTATCTAGAAATAAAATACTAGAAATAAATTTCTCTAATAACAACTACGAATCCTGAAAATTTCTCCAAAATTGGCAAAATCCCCGAGATTTCGGGGAAAAGTCCCCATTAACTCCCACGCAACACGCCGAGACATAAGCATTGACAAGGGATTTCGGGCATTAGGTTGAATCCGACAATCCTGTCCCACAACGTCCAGGAGGACATTATGAACAAGAGCGAGCTCGTAGCAGCAGTTGCAAAGCACACTGGTGAGTCTCAGGCAGCCGTAGGCCGCGTTATCGACGCAATGTTTGAGACCATTGGTGCATCCATCAAGAAGGGTGACAAGGTCACCATTCCTGGTTACCTAAGCGTTGACAAGGGCCGCCGTGCAGCACGCACCGGTCGCAACCCACAGACTGGTGCAACCATCCAGATCGCTGCTGCAAACACCGTAAAGGTATCTGCAGGAAGCAAGCTAAAGGCTGCAGTTAAGTAATTAACTAAAAACCTGCGAAAGCGGCGTTCGGGCTTGCCCGGCGCCGCTTTCTCATTCTCAAGGTTTAGGGTTGTTGAGTGAGCGATAAATCAAGAGGCTATGCCTACGTTGCACTGCAGTTTGTGCTGCTGGGGGTACTGCTAACCGCACCTCGTCTACCTGATCCATATGGTTCGCTCACCCCTTTCATTTCCCTTATGGGACTAGTCCTAATGGCGATTGCCGGAGTCATTCTTTTGGTCAGCTTTGCCGCTCTTGGTAACTCCTTGACCGCCTCCCCGCTGCCTAAGCAGCGCGGGCAATTAATCACCACGGGTCTTTACTCCTATGTCCGCCACCCTATTTACTCGGGACTTCTGCTTTTGAGTCTGGGTGTGGTGCTGGATGCCGGCTGGTGGCCACAGCTGGTGATTGCTCTGATGCTCTTCCTGCTGCTTCGAATCAAGGCGCAATTCGAGGAGGGCTTGCTGCGAAAGGCATACCCGAAATACGCGGCATACGCTCTCAAGACGCCGATGTTCTTCCCAAGGTTGGGTAAGTGACAAGCAGCATTGCCCGAAGGTCACTGGCTGTAATTGCGGTTGCGGCAATAGTTTCGATAATCACCCTGGTTTTCGCCCTGGTGATAACCCAAACCACACTACCCGGGCAGTTTTCCGATCCGGGCGCGGTAGTGCGCTGGGGAACGCCGATCGTGAAGTTGGTCATGAACTTCAGCATGGCGATCGCAATTGGAACCCTGGTCTTCTCTGCTTTTGCCGGTAACCCGCAGCAGCAGAAGCGCTTACAGCCAATTGCATCCTGGTCTGCAGCCGTCTGGCTACTGTCGGCAGCCATCTACTTTGTAATGACCTACCTATCGGCCGCAGGCATCACCATCAGCTACGGACCCGAGTTCTCCTCTGGGTTGTGGCTGTTTGCCACCGAGATTGAACTTGGTGTTTTGCTGGCCTGGAACCTGTTATTCGCCTTCATCCTGAGTCTGAGCACCATCATGTTCCCTGCCGGGCGCATGATTGCGGTGAATGCCGCGATCGCGATGGCTGGGCTCTATCCACTTGCGGAATCGGGGCACGCATCCAGCGATGTGGGTCACGCGGTTGCGGTGAACTCGATGCTTTTGCACCTGGTTGGCATCTCGGTTTGGGTTGGTGGTTTGGTCGCGCTGTATGCGATCTACTTCGACCAGAGTGAGAAGCGGCTCGATTTGGTCAAGCGGTATTCAACGCTTGCGCTGTTCGCCTTTATCCTGGTCGCGATTTCGGGCCTTACCGGCGGCTTCATAAGGCTTTACCAACCAGAAGATCTATTGAGTAGCTATGGCCTTCTGCTAATTGCCAAGGCAGCCATCCTGCTGCTACTTGGAGCATTTGGTGCTTGGCATCGACTGCGGCTGATTCGCAGTATGGAATCTGGCTCCTCAAGCTTTATTCGCATCGTGGGTATTGAGGTTGCCATCATGGGAATCGCCCTGGCTTTGGCTACGGCACTGGCAAGAACCGCTCCCCCAATCAACCCGAAGCAGTTTGAAGCGCTAACCCCGGCTCAGATTCTGACCGGAGACCCACTGCCGCCCGAGCTAACCGATTTGGCTTGGCTCACGGTTTGGGATATCGACATTCTCTGGTTGACGGTTTCGCTCTTGGGAATCGCGGTTTACCTCAATGGCGTTCGGATTTTGCACGCCAGAGGCGATAAGTGGCCGGTGCTGCGAACTCTGTCGTGGGTGGCAGGTATGTTGGTGCTCCTCTACGTCACCAATGGAGCTCCAAATGCCTATCAGGAATACCTGTTCTCGGTCCACATGGTTGGGCACATGATGCTCAGCATGATGGTGCCGGTGCTGTTGGTGCCGGGTGCTCCGGTAACGCTGTTGTCTAGGGCTCAAGCTCCTAGAACCGATGGATCTAAGGGACTGCGCGAGTGGGTGCTTTGGGCCGTTCACACCCCTTACGCCTGGTTCATCTCGCAACCGGTGGTTGCAGGTCTGAACTTCGCTCTATCACTGGTGATGTTCTACTACACCCCGCTGTTTAGGTGGGCGACCGAGCAACACCTCGGTCACCAGTGGATGATCGTGCACTTTTTGATTACCGGATACCTGTTTGTGCAGTCGCTTATGGGCGTTGACCCGCAACCGCACAAACCGCCATTCCCAGTAAAGCTGATGTTGCTAATTGGCACCATGGCCTTCCATGCCTTCTTCGGTCTTGGCCTAATGAATGAGAAAACCCTGTTGCTAGCTGACTGGTTTGGCTCAATGGGCCGAACCTGGGGTGATGACCCACTTGCTGATCAGGCAGTTGGTGGAGCTTTTGCCTGGGGCGTGGGGGAACTACCAACCATCATCATTGCCCTTGTGGTGGTCTACCAGTGGTCACAGAGCGATGTGAGAGAGCGCCGCAGACTAGACAGAGCATCGGATCGAGCGGGCAACAAAGATGTAGATGATTACAACCAGATGCTCGAAGAGCTTTCC
>JARXAN010000070.1 GCA_029865895.1 Actinomycetota bacterium
TGCCAGACCCTCCGGGTAGCGAGTGATCTGTGCACCGGTGGCATCTGCTAGATACTCGCGCTGTCTAGATACAGCTGCCGATACCAGCGGGCCAATCAGTGCGGCGATTATCCAACCCACAACACCAATCAAAATCAAAACGATTTGCAACTGGCCGGCATCTCGGCTTCGAGAGGCTCCAGAGAACCATGCCATTCGAATTGCAAAGTCGGCCAAAATGCCAACCGCTGAAACCAAACCAAAAACGATGGTGGAGACTCGGATGTCGTAGTTCTTCACGTGACCAAGCTCATGGGCCATAACACCCTCAAGCTCTTTGTCGTTCATGATGTCCATCAAACCGGTGGTGGCTGCAACCACGGCGTTCTTTGGATCACGACCGGTGGCAAAAGCATTTGGAGCCGGGTCATTGATCACATAAACCTTGGGCATCGGCATGCCCTGAGAGATTGATAGGTTCTCGACGATTCGCCAAAGCCTTGGGTTATCTGCCTTTTGAATCTGGTGAGCACCGCTCATCGCAATGGCTAGTGAGCTAGCAGCAAAGTACTGAAATAGTGCATAGCCAAATACAAATGCGATGATCCATAGCGCGCTGGAACCATTTCCACTAGCCGTTCCCCACCAGTAGGCGAGGCCTCCGAGCAGCAGAACAAAGCCTCCGACGATAAAGAAGGTGTTGCGCTTATTCGCGGCTATGGCCGAATACAAATTGACCTCTTAGAACTTGACCTGAGGTGGCTCTTGAATCGCGGCAGGATTCTCGACCTCAAAGAATTCACGTGAGGTAAAGCCAAGGGAGCGGGCAAAGGCGTTGGTTGGGAATTGCTGAATCTTGGTGTTCAGTTCGCGGACACCACCGTTGAAGAAACGGCGTGCAGCCATGATCTTGTCTTCGGTGTCGGTTAGCTCGCGCTGCAGTTCTAGGAAGTTAGCGGATGCAACCAGCGTCGGGTAAGCCTCGGACACCGCGAACAAGCTCTTTAGCGCGCCCTGCAGCATTCCTTCGGCGGCAGCTGCCTGAGCTGGGTGCTCCAAAGCTTCTGGCGAGACAGTTGCGGCACGTGCGCGGGTTACCGCGTCAAATACCTCACGCTCGTGAGTGGCGTAACCGCGCACGGTTTCGATCAGGTTAGGAATCAGATCTGCTCTGCGCTTGAGCTGGATGGTGATGTCGCTCCAAGCCTCATCGACTCGAACCTTCAAAGTGACCAGGCCGTTGTATGTTGCCCAGAGCCAGAGACCGGCTACAACCACTAGACCGAGAATGATCCAAACTGCAATGTCCACAAATACTCCTTGATTAAGACTTCTCTAGAGTATGCGAGATTTCTGCAAAATTGCTGGCAAGTGCCCCGAGTGGGACTCGAACCCACACTGTGACGATTTTAAGTCGTCTGCCTCTGCCATTGGGCTATCGGGGCAAAACTAAAGGCCCAGTCTCCTGGGCCTTTAGTTAGGTAAGCGTCTACTTACCTGGACGGGCTGCCCAGGTTGAGAAGAATAATCGCGGCGAGCGCACCTGCTCGAGCGAAACCATGTCGCGGCCAAGCAATAGGTTCCAGAACCAACCGGAGACAACGCGAATCTTGCGCTCCCAGGTCGGCATTGCTAGACCGTGGTAACCGCGGTGCATAATCCAGGCAACAAAGCCAACCAGCCCGAGCTTTCCAGACTGGAATGCTCCGACGCCGATGCCCAAACCAGCAACAGCACCAAGGTTGCTGTGACGGTACTCGCGAGGCTCTTCACCGCGAATTGAGGCCACGATGTTCTTTGCCAACAACTTTGCCTGGCGAACCGCATGCTGAGCGTTTGGCACGCAGTAGCCGCCGACGCCGCCGCCGGAGAGGTCTGGAACTGCAGATACGTCACCTGCGGTCCAGGCATGCTCGATTGGCTGGTCGCCGTCCACAATCTGAAGCTTTGCGTTTGCGGTAATGCGCATGCGAGCATCCAGCGGGAAGGTGGTGTTCTTGGCAACCGGAGCGGCTGCGACACCGGCGGTCCAAATAATCAGATCTGACTCGAAGCTCTCACCGGTGGAAAGCTTGATTACTCCGCCGTCTGCCGACTCAAGCTGAGTGTTCAGGTGAATCTTTGCCGAGCGCTTGGCAAGGTTAGCGATTACTCGCTCGCTGGTTTCTAGTGAAACCTCAGGCATGATGCGACCCATGGCCTCGATCAGGTGGAACTGAATTTCATCGAAATCGATCTGAGGGTAGTAGCGCAGCAGGTAGGTAGCAGCGCTGCGAAGCTCTGCAAAGGTTTCAATACCAGCGAAGCCACCGCCGACCACAACCGTGGTCAATAGGCGCTGGCGAAGCTTGGAGTTTCTTGGAAGCGCTGCTGCGCGCTCGAAGTTTCCAACCAGGCGGTTACGAACTTCTACCGCCTCTTCGATGGTCTTCATGCCGATTGCAGTCTCTGCAATTCCCTTGATTGGGAAAGTTCTGGTAACGGCACCTGCAGTCATGATGACCTGGTCGTAGTCCAGGTTGATTGGCTTGCCACCTTCGATAGCGATGGTTGCCTTGCGAGTCTTGTGATTGATCTTGGATAGCTTGCCCGAAACCAGATTGGTCTTTCTCAGGTGCTGGCGGTGAGAAACCACGACGTGGCGGGCTTCAATCGAACCGGCTGCCACCTCAGGAAGGAATGGCTGGTAGGTCATGTATGGCAGCGGGTCCACCAGGGTCACTTCGGCCTCGCCGCGCTTGAGCAACTTCTCTAGCCTCCAGGCGGTGTAGAAACCTGCATAGCCACCACCGATGATCAGAATCTTCTGCGGTGCCTTTGGGTTCAAGATTTCCTTGGCGACCTGTGGCGGGGTTACGGACTTAGTTGACGCTACTGTCATGTTGCGGCTTACCTTTGGTTTTCTTCAAGGCTCTAGCTTGCCCTTTACGCTCGCGACGCAGGACATTCCAGAGCAACGGTGCAAGGGGTGCTAACAGCCAATAGAGTAGCGGATTCAACCATGGTTCCGAGTTAGATTGGCCAACTGGCTCAAGGTTTTCTTCCTGCTCAATGACTTCGGTTTGCTCGCTTACGGTCACCGGCTCAGGTTGCACCGGCACCACCAACTCTGACTGCTCTTCCTGAGCGGAGGATCGATACTGAGTAATCCAGTTTTCCAAAGAACCAAGCGGGTTCTCGGCTGAGGCTTCTTTCGACTTCAGGGCGGCAGTTGGATTGATCAAACCGTGCCCGTAATTGGCGTCAAAACCAGGTTCACCGAGATCCGTTGCTGAGCTAATCAGACGTTCGATCAGGTCATTCGCACTGGCTTTTGGATCCGATTGCGACATTAGGGCCAAGAGACCAGAGACCAGCGGGGCGGCGGCGGAAGAACCATCCCAAACTCGATAACCCTCACCGGGGTATGAGCCAAGTAGATCTTCAGCAGGGGCCGAAATGGCAACACCTAAGCCTGCGGCGGAAGCTTCCGCTGGTTCCTTTAGCTTCGTGACCCCGCCGACAGAAACCACGCCCGGGATGGTCGCGGGGGCGGATGGTCGAGATGATTTATCTGATCGATTACCGGCGGCGGCAACCACAATCACATCATTCTCAAATGCGTAGCTGAAGGCATCGTCCCAGCTCTTTGGCCAGGTCTGGGAGTTACGAGTGAGTGAGAGGTTGATGATGTCAGCATCGTGATCGACCGCCCACCTCACAGCCTGAGCTATTTGAGCATCGGTATCCGACCCGGGCACACCTAGCCCAATTGAAATCGAAAGAAGTTTTGCACCGGGGGCCACTCCGACCACACCGGATTCGGCACTGCCCTGGCCGGCAATCAGAGAGGCAACCATGGTTCCGTGAAAGGCAGAGCTACCCACTCCCGAGGTGCCATTGGGCACTCCAACCGAAGAGAAATCCACGCCATCAATCACGGTTCCGAGAAGGTCAGGGTGGGAGGAATCGACCCCGGTATCAATCACCGCAATAGTGACACCTGTGCCATCAAGTTTGGATTGGTCGAAGCCATAGCTTTTTATCCACCAGTTATCCGCCAGGGTTGCCGGGGTTAGCAATAACCCCAAAACCAGAAGTGCTATACGCACTTACACACCTCGGGCGACCACTCAAGGGCTTCCAAAGCTAAATCACCAATTGGATTCACTCCCTTGCCCTTGGCGAGCGCGTGACCAACCAAAGCGTGCAGGCACTTGACTCTGGTAGGCATGCCACCGGCCGAGAAGTCGGTGATTTCGTCAACGACCTCGATAGCCTCGCGCTCAGTCAAATACTGCTTGTGGGCAGCCAGATACTGTGCGGAAACTGCCTCATCCTGTTGCACTAGCTCTTGCAGTTCAACCATGTAGCCCGACGCCTCAAGGGTGGAAACCGCAGCGGTTGCCGCCGGCTGAGTGAGGTAATAGAGGGTTGGGAAGGGAGTGCCATTTTCCAACCTCGGCCTAGTCTTGACCACTAAAGGTCTGCCGCAAACACACCTGGAAGCAATCGCCACAATGTCTCTCGCTGGTCTACCCAGCTGCCTTGTTACCTCGGAAATATCCTCGGCGGTAACGACTGATTCCGGCATTACTTATCCTCGGGTTGATCAAGCGCTGCTCGAAGACCCGAGACAATCAAAGCATCCACCCAATTCTCATTGGCAGCTGCCACCTCAAGGGAAATCTCATCTGCGTTGCGCTGGGCGGCAAGTTTGGCTCCGACGGTGCCGGAGGTATCGGTTAGATCTAGTCCTTCGGTATCCATAACCAGATAGGAAACCTCACCCGGAAGCACGTAGTAGAGCCGGTCTCGGGCTTGAGAGCGAATGTAAACCGGGTCCTGCCAGCGATCGCGTTCCGCCTGCATATCATCAACTGCCTGCTTAGCCTGCTCAATGCTTTGTTCCATCTCGGCAATCTGACGTCGCTGATTCAGAAATGCCTGGACATCGGAGGAGATTAGAAAAGTGCCGGCGACGATAACCAAGATGATGCTCACGGTGGCGCTGTTGAGCTTCACCGCGCGCAGCATCAGTTTGCCCTGGGTCAGGGAAACTGGAACCTTTGCGTCCCGCGGATTAGTTGGTCTTGCCATAGCCAAAGAAGTTTAAGTGTGAAAGCTCGGGGAGGCCATAAGCCTCACCCGAGCATTCAGTATTTGAAACTATCCCTGGTAGCGAGGGAAAGCGCTGCGACCGGCGTAAACCGCACCGTCTGCAAGCTCCTCCTCGATGCGAAGAAGCTGGTTGTACTTAGCCACTCGCTCGGAGCGAGCAGGTGCACCGGTCTTGATCTGTCCAGCGTTGGTAGCAACCGCTAGGTCAGCAATAAAGGTGTCCTCGGTCTCACCAGAGCGGTGAGAGATGATGGCCTTCATGCCGTGGCGCTGCGCAAGGGAAACGGCATCCATGGTCTCGGTTAGGGTGCCGATCTGGTTTACCTTCACCAAGATGGCGTTACCCGCTGCTAGGTCAATACCCTTCTGCAATCTCGAAGGGTTGGTTACATATAGGTCGTCTCCAACCAACTGAACCTTGTCACCAAGGGCTGCGGTGATCTTGGTCCAGCTTGCCCAGTCGTCTTCAGCCAGTGGGTCTTCGATCGAAACCAGCGGGAAACGTGCTACTAGATCGGCGTAGTAAGCGATCATGTCGTCGCTCGAGAGCTGCTTGCCCTCGAAGTTGTACTTGCCAGTGTGCTCGTCGTAGAACTCGGTAGCTGCCACGTCCAGCGCCAAAGCAATCTCGGTGCCCAGCTTGTAACCGGCTAGACCAATCGCCTCGGAGATTAGCTCAAGCGCTGCCGCGTTGTTTGGAAGATCTGGAGCAAAGCCGCCCTCGTCGCCCAAGCCGGTAGCTAGGCCCTTCTCGGAGAGTAGCTTCTTTAGCTGGTGGTAAACCTCAACACCCCAGCGCAATGCCTCAGAGAAGGACTCTGCACCGTGAGGAACAATCATGAACTCCTGGATGTCCACACCGGTGTCAGCGTGAGCGCCACCGTTGATGATGTTCATCAGTGGCACTGGAAGAACGTAAGCGTTTGATCCACCTAGGTAGCGGTACAGCGGCAGGTGGGTTGATTCAGCAGCAGCGCGGGCGTTTGCAAGGGATACTCCCAAGATTGCGTTTGCACCTAGCTTGCTCTTGTTGTCGGTTCCATCGATCGCGATAAGTGCTGCGTCAACCAAGCGCTGGTCAGCGGCATCGAAGTCAACAAGTGCCTCATCGATGGTCTCGATGACTGCGCGAACCGCGTTCTGTACACCCTTGCCTAGGTAGCGCGACTTGTCGCCGTCTCTAGACTCGTGAGCCTCAAATGCACCGGTCGATGCGCCAGATGGAACTGCGGCACGACCAAAGCTGTCGTCGGAAAGCAAAACTTCAACCTCAACGGTTGGGTTGCCGCGAGAATCAAGAATTTCGCGAGCGCCTACAGCGGTAATAATGGACAAGGGTTTCTCCTTTGGAAGCGCTTCTGCGCAGATATAACAGTGATTTGTAAGAGGCGAAAACGACGCTGTGTTCGATACCTAATTCTAATGCGATTAGCCGATTTGCTTGAAATCTAGCTCTGCGGCATCTGAAGTGGTTGCACTAACAATTGCAAACTTGGCGTAGCCGTTCTCACCAAGCTGCTCCAAAAGTGCCTTGAGGTTCTTAGGTCTTTGTTCTAGGCGAACCTGCATGCCGGAGGCAATCAACTGCTGCTGCAGCTGCATTGCGACTGCCTGGGCATTCTCCTCCAAGATCAAAACAACCGATTCGCTAGTGGCCTTCGAATCTGGAATTAGGTCCACGATTCGCTCGACGCCCAGTGAGATTCCAACCGCTGGTGCATCGGTTCCCAGCCACTTTCCAACCATGCCGTCGTAACGGCCGCCGCCGCCGATGGAAGAGCCAGAACCAGGGTGTTCAATTTCAAAAATGGTGCCGGTGTAGTAGCCCATGCCGCGAACCAGAGTTGGGTCAAAACGCAGTGACTTGGCCTTGACACCAAGACCATCCCAGATTGGCTGCAGCACCGCAGGAATGTTTTTGACATCAATCGAAGTGAGCCAGGCCTGCGCTGAATTTTGAATAGCTTCGCCAAATTTCTCCCCGAGCTCTTTGGCCACGCCTTCGATACCGATCTTGTCGAGCTTGTCGATGATGATCATGGCTGCTTGCGAGTCTGAAGCGGAGATACCCAGAGCTTCGATGTTGGAGCGCAAAAGCTCACGGTGATTGACGCGAATCGTGGCATCGGTCACACCGATAGCCTCAAGGGCTGCAAGCGATGCCGACAAAAGCTCTAGCTCAGCAAGAATCGAATCATCCCCGATGATGTCGATATCACACTGAATGAACTGACGGTAGCGACCCTTTTGCGGACGCTCCGCCCTAAACACCGGACCGGTCTGGATGGCCTTAAACACTCTCGGCAGCTTCGAGTGGTTGGAAGCGTAGAACCTGGTTAGTGGAACCGTTAGGTCAAAGCGCAAACCCAGATCGGCTAGTTCCTCACCCTGCTCAAGAGCCTGAGTGAATTCCTCACCGCGCTTTTGCACCTTGAAAACTAGCTTTTCGTTATCGCCACCCTGCCCCGAGGTGAGTCTTCCCAGATCCTCAAGAACCGGGGTCTCAATCTGCTGAAAACCTCTAGCTATATAGCTTTCAACCACAGTTGCAATAAGGCGCTCGCGCTTGAGCTTGTCCTGCGGAAGAAAATCCCGCATTCCTCTGGGTGCATTTATTGGGTTGGCCACCGCACAAGTTTGGCACAGAAGCCGATAAATCTCGGGTTTAGCACCCATCATTGCTAATCTTCAGAGCAATGATGGAGTCCTTTGAGAAGAGACCTCGGGGCAGGCCGGTAACCACCGATCCTGCTGCGGTTGGATTGACCGCCCTAAAACTCTTCAACGAACTCGGCATCGACAAAGTCACCATGGATGATGTCGCAATCGAGGCTGGAATCTCTCGCTCGAACCTGTTTCGAGTTTTCCCATCTAAGGCTGCGGTGGTCTGGGGTGGGATGCAGCGCATCACCGAGGAACTGAAGAATCAGCTGGCCAGCAATCCAGAAACATCGGTGGTGAAGCACCTGCACCAGTCTTGGGTTGGAGCACTCAGCGTTCTGGACAACTCTTTGGACACCGTAAGGCTGCGACTAAAGCTCATCGCCTCATCACCGGAGGTCTATGGCTGGGGCCACGCTCAATTGGAAGAGGCTCGAAAAATTCTCGAGGCAGCGATTGCCAAAATCGAGGGGCCGAATTCAGTGAGACCAAAGATGATCTCCTCGGCACTAATAGCTGCTTCTATGTCGGTGTTGACCTGGTGGGCGGAGTCTGATGACCAGCGCTCGATAACCGCGGTGCTGGATGAGAGTCTTAGTGACTTTGAGTCGATTTTTGCCCGGCTTGCCCAAGGTGAATAACCGACGCAACCTTTGCCAGCTCATCGAAGAAAGTTGTGTTTCTGCCCATGTAGGCCTGTCGATAGGCCCAGCAGATGATGTCCGGCGCCCACAGCAGCGGCTCTTTCTTAGTCGATAAACCAATCACGTTCAGGCGATTTGCATCGTTCTTACCGTTGGCAATCGACTTGAAAATCATCTCATCGTGGGTCTGCATGTATCCCGGAATTCGTTTTTCGTAAACCACGGTTCCGGTCAAGTACATGTGCTGCTGTGCCAACTCAATCAAAAGCGCTCTAATCGCTTGGGCACGAGCGGCCTCGGCATTCCGATCCGATTCTGGAATTTGATCGATAACCACAATCACCGGTTTGCAGTGGCGAGCCAGGTAACTCGCCAGCTGCTGAATTTGCAATCTTCCTTTTTCGGAGCGTGCGGACTCGGTGGTGTGCCA
>JARXAN010000059.1 GCA_029865895.1 Actinomycetota bacterium
ATGGGACGTAAACCAAAGTCTGAAGAAGAGCGGGTAGCTAACCGCATCGAAGAACTGCGCACCCTATCCGGACTGACTCGGCAAGAGCTCGCCGAGCAGGTCGGAGTTCACTATCAAACCATCGGTTACATTGAGCGCGGCGAGTACTCACCATCCCTGGTGCTGGCACTTCGCATCGCCTCAGTTTTAGAAGCCAAGGTCGAGGAGATCTTCTGGCTGGATGAGGAACAAGCATGAATGAGCTTTTAGCTATTGGAATTGTGCTCGCATACATGGCGATCGCCTACTTCTTGATTTACCCAAAGGCCAAAAAGGTTTCAACCCTGCGTTGGTTGGATCTGGTGTTCTCACTGTTGGCACTTGCTACGGCAGGCGCGGTCTTCTGGGTTAGCGATCCTAAGTTCTGGCTCTTTGGCTACGAGGCCAACTGGGTGGTCTTTACCCTGATCGCGTATGTGGTTTTCGAAACTCCTGCTTGGTACTGGTACATGAAATCTCACCCGGAGCAGGGCACACTGGCTCAGGTTTATGGGCTTAGGCCAGCACCCAGCGAGAAGCTGGCAAAGAGCATGGACAACGTGATGCAGGACACGAAGTGGGATGCCATCAGAACCTCCAAAGCTCAGAAGCTGCTTGTGTTTCTCGGCGTCCTTAGCCTGATTATTGCGCCTATTGTTTTCTGGATTGAAGACTTTATCCAGCCCGGCTTCGGCATTTTGGCGATCATCCCGATCTTCTTGATTTGGTGGTTACTAAGAATTTCAGTCCGATTGGTTGCAGATGCACCAGATGAGTATCTGGATGAGTTTCAAGTTCGTCAGCGTGACCGCACCTATTTGCACTCGTTCCGCATCTTGGCGGGTATCGTCTCCGCGCTAGCCGTTGCCCTAATGGCTATTGCGATTATGACCGACTTCCAGTCCCAAGAGGGCGTCGACTACTACCGCTTTGAGCTGACCTTTGGCCAGATCAACTCCATAATCTGGACCGTTCTAGGGTCTGCAATCTTGATTCCAAACCTTGTATTGGCTTGGAATCAGGCGAAGCGAAGCAGTCGCTAATGCCGCTAGAAATTTGGATTGCAATCCTAGGTGGCTTGTTCGTAATCATTTTGTCGACATGGGGTTCAGGTAAGAAGTGAATCTTGAACAGTTGGGTCTGTTGGGCATATTTATTGCAGGCGCGATTCCTTGGCTCGAAGCAATTGCCTTTATTCCGCCTGGAATCGTGGCTGGTTTCGATCCAGTTCTCACCGTGATTGCGGCGGTAATTGGGAACGTCAGCACCATATTCCTCTTTGCTTACTCAGGCTCAGGAATTCGCACTTGGCTCAAGAAGCGTCGCGAGGCAAAAGGTAAAACAGGTGATTCGCCCAAATACCAAAAAGCTTTGGTTGCCTTTCAAAAGTATGGATTCTGGGGCATGGCTGCTCTTGGCCCGATCATCATTGGCTCTCAGTTCGCAGCTGCTGCTTCTGTTGCAGCTGGCGTAAAACCGATAAAGGCTTCAATCTTCATCAGCGTAAGCGTCCTGATTTGGTCGATAGCCCTTGCCTGGGTAATGGTTGGTCTAGGCGTGAAACTCTTCTAACAACCCAGATTGTTAAGGCTGCAACCTGTTTGGTCCGCGGAATAGGAAGCTAGCCTCACGGATGTTTGGTAGGTCTAGCAGCAACATCACAACGCGAGTTAGACCCATACCGAATCCACCGTGGCTTGGAGCTCCGTAGCGGAAGAAGTCCAGGTAGAAGTTCAACCCCTCGAGCTCAAGCCCCTTGTCCAAAACCTGCTTCTCCAGAACCTCAATGCGGTGCTCGCGCTGAGCACCGGTGGTGATCTCGGTGCCCTTCCAGATCAGGTCGTAGCTGTTGGTTAGGTTCTCGTTGTCAGCGTGACGCATGTGGTAGAACGGGCGAATGTTCTTTGGGTAGTCGGTTAGGAACACGAACTCGTGACCGTAGGTCTCCATAACGTGCTGGTGAATCTGACGCTCACCCTCAGGGTCCAGGTCGCCATCCATGCGAGGCACCTTGTAGCCGCGTGCTTCCACAATCTTGTGAGCCTCAGCCAGTGGAATTCGTGGGAATGGAGTGGCAGGAATCTGAATGTCGATTCCGTAGAGCTTTTGGATCTCTTCGCCGTACTTCGCCTTCACCGCGGTGATGGCGCGAACCAATAGCTGCTCCTGGAACTGCATGATGTCCTCGTGGGACTCGATCCAGCTCATCTCCATGTCAACAGAGACGAACTCGGTGGCGTGGCGTGAGGTGAAAGACGGGTCGGCACGGAATACCGGTCCAATCTCAAACACCTTGCCCAAGCCTGCGCTCATCGCCATCTGCTTGTAGAACTGAGGTGACTGAGCTAGGTAGGCGTGCGTCTCGAAGTACTCGAGCTTGAAAAGCTCGGCATGTGACTCAGAAGGCGAAGCCATTAGCTTCGGGGAGTGAATCTCGATGAAGTCGTTCTCCAGCCAAACCTCGCGCCAGGTCTTCTCGATCTCGGTCTGCACGCGCATCATTAGGTTTAGTTCTGGGCGACGCATGTCGATAAAGCGCCAGTCCAGGCGCTTGTCGATTGAGGTGTCATCGGCAATTGGGCTGTCTGGGTTGGCAAGAGAAACAATCTTCATGCCGGTGAGCAAAATCTCGATGCCGCCAAGCTTCACGCGCTCATCGTGCTTTAGGTTTCCGGTGATCTCCACTAAGGATCCGTTGGAGAGGCTTGATACCTGGTCAGCCAGTGCATCCTCGTCGGCTGGCCGAGGGTAGGTGACCTGGACGCTACCGGACTCATCGCGAATGATGATGAACTGAATACGCTTTTGATCCCTAAGGGTTTCCACCCAACCACCAATGGTTACAGGGCCATCCGCTTGGGCTGCAAGCGATGCGATGGTGTGGCGATTAAGCATGTGATTACCTCGTTGGGGGTAGGCGTCTAGTTACGTATTGAGAAGTTTAGCGAAGGTAGACTTAAGCCATGCCTGCCAACCGCCTTCACTTCGTTCGCCACGGCGAAGTCTTCAATCCCGAAGGCGTGCTCTACGAGCGAATTCCAGGCTTCCACCTAAGCGATCTAGGCCATCAGATGGCCGCAGCAGCAGCTAGCCAACTTGCTTCCGAAAATCGTCAAATCGCGAGATTATTTGCATCACCGCTGCAGCGCACTCAAGAGTCTGCAGCCCCGCTGGCCAAAGAATTCGGGCTTGAAATCGAGCATGAACCTAAGGTCATCGAGCCCTGGAACAAGTTTGCCGGCTACCGAATGGGAGGCCGAGCAGTCCTCAAGAAGCCATCGCTCGCGCTGCACCTATACAACCCACAAAAGCCAAGCTGGGGTGAACCGTATAAAGAGATTGCCCAGCGCATGACCGATGCGGCGCTAAATGCCTGGAGCAGCGTCGATGCGGGCGATGTGGTTTTGGTTTCACACCAACTTCCCATCTGGATGCTTTATCGTTCCAGCCAAGGTTTAGCTCTACCTCACGACCCCAGAAACCGCAGGTGTTCGCTTTCTTCGATCACCTCTTTCGAAGTGGTGGATGGCAAGTTGGCGGAAGTTGACTACCGCGAGCCTGGTTTGGAACTAGCGAACCAGCTCAGAAAAGCTGCGACAGATGGAGGTGCGGTGTGAAGAAAGAAACTCAAAGAGCAATCGCCCTCACCCTGGTGATCTTTATCGTCGGGACCATTGCACTGAGCCTTGCCGGTTGCAGCTCAGACCCACTGGCCGAGCAGTTTCGCTCCGGAGACTCTAAGAATTACATCGCTGGCGATGGCACTGTGACCGAGTTTGACAGTGAGCAGAGACCGACCTTCTTGCCTTTCACGGGCGAAACCGAATCGGGGCAGATGCTCGACTCTGCAGCCCTAGAGGGCCAGGTGGTGGTGCTGAACTGGTGGTACTCATCCTGTGCACCATGCAGGGCTGAAGCTCCAGATTTGCAAGCGCTGCACGAAGAATTCAAAGACCAGGGCGTGCAGTTTGTCGGAGTAAATGTGCGTGACACCGCGGAAACCGCGCTGGCCTTCGACCGCAAGTTCGGAATCAGCTTTCCCTCGATCATGGATCAGAAAACCGGATCGGTATCGCTTGCTTTTCAAGGTGTAGTTAGCCCGCAGGCAGTGCCAACGACTTTGGTTATCGATAGAGAGGGAAGGGTCGCCTCAAGGATTCTCGGTCGCATCGACCCTTCGATTCTCAAGACTCTGATTGAGACCGTGGTAGCCGAGTGAACCCAGCAGAAATCATCCTGAACGGATCACTTTTGGCAGCCATGCCAATTGCTCTGTTGGCTGGTTTGGTTACCTTCCTCTCTCCCTGCGTGCTTCCGCTAGTTCCCGGCTACCTCGGATATGTATCTGGAGCAGCTCAGAGCAAAGGCAGATTGGTGCTCGGTGCCATTTTGTTTGTGCTGGGGTTCACCATCGTTTTTGTCGCCCTTGGAGTTTTAGCTGGATCAGCGGGCCTACTGTTTTTCGCCAACAGTTTTTGGGTGCAGTTCGTGCTGGGTTTGTTTGTGGTGATTTTTGGTTTTGCGATGCTGGGGCAGTTTAGTTTTCTGCAGCGAAGCTTCAAGATTCCATTTAGTCCCCGGGTGGGACTGGCAGGAGCTCCGCTTTTGGGAGTGGTATTTGCTGTTGGCTGGACGCCCTGCATTGGTCCAACTTTGGCTGCAGTATTGACCCTGGCATCCACCACCGGCGATCCAGTTCGCGGTGGCATTCTGGCAACGGTTTATTCTCTTGGCATCGGCATCCCATTTGTTTTGATTGCGCTCGGAATGCGCTGGGCGGTCACCAGTGTTGCTTTTGTAAAGCAGCACCTGAGGACCTTCAACCGCTTTGGCGGCGGACTATTGATTCTGATTGGCCTCTTGCTGATGACCGGAATTTGGGGACAGTTCCTCACATGGATGCAGGGGGTGAATGGTGAGTTCCAGCTCGTTCTCTAAATTGCTGTTCTGGCCACGCTGGTTCTGGCGTCAGCTGACCTCGATGCGAACAGCTCTGTTCTTGCTTTTGCTTTTGGCGATTGCCGCGGTCCCAGGTTCGGTTTATCCACAGCGATCTGCTGACCCAAATGGTGTCCGCATCTTCTTTGACAATAACCCCGATGTCGCTGAGGTTATGGACGACTTCCAACTCTTCGATGTTTACACCTCGGTCTGGTTCTCCGCCATCTACATCCTGCTCTTTGTATCGCTGGTGGGATGCGTGGTTCCGAGAACCAAGGTTCACTTCGAGGCACTCAAAGCTCAACCGGTTCAGACCCCGCAGAACCTAAAGCGCATGCCGGTTCACCAAGAAGTTAGCGATCAACCCGGCTACCTAGAGGCGGCCTTCAAGGTGCTCAAGTCAAAGCGCTACAAGGTTGCGCTGCAGGGCGATTCTGTTTCGGCTGAGAAGGGATATAGCCGCGAAACCGGCAACCTGATCTTCCACTTCTCGCTAATCGGAGTTCTGATTGCGGTTGGTGTCGGTGGCGGTTTGAGCTTTAGCGGCCAGCGTGTGTTAGTGGTTGGCGACAGCTTCGTAAACAATCTCGCCAGTTATGACTCTTTCTCACCGGGAACATTCTTTGACGAGTCGCAACTAGAACCATTCAGCGTGACGCTGGATGACTTCCAGGTGCTCTACGACCTCCAAAACCCAAACAACCTCGGCCAGCCGATTGACTTCATCGCCACCGTGACCTCGGAAGGTAAGCAGTCTGAGGTGCGAGTCAACTACCCACTAGAGGCTCCCGGAGCCAGCATTTACCTGACCGGAAATGGTTTTGCACCGGTCATCACTGTCTTCGATGGCGAGGGGAATATCGCTTTTTCGGGCCCGAGTATTTTCTTGCCGCAGGATTCGAACATGACGTCCTTGGGCGTCATCAAGGTCCCAGATGCCCTACCCGAGCAGGTCGGCATCATCGCCTTCTTCTACCCAACTGCACAGCAGTTGGACTCCGGTGCTTACACCTCAATTTATCCAGATCCAATCGATCCCCTTATGACCATGAATGTCTACTCCGGTGACCTGGGTCTTGATGAGGGCATCCCTAAGAACGTCTTTGCATTGGACACCACCGACCTAGAGGTCGTGGCGTCCCGCGATGGTCCTAACGATCCAATCCAGTTGCGAATCGGTGAAACCGTCGACCTGCCCAACCAGTTGGGCAAGGTTCGCTTCGATGGTCTATTGAGGTTTGCATCATTGGATGTCGCCTATAACCCCGGTGGCATTTGGGTTTTGTTCTTTGCAATGCTCTCGCTGTTCTCCATGGGGCTATCGCTGATGACCCCGCGTCGCCGAATTTGGGTTAGACGCAATGGGGATGGGACAATTGAGTTTGCTGCTTTGGCTCGCAGCGATGATCCAAGGCTTGAAGAGGTCTTAGCCGAAATCCGTAGTGAAATTGAATCCAAGGTTGGAAGTAAATGACGATTGTCCTAAACGAGCCACTGTCCCAGATCTCGCTGCTCTTTGTTTCAGCAGCCATGGCGTTTATCGCTCTCGCACTGGTGCTGTTCTCACTTCAACTTTCCAAGCTGCTGGGTCAAACCCCTGAGGAGCGAGCCAAGCTATCCAGCCTCGAGAAGATCGGTTTTATCGTCACCGCGGTTGGAACGGTGGTCCTGGGCGTTGGCGTTGTGCTGCGAGGCATTGCGGCTGGCCGCGTGCCATGGGCCAACATGTATGAGTTCTCGATCTCGGCTGCGCTACTGATTTTGTTGGTTTACCTAACCTCGCTGAAGATCAAAGACGTTCGCTTCATTGCAACCTTTGTCACCGGCTTTGTGCTGGTGACTTTGTTCGCAGCAGTTTCGCTTTTCTACGTTGAGGTAAAAACCTTGATGCCGGCACTGCAGAGCTACTGGCTCGTGATCCACGTGGTGGTGGCGATTTTGGCAACCTCGTTCTTCTGCATTGCAGCTGGTTTGCACATCGCATACCTAGTCAAGGCAGGAAAGTCAGCTAGGCGTTTGATGGAACTCTTCCCAGCGCTTGAGCAGCTAGAGCGATTGGCTTACCGCTTCAACGTGGTTGGTTTTGTGCTTTGGAGCTTCACCTTGATTGCAGGAGCCATCTGGGCGGAGCGAGCCTGGCACCGCTACTGGGGTTGGGACACCAAAGAGGTTTGGACCTTCATCATCTGGACTCTTTACGCCGGTTACCTGCACGCCATGGCAACCAGGGGTTGGAACGGCAAGCGCGCCGCTTGGCTAGGACTGGTTGCGTTCTTCGCGGTGATCTTCAACTTCACCATTGTGAACATGTTCTTCAAGGGACTGCACGTTTACTCAGGACTCTAGAAGGTCGTAGCAGCGCCCTAGCCTCGCAAGCCACCATACAGTGCGCTCGGGGCTGGCCTGGTATTTCTCAAGTAGTGCGGCATCTGGCTCGACTTCGACTGGCGTGATTCTGCCTGCTACTGGCCTAAGTGGGTTGGCAGTGATGTCCGATTCCATCAGGCTCAAGGTGCCAAGACCGCAGTCGTAATCAAGCTCGGGCAATGCAGCTGCAAGGTATGCACCCTGCGCCAGACCAATGCTGGTCTCCAGTGCGGAACTAACAACCGCGGGTAGCCCGGCCTGTTTGGCAATCTCAAGGCTGCGCTCGATCCCGCCCAATGGCTGAACCTTTAGCATCACGATATCGGCAGCCCCAAGTCTTGCGACCTCGAGCGGATCGCTGGCTTTTCGAATTGACTCATCGGCCGCAATCAGCACATCTAGTCCGAGGTGTTTGAGGGTTTTTCTGAGCTCAACAAGTTCCGCCAGGCTCGCGCAAGGCTGTTCGAAGTAATCCAGTCGGTCAAGCGGGATCTGTGCCAAGAGCTCCAGAGCCTGCTCGGGCGTGAGGTTGCCGTTGGCATCAAGACGTATCTTGCAGTTTGGATAGCTTTCCGCGACCTTCAGCACCCTGAGCACATCATCCAGCAGTGGCTGTCCCCGCTCTGCGACCTTGATCTTCACGGTTGAGAAATCGCCGAAATTACTCAGCACCCCATCGACCTCTTCGGGGCTAACCGCCGGAAGGGTGGCGTTCACGCCAATTGATGTTCGGTGCAGTTGTGGAAGGTCTTGATTGGCAAAGCTCAGTGCGGCAGCCAACCAGTTACTGGCTTCCTGATCTGAGTATTCGATAAAGGGGGAGAACTCCGCCCAACGCTTGGTGCCTCTGAAAACTAGAGCTTCACGATGGGTCAGGCCGCGAAATTTGGTCAGCATTGGGATGCTCACAACGCTGATTTGGGTTATTTTCTCCCCGAACACCCGATTAGTCTAATTGCATGGCAAATTCGATTTCCGAGACCTTTGACCCAAATCTCTGGCACGCAGTTGCAGGATTTGAGCAGCTGAGCGATGTCAGCTACCACCGCCACAACACCCTGGGGGTGGTTCGGATTGGATTTTCGAGGCCTGAGGTCCGCAATGCTTTCCGTCCACAAACCGTGGATGAGCTTTACCAAACCCTTGAGCACGCTAGGTCATCTAGCGACGTAGGCGTGGTCCTTTTGACTGGTAATGGTCCTTCTCCAAAAGATGGCGGCTGGGCATTCTGCTCCGGTGGCGACCAGAGAGTGCGTGGAGAGAGCGGTTACGAATACGACCCTGGAACCGCGGGCCGTCTTCACATCCTTGAGGTGCAGCGACTAATTCGTTTTATGCCAAAGGTCGTTATCGCTTTGGTTTCCGGTTGGGCGGCAGGTGGCGGTCACTCTCTGAACGTGGTTTGCGATCTATCGATTGCTTCTCGAGAGCACGCCCACTTCAAGCAGACCGATGCTGATGTCGGTTCCTTCGATGCCGGCTACGGCAGCGCTTACCTAGCTCGTCAAACCGGGCAGAAGTTTGCTCGCGAAATCTTCTTCTTGGGTCGTGAATACGATGCACAGCGCGCCTACGAGATGGGCGTTGTGAACGCGGTGGTTGACCACGCAAAGCTGGAGAGCACCGCCATTGAGTGGGCAGAGGACATCCTGGCCAAATCCCCAACCGCTATACGAATGCTGAAGTATGCCTTCAACGCGGTTGACGATGGCCTAGTTGGACAGCAGTTGTTTGCCGGCGAGGCAACTCGTTTGGCCTACGGCACCAAAGAGGCCCAAGAGGGTAAGAATGCATTCTTGGAAAAGCGAAAGCCAGACTGGTCTGACACCCCCTGGCACTACTAATGAAACCGCTTCGCCTAATCCCCGCTAACGACACTTTTCGAGCACTCTCGAGCTGTATCGAAATGCTCGATGGCAAGATTGCGCTCTACATCACCGACCCAGAACTAAATGGGCTCATGCCCGAGGTCAACCGACTACCAGATCAGGTGCCAGACGATGTCGCTCTGATTGTTGAGAGCTCTGGATCAACTGGAACTCCAAAGCGAATCGAACTTTCTGCAGCAGCACTTAGAGCGTCCGCTGAGGCATCGGCTAAGCACCTCGGCGGCTCTGGTCAGTGGCTCTTGGCACTCCCAATCAGGTTTATCGCTGGCATCAATGTGCTGGTTCGCTCTGTGATTGCCGACACCCAGCCGATCATGATGAATGCCCAACTCCCTTTCACAGCTGACGCTTTCTTTAGAGCAGCCAGTTTGATGACCGAACCAAAGCGCTTCACATCTCTGGTCCCTGCGCAGCTTTCCCGGCTCCTCGATGCAGTTCGGACGGATGCCTATTCGCTTTCGCTGCTGAGACGCTTCGATGCTGTTTTGCTCGGTGGTCAAATGCCGGACGAAAAAGTTGTGGCAGAGCTTCGCGAGCTCGGTGTGAACATCGTCATCTCCTATGGCATGAGCGAGACCGGCGGCGGTTGTGTCTATGACTCGGTGCCACTGGATGGGGTCGGAGTTTCAATTCGCGATGGTCGAATTGCCATCTCTGGGCCAACTCTCGCCAATGGTTTGGGTGCAGAGTTCCTAACCAACGACCTTGGTGAAATGGTGGCTGGCAAACTAACTGTGCTTGGCCGTGCCGATCGAGTATTGATTTCAGGTGGCCACAAGGTTTCCCTTGAGGCAGTAGAGCAACTGGCCAGCCAGCTTGCTGGCGTGGTTGAGATAGCTGCGGCAGCTGTGGCAACAAGCTGGGGAGAGTCGGTTGGGCTGGTTTATGTTGGCAGCCCAGAGGTCGACTTCGGGATTCTTGAAGAACTTTCGATTGCTGCCAAGCCGCATCGCGTGCTTCAGGTCCAGGCTCTGCCGCGCTTGCAAAGCGGCAAACCAGACCTGGTGGCAATCAGAGCTCTTTTGAGCGAATAGCATTTGTGGGTTATGACAATCAAGAACTGGATCACTGGCGCAAGAGTGAGAACCCTGCCGCTTGCCGTGGCACCAATCGTTTTGGGATCTGCAGGCGCTGATCTGGTAGATCGATTTGACCCACTTCTTGCAGGTCTCGCACTGCTGGTTGCGCTGCTATTGCAGATTGGCGTGAACTACGCCAATGACTACTCAGACGGAATTCGTGGCACCGATGCCAATCGTGTTGGACCGTTGCGCCTAACTGGATCTGGTTTGGTAAGGCCTCAGGCGGTAAAGCTTGCAGCCACCATCACCTTTGGTCTCGCGGCACTTGCCGGCCTAACCATTGTCTTGCTAACTGGCCAGTGGTGGTTGGTTGCGGTTGGAGCGGTTTCGATTATTGCTGCCTGGTATTACACCGGAGGTAAATCCCCATATGGCTATGCGGGGCTTGGTGAGATTGCAGTATTTATTTTCTTTGGGTTGATTGCAACCGTTGGAACCGCCTACATCCAGATCTTGGAGATTGACCCGATGGCGGTCTTGCTGGGTATCAACTTTGGTTTCTATGCCACCGCAGTCTTGCTGGTGAACAACATTCGCGATGTTGAGACCGATCGAGAAAGCGGCAAGAACACCCTGTCGGTCCGCATTGGAGTTCGGGCATCGAAGTGGCTCTTTGGAGCACTGCTGATTCTTCCGGTTATCTTCAACATCCTGTTGGCATCGCTCTACCCGGCAACGATCATTGGCCTTGCCAACCTGATGCTGGTCTTCCCAGCATTCATCGCTGGCGTAAAGGGCAAGACCGCGAAGGACTACATTTCGGCGCTAAAGCTCACCAGCTTTGCGGGACTGGGCTTTGGGTTACTTGTCGGCCTCGGGCTTTTTATTGTTGCCCTCTAGATCAAGTAGCTCATTCTCTAAATCACCCTCGGCATCCTGGTAGCTTCCGCTTTCGTCTCGAGCAAGCTTTCTCGAGACTGACTCGCTGAGGGCATTGCGCTGGCGATCCAAAAACAAAAGTGAAAGCGAAAAAGACACCACAGCGGCAATAATCGCTGCGAAATATGGGTTGAAATTCAGCAGTAGGAACAAGAAGAAA
>JARXAN010000068.1 GCA_029865895.1 Actinomycetota bacterium
CAGCACACCTACTCCTTCGGTCAATGACTATGCCATGTGATGGTGGGGCGTGCGGGACTTGAACCCGCGACCGACGGATTATGAGTCCGCTGCTCTAACCGGCTGAGCTAACGCCCCCAGCCACCTAGAGTTTACCCACCATCTCCCAAACCAAATGCGAAGTTAGAGCAGGTTAGGTATCTTCTGTTCTTCAGCCAAGTTCGACTTTCTGAATCGAAGCGTCACGAGTGTTGAGATGATCACAATGAACAGTGAATACATTGCTGGAACGATCAAAATCAAACCAATGGCAGGATTTCCGGAGAATGTCAGCAGCACAATCGCGATGGCCAGTGGGCCGTTGAGGATACCCGTCTCCAATGCGATTGTTCGAGCATCCACTCCCCCGATTCGGAACAATCTTGCCGCACCAAAGCTCATCGCCATTCCGAACAAGCCAAGGCCGATTGCGACTACGTAGACCTGCCACGGAGTTGAAGTTAGCAGTCCCCAGTTTCTTGGGACCCAGGTGGCCATGAGGAACGCGATGAAGAACAGACCAAAGAACCCGCCGAGAAGTTCAAGGATCGCTCCGGCATTAGCACTGAAGCGGCGAATCGTCATGCCTAAGATCACCGGCACCAGCATGACCGCAATAGTCACGACAATGTTCGTGAGTGGGATCTGCCACTCTGGATTGTCGGAGAACATCAGCCCGCCAAAGATAAACAAAGCTAACGGCGTCATCAGTAGCGCCCATATCGTGGTGTTGATTGTCATGATCACACTCAGTGCCAGGTTCCCCTTAGCGAAATAGGTAAAGAGGTTTGACGTGGTTCCACCGGGAACAGAACCCATCAGCAACGCACCCACCGCAACCGGAGCGGCATACTCAATCGGTAGCTGGAACAAGAAGATCGATGCCAGTGAGAACGCAAGCAGAGGCATCAAACCGTACTGGGTGAACCAACCAACAATCAGGCCCTTAGGGCGCTTTAGCGCATGCAGGAAGTCCTTTGGAGTCAGACCTGCTCCCAGGCCGAACATGATGACGAATACCAAACCCAGCAAAAGCGTTTGCTCGAATGGTGTTACTACGTCCTGCTCCGATACAACTGCAGGATCCTGCAAAAAGAAGTTCAACATTTGACTAGCCCTTCAACTGGTTTGGGGACGCGTTGTTCTGCTGAGCCAGCCAGAGTGCGCGCAGGTCTTTCCGAAGGATTTTTCCAATCGGGCTCTTCGGTAGCTCGCTGACAAACACGACAGCGCTAGGAATCTTGTATGCGGCCAATGACTCTCGGCAGTGCGCAATGACATCGGCCTCGCTTGGAGGGTTGGAGCCGGTGACCACGAATGCCAGGACACGTTCACCTGTCTTATCGCTTGGAACACCAATCACGCCAACTTCCTGGATGCCTTCCAGAGCGGCAATCTGCTCTTCGACCTCATTCGGATAGACGTTGAAGCCAGAAACCAGGATCATGTCCTTTTTTCTGTCCACAATTGTGAAGAAGCCGTCGGCATCTACGGTTGCTATGTCTCCGGTCTTTAGCCAGCCATCCACAACCGCGTTTGCACTGTCCTCCGGCCGGTTCCAGTAGCCCTGCATGATCTGAGGGCCTTTAGCTAATAGTTCACCAGGTTCGCCAACGGCAACCTCGGAACCATCTTCCGAAACGCATTTGACCAGGGTGGACGGCACCGGAATGCCGATGGTGCCATCGCGACCTCCGCCGCCAAGCGGGTTGAAGGTCAATACCGGTGACGACTCAGTCAATCCGTAACCCTCGACGATTGGGGTGCCGGTGAGCTTCCTCCAGCGTTCAGAAACTGATTCGTGCAGCGCCATACCTCCGGCTGCCGAAGCGCGCAGGTGCTTTGGTGGTGAGTCGGTAAACCAGCGCTCATTCAGCAGCGCGTTGAATAAGGTGTTCACACCTGTGACCCAAGTCACCTTGTAGTTCTCAAAGACGCGCTTTAGGTTGCTCGGCGGTCTTGGGCTTGGCACCAAGAGGTTCTTTGCTCCAAGGTGCCAGAAACCTAGGAGGTTGATGGTGAAAGCGAAGATGTGGTACAGCGGGAGCGCTGTGACGACGATCTCTTTGCCAGGTCTCATGTAATCGCCACACATTGAAATCAACTGCAACGTGTTTAGAACCAAGTTTCCGTGCGAAAGCATGGCGCCCTTGGAAACGCCGGTGGTGCCGCCGGTGTACTGCAACGCAGCCACGGAGCTCCCGGTCAGACCAGACACATAACCGGCTAATTTCGCCTCGCTGTATGACTTCGCTCCCACCGAAAGAGCATCCATGAACGGGGTGTGCTGGACGGTAATCTTCGGAAGCGTCTTGCTCCAGAACTTTTGAGTGCCTCGAATAACGCCCGCTACCGCTGATGGGAAAAATTGGGAGATCCGAACGGTTACGACGTGTTCGATGGAGGTCTTACTCAACACCTCAGGTAGTCGATCTGCGAACATGTCGATCACAACCAGAGCCTTAGCTCCAGAGTCTGAAAACTGGTGCACCATCTCAGATGGGGTGTAAAGCGGGTTGGTGTTTACCAAGACCAAGCCGGCCTTGAAAATTCCAAATGCAACAATCGGGTAGCTGAGGCAGTTCGGCATCTGGACCGCAACGCGATCGCCGGCCTCAAGCCCCAACTGCTCCCGAAGGTAAACCGCAAAGTGGTCGGAGTATTTGTCCACCTGCTCGTAGCTGAGTGAGCCATTCATGCCGTTTGGCAGCACCTGGGTAAACGCCACCTTCTTGCCATACGTGTCGACCGCAGCGCGTATTAGGTCTGGAAGAATCTCGAAAGAAGTCGAAGGAAGTTCGTGAGGGACTTCGCTCGGATAGTGGGCCAGCCATGCAGGTTGCGTCATTTTCACTCTTTCGCTGAGAGCCAGCGATGGAGGCTACCGACGCTGGTTGAGCAAAAGCATAACTCCAGATTGATAGAAAACGTGCATTATTTTTCATGCTTTTGAGCTGAAATTTGTCGAAATCATACAAACCGCGTGTGAATCGGCTTAACCAGACTTTAATTCTTAGTCAGATCTCAAGGATTAGAAGACTGCGGGTTACTTGCGCTTGCGCTTGATTCGCTTGGCAGCTTCGTTTATTTGCTCTTTGATTTCGTCCTTGAACTCGGTGAGCTGCTCCCGAACCTCTTCGCCGACCTCGCTGATTTTCTCTCGGGCTTCCGAGGATATGTCCTCAGCTCGCCTACCAATCTCAACTGCGCTGTGCCGCCAACTCTCGAGTCGAGAGCTAATTGCCTCGTTTAGCTTGCCGATTGGCTCCATGTAGGAAGGCGAGTTGTCATCGGTTGTTGAGCTATCGTCTCGAATACCGCTGTAGAGGTCCTCGAAGATCTTTATGGTGCGCTCGATATCGTGTGACTGGATCAGGTGCAAGCTGTTTTCGCTCAGGCGATTTAGTTCCAGCTGGTCGGCATTGAGAATTCGCCTGAGCCGTTCGGCAAGGGCATCTGCGTCGTCCGGTGGGAAGAGGTAACCATTGTCGCCATCGTGCACCAGGTGAGGAAGAGCCATAGCATCGGCAGCAATAACCGGACGTCCTGAGGCCATCGCCTCCATGGTGGCAATTGATTGAAGTTCGGCGATCGAAGGCATCACAAACGCGGTGCAGCGCTCATAAGCGGCAGGAAGTTCTTCATCGGTGATGTGTCCAGTGAAGATGACTCGATCTGCGATACCAAGTTCTGTGGCGAGCTTGGCCAGGTTATCGCGCTCTCCCCCGTCACCAACAAGTTCGACGACCACGTTTGGATGCTCGGTGAGCTTTGCTACTGCCTGAAGCAAAATGTGAATTCGCTTCTCGTCATCCAATCGACCTAAGAAAAGAAAACGTGGCTCTTTGTTGTTTACCGGGGTCTCGTTGGCGAATCTGGAGGCATCAATGCCACAGCTGATTGCTAACACCCCGGACACTCCAGCAGCTCTCTCCAGCAATTCGGCGGCGCGTCTAGTTGGAGTCGTCAAGGCATCCATTTTGCGCAGGATGCGCCCTGCATCTGCCCAGGTGATGCGCATTGCTGCTTTGTGGGTGAACTTTGGAAGAAGCGAGTATTTGATCAGATTCTCAGGCATCACGTGGTTGGTCGCGATCAACTTCACACCGTTTCCCTTGGCGGCTTGAAGGGCAAATCTACCCATAAGCAGGTGGGATTGGATGTGAAGAGCGTCAGGCTTTACATCTCGCAGAATCTTGCGGATCTGCGAGCTAAGCCCGATTGGTTGAGTCCAGCGCAAGGTCTTGTGCTGAGGAACCTTATGGCTTCGCATGCGATGCACCATCATTCGAGATCCATCGTGCACCTCGAAACGAGGTCCTTGGCTGGAATCGGTGCTGGCTGCGATGATGTGCACTTCGTGACCGTGCCTAACAAGCCCTGCGGCAAGACGCTCGGCAAATCTAGCGGCTCCGTTAATGTCGGGTGCGAAGGTGTCACATGCCATGACTACCTTGAGTTTTTCCAAAGCTAAACCTCTTGTTTATTGCTTAGTTGCGGGTGAACCTTAGAAAGTATTAAAACACCCAAAATGGCAACTAATCCCGATACACCGAACCCTAGCACCTGACCGGCGGCAGCACTTGATGCCTCTCCCAGGATCACGATTGCGATAGCGACCGCCACCGCTGGATCAATGACAGTAAGTCCTGCAATCACTAGGTCTGGAGGTCCAGCGGCGTAAGCGTTCTGGACGAACCAGCCACCCAGAATCGCAGCAGCCAAAAGTGCCAAGGTGGCCAATAGAGTCAGCCAGTTGATGTCCCCCTGGATGATGCGCTGGATTACCACCTTGGCCAAAGATGCGACAAAGCCATAGAGCACGCCCGCACCAAAAATGTACTGCAGCGGTCCAACCCTGCCCTTTGAAGAAGCAAACAGAATTCCAAAGACCGCAAGCACAGCAATGAGAACGCCAACCACCTGAAGCAGCATGCCGTCATCCAGCTTCACCTGGATAGCACTGGTCGAGGTGAACAGCACGAATCCGGAGACGCCCAACATGGTGATTGCGATTGCGCCAAAGGTTTTTGGATCTAGCTTGATCTTGTGAATCCGGGCATTCAAGATGCTGGTGATTATCAAAGCAATCGCTCCGATTGGCTGAACCACGATTAGCGGAGCAAGAGCGAGTGCGGCTAGCTGACAAACAATCGCCAGGCCCATAAAAACTGTTCCGGTTAGCCAGCGTGGCCTGCGCAATAGGTCTAGGACCTGCTTGATGTGTAGAGATTTGAGCTTGAGTTGTTTGGGGGCGTGATGCTCGGTAACCGCATCGTTTTGAAACTGAGCCCCAAGTGCCAAAAAGATTGCCCCAATTACTGCCAGTGCAATGGCTATGGGGCGAGCAATCTCAGGTTCGAACAACTGCTCTCCTACTCTCAAGTGCAGCCTTAGAAGCCTAAAGCAACAAGTTGCGAATTCCTTGAGTAACCTAAATGCGTGTCAATACGCCCAATAGTCATCACTGGTGAGCCAGTGCTTCATACCAGAGCCCAAGAAGTTGCTGAGATAAGCGACGAAATCCACACCCTGATTGCGGACATGTATGAAACCATGACCGCCGCTCCAGGGGTTGGGTTAGCAGCCCCGCAGATTGGCGTTGGTCTGCGGATCTTCGTATTCGATTGGCACGACGGCGAAACGCATTACCGCGGTGAGGCAATCAACCCGTCTCTAGGACTTTCACCAGTCAGCAGCGACTGGCCAGATGAGGACACCGAATCGGAAGGATGCCTTTCGATCCCGGGAGAGCGCTACCCGCTTAAGCGTGCCGACAAGGTAACGCTTAGGGCCACGAATCTCTCCGGCGAAAATTACACGATTGAGGCAAGCGGTTGGTTGGCTCGAATCTTCCAACATGAGTTTGACCACCTTGACGGCCTGCTTTATGCGGACAGACTGCTCAAGCCATACCAGCGCGAGATCAAGAAGGTCATCAAGTTTGAGGGCTGGGGTGAACCTGGAAACAGCTGGACTCCAGGTGTGGACTATCTAGAACCCTAGAGCCCGGAGGCTTCCTGCTACCGCGGCAGCGGCAATAACCACAACGATGTAGGGCACCTTGAGTGCGAAGAGAATTGCTGCCACTCCAAGGGCTGGAACGCGAGCGTCAAACTCGACCTGATTTGCGGAGACGAAGGTTTGAACCGCCACCAAAGCGGACATCAGGACAACCGTAACTCGTTCGCTGAACTGCCTGATTCCCTCGGTAATCCACTTCTGCGGAATCAGGTAGCCAAGAATCTTCCAGCTGAACACGGCCAGTGAGGCAAGTATCACGGTCAAAGTCACTTTGACCTCCGAGGGACCAGTGCAATTAGCACAGTCAGCAGCACAGGAACTCCTGCTGGCAAGAAAAGTGAACCGACCACAGCAACGACTGAGGCCGCCAAGGCCAAGGTCTTATTGTCTTTGAGCTTTGGCCATACCAAACCTAAGAAAGCCGCTGCCGCTGCCGCATCCAGACCCCAAGTCTCTGCCGAACCTAAGAAGTCTCCGGCCAGTGCTCCAAGCAGGGTCGCTAGATTCCAGAAAACGAATACTGCAATGCCGGTTGCCCAAAAGCCGACCCGCTGCGATTTGAAATCGTCCTGTGCGGCAGATACTCCATTGGACTCATCGATGCTCAGTTGCGCCGCAACAAGCTTTAGGAAACCGCGCGGGGCAAGCACGTTATTCAGGCGCATGGCATAGAAGCCGTTGCGAACCCCTAACAGCCAAGAGGAGGTGATTGCCGAGATGGGTGCTCCACCGGCAGCGATAACTCCGATAAAGGCAAACTGGCTTCCGCCGGAGAACATCAAGATGCTCAAGAGCATTATGGAGAGAAGATCTAGTCCTGCAACTGCAGCGAGGGCTCCGAACGAGATTCCGTAAAGTCCAGTAGCCAAGCCAACTGAGATGGAGGTGGAAAGAACTCGCTTCATACGATTCCTAAAATTTGGCTCCCCGGCTTGGACTCGAACCAAGAACCTATCGGTTAACAGCCGATTGCTCTGCCAATTGAGCTACCGAGGAATAGCGTCCGAAGACGCCTGACAACATTAGCAGAAAAAACTTATGCCATGTAAGTTCTGCGTTCAGCTTCCAACTCGACCAGCTGGCGCTGCACCGCAGCGTAGGAATCTGGCTGCGTAGCCATGTCAATCCGCTTCAAAGCAGCGAGCAAGTCATTCTTCTCTCTCGCAAGTGCCTGAAGCATCGCGCCGCTAACAACACCCTTTGAGTAGCGCTCTAAATCGGCATCGGAGGTTGCTGGTAACTCGGCCAAGGCCAATGCTCGCAGTAAATCAAGCTGATCACCGACCAATTGATTCGCCAGTTGGTTTACCCAGTCAGAAGAGCGCAACTCCGAGGAGATGCGACTTGCTGCCTCCGCGACCAAGCCGAAATCAGACTGGGTAAAGCCAGCACCAACGATGCGGTTGAGAAGTTCTGGAGTGAAAGCCTGTGGACGCTGCACCAAAATCTCGAGTATCTGCCGTTCGAATTTGGTAGTCGGAGTTTGCTCTGCGGGCTTGGGTGCACTGGTGCGAATCGCTTCAACGCGAGCCCCAACCTGCTGCCTGCCAACCTGAGCAACCAATTGCGAAACCTCAGAAATCTCTAAGGACACCCAGTCCGCAAGCTGACGGGTGTAACCGGCCCTAAGGGCTGGATCAACAATCTCAGCAACGACCGGAGCCGCGGCTCTGGCAGCAGCAGCTCTGGAATCAAGATCTGTCAGCGAGAACTTGCCGATGCGGTGCCGAATAACAAACTCGAAAAGCGGCTTGCGGGCCAGCAGCATCTGCTCGATCGCGCCATCGCCGCGCTGCTGCCTAAGATCTGAGGGGTCTAGTCCTTCTGGACCGGAAGCCACAAAGGTCAGAGCGTTAAATTTAGAGGTGTCGCCGTAAACCCTGAGCGCTGCCTTCTCGCCGGCGGCATCGGGATCGAACGTGAACACCACTGAAGCCGGCTCCTCTGAGGTGCCAAAGAGTCGGTTGATGAGCTTGATGTGGTCCTCACCAAAAGCCGTGCCACAGGTTGCAACCGCGTTACTAAAGCCCGCAAGGTGGCAAGCCATCACGTCTGTGTATCCCTCAACCACAATGATCTCTTTGCGCTTGATGATCTCTTTGCGAGCCAGATCAAGCCCATAGAGCACCGAACCCTTGTGGTAAATCGGGGTCTCGGGAGTGTTTAGATACTTCGGACCCTGGTCGTCTTCGTAAAGCTTTCTAGCTCCGAAGCCCAGAACCTGGGAGTTCGAATCGCGAATCGGCCAGAGCACACGACCGCGGAATCGGTCGTAGCCACCCTTTTCGCTTGCCATCGCAAGACCGGCGGTTATCAATTCTTCAACAGTGAAGCCCTTGGCCTTGAGGTGATCGAGAAGTCCCTGCCATCCTTTGGGGGCGTATCCAATGCCAAATTGAGCAATAGCTGCAGCGTCGAAACCTCGGGAGTTTAGGAACTTGACCGCGGTATCACCCTCTGGACTTGTTAACTGCTCGACAAAGAATGCGCTGGCCTCTTGATTTGCTGCCAGTAGGCGTGCGCGACCACTGGTTTCTTGAGAGCTGCCCTCTTCGTAGGTGAGTTGGAAACCTGACTTCTCAGCTAGCTTTTCGATGGCCTCGGTGAAACCTACGTGCTCAATTTCTTGGATGAACTTATAAACATCGCCACCCGCGCTGCAACCAAAGCAGTGGTAAAAAGCCGGGCTGGAGCGAACGTTGAAGCTTGGGCTCTTCTCAGAGTGAAATGGGCAAAGACCTTTGAACGATCCAGCGCTTGCCGGTTTTAGGGAGACGTAGCCGGAAATCACCTCAACAATATCGAGTTTCGCCTTAAGCTCCTCGATGTCGCTCTGTCTAACCCTGCCTGCCATAAGGGAATCCTAAGCCGTTAGCTTCTGGTGCAATGCGATAGCAGCGGGATCGGTTAGCGATGCCACCTGGTCCACAATCACTCGCTTGCGAGCCTGATCGCTGGAGGCTCGAGACCACGCCTCGGTGCTGATGGAATCCAGGTGCTCACTACCGGATGCCAACAGCGCTTCCGAAAGCTCAATCAACAACTCGCGCTGGTCCTCGTAGTAACTCTGTCGCGAATTGTGAGTCATTACCTGAGAGGCCACTATGCCCTTGAGGACCGCTATCTCGCTTTTCACCTTTGATGGGATGATGACCCCGGCACGGTAACGAGTAAGACTGCTCTTTGAAGCATTCTCGAGAATCGAGTCGGTGGTTCTAGACACGAATGAACCGATTAGGTCACTGGTTAGATTCTTGAGTTGAGCAAGGGCTCTTGGAGATCCGTCGAAGCTGTAGAGCCAGTAGTGGCTCTCCTGGAGCAAGTCAAAAGCCTCTTCGAGTTGAACCTTGGCCAACATTCCATCCGACCATTTAGCAACCTCTTCGATCAGCTGAGCTCTGGATTGTGGGTCGGAAATGACAGCCGGGTCAATAAAACCCTCAACCACCGCATCCTCAAAGTCATGCACGGAATAGGCAACATCATCTGCAAAATCCATGATCTGGGCTTCAACGCACTTGGCCCCCTCGGGAGCTCCGTGGCGCATCCAGTGAAAGACCTCAAGGTCATCTTCGTAAGCGCCGAACTTCACCGAGTTCCCAAAGTCCTGCGCCTGAGATAGCCGCCAAGGGTATTTGGTTGCGGCATCCAAAGAGGCCCTGGTTAGGTTTAGACCGCGGGAGCGTCCCTGGTCGTCGTAAATCTTCGGCTCTAGCCTGGTGAGAATGCGGAAGGTTTGCGCATTACCTTCAAAGCCACCGATATCGGCAGCCCAGAAATTCAAAGCGGATTCGCCATTGTGGCCAAAAGGTGGGTGCCCCAGATCGTGTGCCAGGCAAGCCATGTCAACCAAATCCGGATCGACACCCAAGACAGAGGCCAGCTCGCGGCCAACCTGCGCAACCTCAAGGGAGTGCGTCAATCGGGTTCTCGCAAAATCTCCTGATGAGGGTGACAGCACCTGAGTTTTAGCACTTAGCCTTCTAAAGGCCGCCGCATGCAGCACTCGCGCTCTGTCCCTGGCGAACTCGCCACGGCGGAGCATCGAAGATTTAGGTTGGGCAATGAAGCGCTCGCGGTCAAAATCTTCATACCCGGGCTCTATAGGAGTCACTGGCTTCAATTAGCCCCCCGAAACTGAAAGTTCGGCCTCTTGCAGCTGCAAACGGTGCGGAGCACTAAGTTCTCTGGATTGCAGCCAGTTCTCGGGCAGTGCGCAGCTCTTCACGGAACCGAGCCTACCCCTAGGTCCTTCGGCGTCATCTCCAGGATATGGAATCTCACGGTCCAACTCCCCCAGCAGCTCAGCCATGTGTTGAAGT
>JARXAN010000021.1 GCA_029865895.1 Actinomycetota bacterium
TAGGGGCTGGCCAGAACGGGTGCAAAGAAGTCATTAGGTCAAAGATACCCAATCTGAGCCAATCCCGCCTTTCCCAACTGTTCAGGTGAGCGTTTCCGGATTGAAACTATTGGTGCCTGCTTTGTCCTTGCCACAATCTAAAAGACCAATAGACTCGCAAGTGATGCAAAAGCCCAAGTCCGAGAAACTTATCTCGTTTGAAACACAAGCCCTTCCACTGATGCCACAGCTCTACGGTGCTGCACTGCGCTGGACCCGTAACCCAAGCGATGCGGAGGATTTGGTTCAGGAGACTTTTGCTAAGGCCTATGCCGCCTGGGGAAAATTTGAGCAGGGCACAAACCTAAAAGCCTGGCTTTTCAGAATTATGACCAACACCCACATCAACCTCTACAACAAGCGCGCCAAGGATCAAGCCAAGACCGCGCTGGATGATCTAGAGGACTGGCAAGTTGGCATGGGGGAGTCGCTAACCACCTCCAACACGCGCAGCGCAGAAGCCGTGGCGATGGATAATCTTCCGTCTACAATCATTCGCGATGCACTAGATCAGATTCCTGACGAGTTCAGAATGGTGGTTTATTACGCGGTTGTAGAGGGTCTTCCATACGCCGAAATAGCCGAAGTTATGGACACTCCGGTGGGAACCGTAATGTCCAGATTGCATCGCGGGAAGAAAATGCTGAAAACTTTGTTATCTGATTATGCAAAGCAAGAAGGCTATCGAGTCGTAGAGGAGGAATAGTGAAGCAGGTTGACTGCGAAGAAGTAAAGCGCAGCGTGCACGAGTTCCTACACGCGTCGATGCAAACCGAGCAGCAAGAGGACATTACCGCCCACCTTGCGAACTGTGATTCGTGCGAAGAGCACTATGACATTGAGATTGTTTTCAACCAGGTAATACAGCGTTCCTGCGACGAGGCTCCAGCCGAAGAGCTGGCAAAGCGCGTTATGCAGCGACTACGCGAAGTTCAAGATCACGACTGATCTTGCGGCTCGGTAAGACCCAGCCACTCGAACCAACCCCGATTTAGCACCAACCAAGCCACCAAACCGTAGCCAACCTGTCCAGGTAGGCCCCTGGGGTGTGCACTGGTCTCCTGCTGCCAGCCATCGTGCTCGCGCAACGGCTTGAAGCAATCCACATACGAAATCTGACGTCTTCTAACTACGTCCTCAAAACCAGCGGACAGGTGCTCGATCTCGTGATCGGTTTCCGGATCTCCGGTTGGGGTTGGCCCGACAACAAAAACCTTCACACCCTCGCGGAGCGCATCGTCCAAAAGCGATGCCAAATTCAACCTGGAGCGCGAAATGGTGACCTGAGCCTTCACGTCCTGTGCGCCAAGAGCTAAAACCAGGTAGTTCTCGGTTTGTGGGGTAAAGCGCGGCATAGCCTCGCTTCTCCAACGCTCTAAAAGCTCCGAGGTGGTCTCACCAACCATTGCCAGTGGGAAGAATGCAACATCCTCGCCCTGAGGCAATCTGGCCTGAACTCGACCTAACCAGCCAAGTCCCTTGGGGTCGCCAGACGCGGTGAGTAACTCATCACCGAGAACGACAACCCTTAGTGAGCGCATCAGCCCTGGAATGCTCGCTGGATTAGATCCGCTTGCTCAGCCGCGTGACGCTTGGCCGATCCAGATGCAGGAGATGCCGAAGCAGGTCTTGCAACCGGGGTGAAGTTGATTCCGTACTTAGGCATGAACAGACCCATGTAGGTCCAAGGACCCTGGTTTAGCGGCTCATCCTGCACCCAACGCAGTTCTGCGTTCGGGAACTGGGCGATGGCCGCCTGCATTTCTGCAACCGGGGTCGGGTAGAGCTGCTCGACGCGAACGATGGCGGTTTGACCATCTCCGCGCTTCTGGCTCTCTGCCAAAAGGTCCCAGTAGATCTTGCCCGAGCAGAACAGCACCTTGGTGACCTTGGAAGCATCCAAGTTCTGTTCGTCGTTGATTACTGGACGGAAGCTACCTGAGGTGAAGTCCTCAACCGCAGATGATGCCGCCTTTAGGCGAAGCATCGACTTTGGAGCAAAGACCACCAGTGGACGCTTTGGCGAGGTGAAGGCCTGACGCCTCAGCAGGTGGAAGTGCGATGCTGGGGTGGATGGCTGAGCAACGGTCATGTTGTTCTCAGCACACAGCTGCAAGAAACGCTCGATTCGCGCGGAGGAGTGGTCCGGACCCTGGCCCTCGTAACCGTGAGGCAAAAGCAGTACCAATGAGGAGAACTGGTTCCACTTCTGCTCAGCGGATGAGATGAACTCGTCAACCACGGTCTGGGCACCGTTTACGAAGTCTCCGAACTGTGCTTCCCAAAGGGTTAGCGTGTTTGGATCTTCGACCGAGTAACCGTACTCAAAGCCCATCACCGCGTACTCGCTCAATAGCGAGTTGTAGACCTGGAAACGAGCCTGCTGCTCCGAGATGTACTGCAGTGGCATCCACTCCTGGCCGGTTAGACGGTCGTGGAAAGAGGCGTGACGCTGCACGAAGGTTCCGCGACGAGCATCCTGGCCCGAAAGGCGCACGTTGACACCCTCAACCAGTAGCGATCCAAAGGCCAAAAGCTCTCCAAAGCCCCAGTCGATGCCGCCCTCGCGGCTCATCTCGTGGCGCTTCTGCAATAGCTGTGCAAGCTTGGGGTGAACGCTGAAGCCTTCCGGCTGGTTGGCGTGAGCATTACCGATGGCCTCAACCATTTCCTTGGCGATGGCAGTTGGGCGGACCAGTTCCTGCTTCTCGCTCGCGGTGGTTCCGATGCCCACTGGGCGCTCGCGCAGCTCAACCGGCTGGCTCATCGCTTCGTGAACATCGATGAAGGCCTGCTCCAGGCTCTGCTGGAAGGCAAGGTTTGCGGCCTCAAACTCTTCCTGAGTGATGTCGCCTCGTCCGATTAGGTTCTCCATGTAGAGGGTTCGAACGCTGCGCTTGTGCTCAATCAGGTTGTACATCAGCGGCTGGGTCATCGAAGGGTCGTCGCCTTCGTTGTGACCGCGGCGACGGTAGCAAACGATGTCGATTACTACGTCCTTCTTGAATTCCTGGCGGTATTCGAATGCCAACTTCGATACTCGAACCACTGCCTCTGGGTCGTCGCCGTTGACGTGGAAGATAGGAGCTTGGATCGCCTTTGCAACATCGGTTGAGTAAACAGAGGTTCTGGAGTCCTTTGGCAAGGTGGTGAATCCAACCTGGTTGTTCACCACGATGTGGATGGTGCCACCGACCTTGTAACCCTCAAGCTGGCTCATCTGCATGGTCTCTGGAACTACTCCCTGACCAATAAAGGCAGCATCACCGTGGATTAGCACCGGAAGCACTGGGAAGTTTTCTGGGTTTCCTAGGGCATCCTGCTTAGCGCGAACGATTCCCTCGAGAACAGGGTTTACCGCCTCAAGGTGGGAAGGGTTAGCGGCAAGCGAAACCTTGACCGAAGTTCCGTCGCTGAAGGATGCAACACCCTCGGTGCCCATGTGGTACTTCACGTCACCGGAACCCTGAACGCTCTTGGTGTCGGTAGATCCCTCGAACTCTCGGAATACCTGACCGTAGGTCTTGCCAGCGATGTTGGTGAGCACGTTTAGGCGACCGCGGTGTGCCATACCAATGGCAACCTCACTCATGCCGGCGTGAGCTGCCTGCTGCAGGATCTCGTCCAACGACGGGATTAGTGATTCTCCGCCCTCGAGCGAGAAGCGCTTCTGGCCAACGAACTTGGTCTGCAGGAAGGTCTCGAAAGCCTCAGCCTCGTTTAGCTTGTTCAGAACCCTGAACTGCTCTTCCTTGGTTGGCTTCTGGTATGGACGCTCCAGCTTCTCCTGGAACCAGCTGCGCTCGGTCGGGTCCTGGATGTGCATGTACTCAACACCAACGGTGCGGCAGTAGCTGTCGCGCAGGATGCCGAGCATGTTGCGGAACTTGGCCTTGGTGCGACCACCAAAACCACCGGTCTTGAAGGTGCGATCAAGGTCCCAAAGGCTTAGACCGTAGGAGCGAATGTCCAAATCTGGGTGCCAGCGCTGCTGGTACTCAAGCGGGTCGATATCTGCAATCAGGTGACCGCGAACGCGGAAGGCGTTGATGTACTCCTGAATGCGAGTGTTCTTGCCATTCTCATCGGCAAGGTCCCAGTGGAAGTCGCTCGCCCACACCACCGGGGTGTAAGGAACTCGCAGGTCAGCAAAAATTTGGTCGTAGAAACCACGCTCGCCCAGAAGCATCTCGTTGATGATCTTGAGGAACTCGCCGCTACCTGCACCCTGGATTACCCGGTGGTCGTAGGTGGAGGTCAGGGTCAAGATCTTGCCAATACCCTGCTCGGCAAGCATCTCTTCGGCCATGCCCTGGAACTGGGCTGGGTAGTCCAATGCGCCAACGCCAACGATGCAGCCCTGGCCGCGGGTTAGGCGAGGCACTGAGTGCACGGTGCCGATACCGCCCGGGTTAGTTAGCGAAATGGTGGTGCCAGCAAAGTCCTCTGCGGTGAGCTTGTTGTCTCGAGCCTTCTTGACTAGCTCCTCGTAGGCAACCAAGAACTCAGCAAAGTTTAAGCGCTGAGCGCGCTTGATGTTTGGCACCAATAGCGCGCGGGTGCCATCTGGCTTTGGGATGTCAATTGCTAGACCAAAGTTGATATTCGCCGGCGTAATAGCTGCAGGCTTTCCCTCAACCTCGTCGTAGAAGACGTTCTGGCTTGGGAACTCCTTGAGCGCCTGCACCACCGCATAACCAATTAGGTGGGTGAACGAGACCTTGCCACCTCTGGTGCGCTTTAGGTGTGAGTTGATGACAATGCGGTTGTCGATCAAAAGCTTTGCGGCAACCTGGCGAACGCTGGTTGCGGTTGGGATCGATAGCGATGCGTCCATGTTGGTCGCCAAAGTCTTCGCCATACCGCGAAGCACATTTACCTCAGGCTGGTCATCGTCCTCACCTTCAACCAGTGAGATAGCTCCGGTCGCGGCTGGAAGGTTTGCAGGTACGGGTGCATTAATTGCGCCGGTTTGGCTGGCCTTGGCGATTGGAACGGTGATTGCCTCGGTGACTGGAGCGGCGCTGTCGTAGCTTGCCACTGGAGCGGAGTCTGGAATCGCAGCGGCTGGTGCTGCGGATGCCGCTGGAGCACTGCCTGGCTGCTGAGTGAGCTGGTAGCGCTCGAGGATTGGCCACCAAGACCGGTCAACTGAGTCCGGGTTCTGGAGCCACTGACCGTACATTTCTGCAACTAGCCATTCATTTGCGCCAAAATCTGCGTCTGATGAGTGATTGTCGGTTGACGACAAGGGTGCCCCTTTGAACGAATCCTTTAAAACCGCTCCCTAGTCTACCCGTGAAGCAAGCTATAGTGTTTTATGAATATGGAGCCCAGTAAACGCAGCCCCAAGCAGGATCGGTAGATGTCCGATTACCTGTTACTCGCCATTGGCGTATTGCTGACTATCGGCACGGGATTGTTTGTAGCCAGCGAATTCTCCCTCATCAACGTTGAGCGCATTGAGCTTGAAGCCATGCGTGACTCCGGCAAAAAAGGCCTAGACCTGCCAATCAAGGCGGTCATTAAAACCTCAACTCACCTCTCTGCCGCCCAACTCGGCATTACCTTGACCACTCTGCTTACGGGATATGTCGCCGAGCCTGCGCTGACCAGAATGCTCGGACCGGGACTACTTGACCTCGGGGTTCCCGAAAACCTGCTGCAGCCGGTTGGAATCGCAATCGCGATGGTCATCGCTACCGCGTTTAGCTTCCTAATCGGTGAGCTGGTTCCGAAGAACATGGCATTGAGCGAGCCTGTCAAAATCCTCAAGCTGGTGGTTGGCTTCCAGGTTGCCTTCACCTGGGTGTTTGGCCCACTGATTCACTTTTTGAACTCCAACGGAAACTGGTTGGTGCGTCGCTTTGGCATTGAACCCAAGGAAGAGCTCTCCTCAGCTAGAAGTCCAGAGGAACTATCTTCCCTCCTAAGAAGAAGTGTTCACCTCGGGTCCCTTGAGCAAGACACCGCGCAGCTTTTGGAAAAGACAATTTCACTGTCATCGCTAAACGCCAACGACGTCATGACGCCTAGACCAAAGATGTATTCGCTCTCGCGAGACGAAAGTGCGGCTGACCTTATTGAGCTGGCTCGCTCCACTGGTCACTCGCGTTTCCCGGTATCGGGCGAAGATGAGGACGACATTGTTGGTGTTGTTCACCTCAAGCGTGCCATCACCATCCCGCTTGATCGCAGAGCACAGGTTCCTGTTAGCGCTTTGATGGTTGAACCTCTCAGGGTTCCTGAAACCATGCCGCTGGATGCCCTGATTCTGCAGCTGCGAGGCAAGGGACTGCAGTTTGGCGTTGTGATCGATGAGTACGGCGGCACCGCCGGCATTGTGACCCTTGAAGATGCGATCGAGGAGCTGGTTGGTGACCTAGACGACGAGCACGATAAAGCTCGCAGTTCGGTAACCAAGTTCTCGAATGGCTCACTGGCGTTCTCGGGACTGCTAAGGCCTGCCGAACTCAGGGAGTACGGACTCGCGATTGCCGAAGACGAGGACTACGACACGGTTTCTGGATTCATCATGAGCGAGCTGGAGAAGATTCCAGAGGCGGGCGACCAGGTAAAGATTCCTGCCGGGTTCCTAACCGTGACCCGCATGGATGGCAGACGTGTGGACCGCGTGAGATTTGAGCCAATCGAGGTGGAAGATGAATAACGATCTTCTGGGACTAGTTTGGCTGGTTGTGCTTTTGGCTTCTAACGCCTTCTTTGTTGGTAGCGAGTTTGCGGTTATTTCTGCACGTCGTGCTCAGATTGAGCCAAAGGCCGAAGCCGGTAATGCTGCCGCCAAGATCACCTTGCGTGCCATGGAGAAGGTTTCCCTCATGCTCGCCACAGCGCAGCTTGGAATTACCGTTTCCTCACTCTTGATTCTGTTGATCGCAGAGCCTTCGATCCACCACCTGCTGGAGATTCCGCTCAAGGCAATCGGCATTCCTTACGAACTGACCTACGTCATCTCCTTCACGATTGCACTTCTGTTGGTCACCTATCTGCACGTGGTGCTGGGTGAGATGTTGCCCAAGAACATCGCGATTTCGATCCCTGACCGAGCAGCCTTGGTTTTGGCTCCGATGCTTTACTTTGTGGCCAAGCTGGTTAGCCCAATCGTTGTAAGCATGAACGCTGTTTCTAACGTGATTCTTAGAATCTTCCGATTCACTCCGAGGAATGAGGCGGACAATGCCTACACCCTCGAAGAGGTGGAAAACATTGTCAATGAGTCTGCTCGCCATGGAACTTTGGAAGATGATTCCGGCACCATCCTCAAGGCTTTCGAGTTCACCGAGAAAAAGGTGATCGATGTCGCAGTTCCTGTCGATCAGCTGATTTCCCTCCGAACCGATTCAACCGCCAGGGACCTCCAGCTTGCGGTCGGCGAGCACGGATTCTCGAGATATCCGGTGCTCGGTAGTGCCGGCGACATCGTTGGTTACTGGCACATCAAAGATGCCCTGGCTGCCACCGAGGAAGACATGGCGCAAAAGCTGCCTGCTAAGCGATTGCGTCCAATGATTTCGGTGCCACAAACCGCGGAACTTGAGGATGCTTTGGCTCAGATGCGACGCTCGGGTGCACACATCGCCAGAAGCTTCTCGGCCGATGGAACTGTGGTTGGGTGTCTGTTCCTAGAGGACATCATCGAGGAACTTGTCGGTGAGATTGACGACGCCACTAGGCGTTAGGCCACCTACCGCGCTCGTACTGAACCGGCCAGCTAATCTCTTCACCAAGTTCATGCGCTGCCCTTAGGCCCATGAATGGATCGCGGAGAAACTCGCGACCCACCATGATCACATCAACATCGCCACGCTGCAGGATTTCCTCGGCTTGCAAAGCGTTGGTTATCTGACCAACCGCTGCCACATCACTGCCCGTCGACACACCCACCGACTCGGCAAGGTTCACCTGGTAGCCGGGGCCGATCGGAATCTTCACGCCAGCGACGATGCCGCCGGAGGAGATATCAAACAGGTCAGCTCCGAGCTCGCTTGCCCAACGAGCAACCTGGTTGGTCTGCTGCTGATCCCAGCCACCCTCCACGTAGTCAGTCGCGCTAAAGCGAACCATTAGGGGAATGCCCGCGCCGATGGCTGAGCGAACTTGCTCGACGATCTCTAGAAGAAAGCGTCCGCGATTTTCTAAGCTGCCGCCGTATTGATCTTGGCGCTGGTTACTCAGCGGGCTGAGGAACTGGTGCAGCAGGTAGCCGTGAGCCGCATGGATTTCAAGAGCATCAAAACCGGCATCAACTGCCTTCTTGGCTGACAAAACAAAGTCCTGAACCAGACCTGGAATCTCACTTGTGTCCAGCATTCGTGGGGCGGCGTAGCCGGTGAAGGCCTCATTGGTTGCCGAGTATGTTTGCCAACCACCTTGATCCAGCGGTATCGAACCTGAACCAGACTGCATGCGGTAGGTGCTGGCTTTTCTGCCGGCGTGAGCTAACTGGATTGCGGTTGCAGCTCCCTGCTCGTGAATAAAGTTGTTTACCGCAAGCCAGGCTTTAGCCTGTTCATCAGACCAGATACCTGGGCACCAAGGTGTGATGCGACCCTCGGCATTTACTCCGGAAGCCTCTGCCATAACCAGCCCTGCACCACCGAGTGCTCGAGCACCCAGGTGAACCAGGTGAAAATCACCAACCACGCCATCTTGGTTCTCGCAGGAGTACATGCACATCGGAGACACCCACAACCGATTCTTTACGGTCAGGTCGCGGATCTGTATCGGGGTAAAAAGTTTGCTCATTTAGGTAGTTTCTGAAGTTGTGAGTAGCTGAGAACAATAAAGATACCCAGCACGCTGCCCCAGCCGATTGCGACATCTAGCGGCAGTGAGTGAGTTAGCAGTCCAATGATCGATGGTCCAGCTAGCCCACCTATGTAGGTGATGCCGACAACCTTTGCCATGTTTCTACCGGAGTGCGTTGCCTCACCAATTTCACCGGCTTCGGCAAACAGCTGTGGCACAACGCCGGAGATTCCCAATCCGAGTAGGAACCAGAAGAACAACGAAACCTCAAAGTTAGGAGCAATGGCCTGGAGCCCGATAGCAATGGCGCTAAACAGTGATCCCCAGCGAATCACGAAGCCTCGGCCGCGCACCTCGACGATTCGGTCGATAAAGATTCGACCGATGATCATTCCAATGTTGAAGGCCGCCAAGCCCCAAGCCGCAAGGGCAACCGATGCACCCTGGATGTCCTTTAGATAAAGCGCCGACCAGTCTTGAGCAACACCCTCGATGATTGCACCGGATGCCGCCATCAGGCCAGCCAAAATCACAAAGCCAAGCACTCGGCGGTTCGACTTACTGGCCGCCCTGTTAGCTACCTTGTCATCGGTGGTGGCAACCGGCTCATCAGGTAGTAGCCAGCTTGCGATAAAGAAACCAATCACAGACAAAAGTGCACCGTAAACCGGCAGGGTCTGGGATTGAACAAATCCTGCCGCGATGGTGGCAAAACCAACTCCAGCACCAAGCAAACCTCCGACCGACCAGAACAGGTGGAAGAAGGTGAAGATTGCTTTTTTGTTGGCCTTTTCAACCTGCAGCGCGGCAGCGTTCATCGGAACGTCAATTCCGGCAAGACCAAAACCGATACCCATAATCGATAGCCCGAGCATCCAGGGGTCGGTTGAAAATGCCGGCCCCAATAGCGAAAGACCAACCACCACGCCACCGATGCGGGTTGAAGTCTTAGCTCCAACGTGGTCAATCATCCAGCCGGAGAATTGCATAGCCCCATAGCCGCCGATGCCCGAGAGCATCAAGAGCAAGCCGAGAGTGGTGTAGCTGATGCCTACAGTCTCTTGAATCAGCGGGATATGCACAGCCCATAGGGCAAGCGCTGAGCCTCCGGATAGGAAGAAGAAGCAAACGGCAATTTTTGAGCGCAGTAGATTCACGCTCATAGCCTAGAGGGCTAGGAGACCAGCAAGCCTTTGGCCGACTTCCTCGATTTCGATCAGGAAGCCATCGTGACCAAATTCACTCTGAATCACCTGTAGCTCGCCACCGTAAAGTTCGCCGGAGATGTGCTTTGCGATCAGTTCCTGCCCGGCAATTGGGAACAGGCGATCGGAATCGATTCCTAAAACCAGTGCCGGACAGTTGATTCGGCCCAGAGCCGCCTCCACCGATTCGCGTCCGCGGCCGATGTCGTGCGAGTTCATGGCTGACACCAGCGTGATATAGCTGTTGGCATCGAAGCGACGAACGAACTTATTGCCGTGGAAATCCAGGTAGCTCTCAACCGCATACTTGCCGTTTTCCGTCAGCGGGCTGACCTTGGATTGCCAGCTGCGACCAAAACGCTCGTTTAGTTCCTCGGGGGAGCGGTAGTTCAAAAGTGCCATGCGTCGAGCAAGCGCGAGACCCTTGTGCGGCCCAAAGCCTGGCTTTGCGCCGTAGTAGTTGCCCTCTGCAAAGTTGTGGTCTGAGCGAATCGCTTCCAGCTGCACGGTATTCAATGCGATCTGGTCCGCAGTTGAATATGGCGGTGCCGCCAGGATCGCTAGACGCTGAGTCACCGCAGGGTTGTCGATAACCATCTCAAGAGCGTGCATGCCAGCCATCGAACCACCCACGATGGCAAACCACTTTTCGATTTCCAGCTGGCTGGCGAGTTCGACAAATGCCTTTGCCTGGTCGCGAATTGTTAGCTGCGGAAAGTTTGAACCGTATTCATTGCCGCGACTATTCAGCGAAGAAGGTCCGGTGGAACCTTGGCAACCTCCCAACACATTGGGGGTGAGTACAAAAAACTTGTCGGTGTCAAGCGGAAGCCCCGGCCCGATGATGCCATTCCACCAGCCGGCGGTTGGATGAGCTTTAGAGGAGTTGCCCACGGTGTGGCTATCTCCGGTTAGGGCGTGCAGAACCAGGATGGCATTGGTGCGGTCTTCATTTAGCTCACCCCAGCTCTCATAAGCCAGGCGAGCCTTGGAAAGCACAGTTCCGGACTCTAGGCTCACGTCAAATACCTCGGTGAACTTTCGATCTCCGAGCGCATCTCCTGCTAACCACGCTCCGGTTGCCGGTGGTCTTCCGACCAGCTGACGACGCTGCTCCTCGGAGATGAATTCCGAGGGAGCAGAGTCTTCAGAGATCTGGAAGTCCATTATTTTGCCGCGGCAAATCCCTTCTGAAGATCAGCAACTAGATCCTCATAGGTCTCAAGTCCAATCGACAGGCGAACCAATCCAGGGGTCACACCGGTGGTGGCTAGGTCCTTTTCGCTCAGCTGAGAGTGAGTGGTCGAAGCTGGGTGGATTACCAAGGAGCGAACATCTCCGATGTTTGCAACGTGGCTAAACAGTTCCAGCGCATCCACGAACTTGATGCCGGCCTCGACGCCTCCGACGATCTCGAAGGAGACGATTGCACCGGCACCCTTTGGGGCGTAAGTCTGCTGCGCCTTGTTGTATGGCGAAGAGGCTAGACCCGCGTAGTTCACGCTGGATACCTGCGGGTGCTGCTCGAGCCACTGAGCCACCTTGCCGGCGTTCTCGACGTGGCGCTCCATGCGAAGGCTCAGGGTTTCGATGCCCTGAATCAACGAGAACGCGGTGTCTGGGGAGACTGCGGCACCAATGTCGCGAAGTAGCTGCACGCGAGCCTTGATGATGTAGGCAATGCCATCTCCAAGCGCTTGGGTGTAGACGACTCCGTGGTAGCTAGGGTCTGGCTCGGTGAGGCCTGGGAACTTGTCTGACAGCGACCATTCGAACTTACCGCCGTCAACAATCGCTCCGGCGACCACGGTGCCGTGACCGCCTAGGAACTTGGTTGCGGAGTGAACCACGATGTCTGCACCGTGCTCAAAAGGCTTGATCAAAAAAGGTGTTGCAACGGTGTTGTCCACGATCAGTGGAACGCCGTTGGCGTGAGCAACATCTGCCACCTTGCGAATATCCAGAATCGAAACCTTTGGGTTTCCAATGGTCTCCGCAAAGAACAACTTGGTGTTTGGACGAACCGCTGCCTGCCACTCGGCGGCATCGTCCTGATCCTCAACGAAGGTGACCTCGATGCCAAGCTTGGCAAGGGTGTACTTGAAAAGGTTGTAGGTGCCGCCATACAGGGTGGAGGAAGAGACGATGTGGTCTCCGGCCTGAGCAATGTTCAAGATCGCGATGGTCTCGGCTGCCTGACCAGAGGAAAGTAGCAGTGCCGCGGTGCCACCCTCGAGGGCAGCAATGCGCTTCTCGGCAACATCCTGGGTTGGGTTCATGATGCGGGTGTAGATGTTTCCAAACTCTGCCAGCCCGAATAGCTTGCGAGCGTGCTCGGCTGAATTGAAGGTGTATGCGGTGGTCTTGTAGATCGGAACCGCGCGAGCGTTGGTGGCTGGATCCGGGGTTGCACCGGCGTGGATTTGAATGGTCTCAAATCCCCAGGAAGCTGCATCTGACATCGTGAAATCCTTATAAGTTTTGGTTGGTAATCAAACTATGGACGATTGCACGACTCTGGGCAACCAGGGGTGTAACTAGAAGTAACTTTACCCGAGGTGATCAAACGCCAATCCAGCCAAAATACTGGCGCAAAGTGGCAATACCGAGTCATCAAACATCGCCTTCGCGCTGTGGTTGGTAGGCGCGGTTTCGAAGTTGATTTCCGGGGGGCAAGCACCAACAAAGACAAATGCGCCCGGCACCTCATGCACGATGGAGGCAAAGTCTTCGCCACCGGCCATCGGCACCTGGAGTGGGATGTAGCCCTGCTCTCCAACCAGTGCCTTTGAAACCTTCTCGACACGGGAAACCGCGGCCGAGTCGTTCATAAGCACCTTGGTGGCGCGACCAAATTCCACGGTGGCGGTGAGGCCAAAGCCTTCGGCGATTGAGTGAATCAACTTCGGGGCAAGCTCGTGCAGCAGCTCGGTGTTCTTCGCGGAGAAGGTTCTCACCGTCGCACCAAAGCTTGCGCTGTCGGCAATCACATTGGTGGTGGCATCGTCGCCGGCACGAATCCAGCCGACATTTAGGATCACCGGGTCAAACTGGTCAAAGCGCTTGTTTAGCATGCTCTGCAGCGCCGAGATGGCCTCGATCATTGGGGTGACCGGATCCTTGGATAGCCATGGCATCGAGCCGTGACCGCCGGATCCGTGGAAGGTTACGTGCAAATCGCCGGCGCTCGCCATGAGTGGGCCAGCTTTACAGGCAATCGCACCAAGAGGCATTGCGGTGAAAACGTGCAGTCCATATGCCGCAATTGGTCTATCTCCGGTGAGCTCCAAGAAGCCTTCTTCGATCATGACATCGGCGCCGTGGTGGCCCTCTTCACCGGGCTGGAACCAGATCACTACGTTGCCCGAAAGCTCCGCCTTGTGAGTTGCCAAAAGGTGGGCTGCTCCAATGGCAGCCGCCATGTGCAGGTCGTGACCACAGGCGTGCATAAAGCCGTTGGTGGATGCGTAATCCAAACCGGTTTCTTCTTTGACCGAAAGCGCATCCATATCTGCGCGCAACAGGACGGTTGGACCTGGCTTGCCGCCACGAATCACCAAGCCAATGGAGTTGAGGTCTTTGCCGAGGTGGATCTCACCGAGCCCGTGAATTGACTGCAGGATACGTTCCTGGGTCTTTGGCAACCTAAGGGCAAACTCTGGAATCTGATGCAGATCGCGTCGAATCTCGGTAAGGGTGTCTTTGTACTTACTGGCTTCTTGCAGCAGCTCAACGGGACTTGGCATCATTGCTCCTTTTTGTATCCGTTACCATCTTTGCACTTTTACTATGGAGGAATGTTCGCAAAGCAACTTCATCCAATCTGGCGAGAACTTCTCGCGGATCAACTTGAATTGCTGGCACAAATCGAACAGCGAGTCTTAGCCGACCCAAGCTCTATCCCCAGCACCGAGAACATCCTGCGGGCATTTCGACTTCCTCCCACCGACTACCGAGTACTGATTGTTGGTCAAGACCCATACCCAAATCCTGAACATGCCGTTGGGCTCAGCTTTGCGGTTCCCGAGGGCACCAAACCACTGCCGCCTACCCTGAGCAATATCTTCAAGGAACTGCGCAGTGATCTTGGTGAGCAGCAGGTGAAGACCGGAGATATTGCCCCCTGGTCTAAGCGCGGTGTGATGCTTCTTAATCGTCACCTCACCACGCAGGCAAATAACTCCGCCGGGCACCTAGATCTAGGTTGGGCTGAATTCACCACAGCGGCGGTAAAGAGTCTGCAAGAGGCTCTCGGCCCACAGCTGGTTGCAATCTTGTGGGGGCAGCGAGCGATGGAACTGGCTGCGGTTTTGTCCCAGGCCACCATCATCTCCTCGCCGCACCCCTCGCCACTTTCGAGCTACCGAGGCTTTTTCGGATCGCGCCCGTTTTCTCGCTGTAACAATGCGCTCGTAGAGTTGGGACTCAGTCCGATCGATTGGAGCGCTTAGGTGGTGGATTCCGAAACCCGCTGGCGGATGGTCCGCAAGCTAAAGCAGCGCGGTGCGGAACCCGAGCGTCCGGTGAGCATTCGAGACGCCAAATTCGAAGACCTGCCGGCAATCAAGGACCTCTACAACTACTTCATTCGCAACACCGTGGTCACCTTCGATGACAAGCCACTTGATCTAGCCCACTGGCAAGAGAAACTGGCGATGCTTGCCAAATTTGACTTGCCTTTTTTGGTCCTGGTTCGCGGCGATATCGAGGTCATTGGCTTTGCCTATGTCGCCCCTTGGAGACAGCGCAGCGGTTACCTAAAGATTGTCGAAAACTCGATTTACCTATCGGCGCCGGCCACCGGAAAGCGATTAGGAACTCTGCTGCTCACCGAATTGATTTCCCGCTGCAAAGCCCAAGGAGTCAAAGAAGTGATTGCGGTGATCGCCGATCGCGGTGCAGATGCCTCGATCAGGCTCCACACCAAACTGGGTTTTCTGGAGCAGGGGCACCTGGCAAAGGTTGGCACTCGATTTGGAAAACCAATCGGTAGCTATCTGCTCTCGCTAAATCTCAATCGCTAGCGAATTTGAGCTACTCGAACGTCCTTAACCTGCTCACTTAGGCGAGTAAGAGCTACCTTCGGCAACTTGGAATCGGTAATCACAATGTCAGCCTGCTCGAAACTCGCAAATGAGGAGAAGCCACGCACACCCCACTTGGTGTGGTCGGCCAGCACCACGCACTTTTGACTGCGACGCAATACCTCACGGTTGGTTTCAGACTCAACAAGGTTTGGAGATGAGAAACCGAATTCGCTATCCATGCCGCGGGTGCCCATGAAAACCAAATCTAGGTTGAAGCGAGAGAAGACCTCAGCGGTGATGTTTCCAACCAGTGAGTCGGTCGGGGTTCTCACTCCACCGGTCAGGACCACGGTCTGGTCCGCTCTCGGGTTCTGAGCAAAAAGGTCGGAGACCGGAACCGAGTTGGTCACAATGGTGATGCTCGGGGAATCCTTCAACAATTTCGCTAGCGCGTAGACGCTGCTGCCGCCCATAAGGGCAATTGCCATCCCGGGACGAACCAACTCGAAAGCCAATCTCGCAATACCGTCTTTGGCCGATTGCTCTTTTTGGCTGGTGGAGTCAAAGGTTGGCTCCAGGGTTGAGCTCAGTGAGTTAGAGGTAACGCCACCGTGAACCTTGTCCACCATGCCGGAGGCGGCCAACGCCTCGACGTCGCGGCGAATGGTGACCTCAGAAACCTTTAGCTTTTCGGCAAGATCGCCGATGCGAATAGCGCCAGCGAGTGCAACCTCTTCGAGGATGCGGGCTTTGCGCTGGGCAGCTAACATGACGAGCCTTTCTTGATAGCCATAAAGATTACTGAAGCAATTGCGATTTTGAACGATTTTTTACTAACGCTCTGATTACTTTTGTCGTTTTCGCTTCGAATTAGTTCGAATCGCTAATAGTCTTGACCTAAATCAAGCAGCGGATACCTCAGGATTGTTCTTGAGAAACCATTCGATCTAGGGATGCAGCATTGGACAAACCGGATTTCGTTCACCTCACCCAAGCGGGTGTGTCGCTGTTGATTGACCTCTCCCAAGACACCGCAGAAATTGTGCACTGGGGGAGCGCTCTCGGAGAGATAAAAGACATCGCAAGCTACTCAAAGGCTGCGATGGAGCCGGTGGCTCACGCCGAACTCGACGATCCGATGTATCAGTCGATTTGGCGAGAAAACTCCCGCGGCAACACCGGTCACCCAGCCCTACTCGGCCACGCAGTCGGCAAAGGCTTTTCGCAAAAGTTTGAGATTGTTTGGGTTGAGCAAACCGCAACCGAAGCAACCATCACCGGGCGGGATGATCACGCCGGTCTTGAGATCACCAATCGCTATCGCTTCTTGGGTTCTGGAGTCCTGGGAGTTACCCAAAGCATCCTGAACCTGGGCACTGCACCATTTACCCTCAACGAGCTGAACGTCTTTATGCCGCTTCCAGATCAGGTGGCCGAGTCGATGGACTTCACCGGTCGCTGGGTAGACGAACGCCAACTGCAGCGCAGGGAGATTCAACCTGGTCTATTTGTTCGTGAGGAGCGCGAGGGTAGAAGCTCGCACGATTACACGATCATGCAGTACGCCATGACCTCCGGTGCCGGATATCAAACCGGTGAGGTTTGGGGCTTGGGAATTATGTTCTCCGGCAACTCCAAGCACATCATTGAGCGCCAGCAATCGGGTAGGACCTTTATCGCCGCCGGCGAGCTGCTGTTGCCAGGCGAGGTCATTCTTCAGCCACGCGAAGAGTTCGAATCTCCAGAGATTGCGGCGGTCTATTCCGCTTCCGGCATCGACGGCACCACCAACCGGATTTACTCGTGGCTACGCGCCAGACCAAATCACCCGACGAACATTCGCCCGAGGCCACTCACCCTGAATGTTTGGGAGGCGGTCTACTTCGATCACAACCTAGAAAAGCTTTCGCAGCTGGCAGAGGTTGCCCAGCGCATCGGTGTTGAACGTTTTGTATTGGACGATGGCTGGTTTGGGTCTCGCAGAAATGACCTTAGGGGTCTTGGCGACTGGGTGGTTTCCAAAGATGTATGGCCAAATGGTCTTGGACCGCTGATCGAAAAGGTTCATGCCTGCGGCATGGAGTTTGGTCTTTGGTTTGAGGGCGAGATGCTCAACGCCGATTCCGATGTTTACCGAGCGCACCCAGACTGGATTCTCAAAGTAGGTGACCGCGTCCCACCCGAGGGTCGTCATCAGCACGTCTTGGATATCACTAACCCAGCTGCCTATCAGCACCTGATGGCTCAGGTCGACAAGGTGCTCTCA
>JARXAN010000046.1 GCA_029865895.1 Actinomycetota bacterium
GAGCGTCCCTGGTCGTCGTAAATCTTCGGCTCTAGCCTGGTGAGAATGCGGAAGGTTTGCGCATTACCTTCAAAGCCACCGATATCGGCAGCCCAGAAATTCAAAGCGGATTCGCCATTGTGGCCAAAAGGTGGGTGCCCGAGATCGTGTGCCAAGCAGGCCATATCTACTAAGTCAGGATCGATTCCCAAGACGGAAGCCAGTTCGCGACCGACCTGGGCAACCTCAAGCGAGTGCGTCAGTCGGGTTCTGGCGAAATCTCCAGAAGAGGGTGATAGCACCTGAGTCTTAGCGCTTAGCCTTCTAAAGGCTGCAGCATGCAAGACACGTGCTCGATCCCTAGCGAACTCACCACGACGCAGCATCGAAGACTTAGGTTGGGCAATAAAGCGCTCACGGTCAAAATCTTCATAACCGGGCTCAAGTGGAGTTACAGGCTTCAATTAGCCCCCCGAAACTGAAAGTTCAGCTTCTTGCAACTGCAAGCGGTGCGATGCGCTGAGTTCTCTGGATTGCAACCAGTTCTCCGGCAGTGCGCAGCTCCTCACGGAACCGAGCCTACCCCTAGGTCCTTCGGCGTCATCTCCAGGATATGGAATCTCACGGTCCAACTCCCCCAGCAGCTCAGCCATGTGTTGAAGTGATTCAACCTGGGCTAACGCAGCCCTAAATTCGCCGCCAACGGAGTAGCCCTTGAAGTACCAGGCAACGTGCTTACGGATGTCTCTGCAGGCACGTCCCTCATCTTCGAAAAACTCAACCAATAGTTCGGCGTGACGAGTAAAGGCATCGGCCACCTCACCAAGGTTTGGCATAACGATGTCAACGCTTGGGCTCTTGTCTCCCGCAAGGTACAAAGCAATTGCCTTCTCCAAGTCCGCAAATAGCCAAGGTCTTCCAAGGCAACCGCGACCAACCACGATCCCGTCAACTCCGGTTTGCTCCATCATTCGGACAGCATCTTCGGCCGACCATATGTCGCCATTTCCTAAGACTTGAACATCGGGCAGCGCGGAGCGAAGCTGAGCGATGGCATCCCAATCAGCCATTCCGGAGTAATACTCCTCAGCGGTTCGACCGTGCAGCGCAACCGCAACCACACCCGCATCCCTGGCGGCCTTGCCTGCATCGAGGTAGGTGAGGTGATCCGAATCGATGCCTTTGCGCATCTTTACGGTGACCGGAATATCTCCAGCAGCTCTAACCGCTGCCTTCACGATTGCGTCGAACAGGTCCGACTTCCATGGCAAAGCTGCTCCCCCGCCCTTGCGTGTGACCTTCGGTACTGGGCAACCAAAATTCAAATCGATGTGGTCAGCGCGATCCTCAGCCACCAGCATGGTTACCGCGTCAGCAATGGTTTTTGGGTCGACACCATAGAGCTGGACTGAACGGATGTCCTCAGACTCGTGGTGACCGATAAGTCTCATCGATTCCGGTGTGCGCTCAACCAAAGCCCTTGAGGTCACCATCTCGGAGACGAACAGTCCACCGCCATACTCACGACATAGCCTGCGATACGCGGTGTTGGTGATTCCCGCCATAGGGGCCAAAACCACCGGTATGGCAATCTCATGCTTGCCGTACTTTAGAGTCAAACTAACCGTTTATTCTCTCGAAGATGTAGTTGCGAACCTGGGAAAGTGCAACCCTCTCCTGAGCCATGGAGTCGCGCTCACGGATGGTAACCGACTGATCGTTTGGAGTGTCAAAGTCAACAGTGATGCAAAACGGGGTGCCGATCTCGTCTTGACGACGGTATCTGCGACCAATTGCACCGGAGTCATCAAATTCAACATTCCAGATTGCTCGAAGCTCGCCAGCTAGGTCCTTGGCTATTGGGTTGAGTTCATCGTTGCGGCTAAGCGGCAAGATAGCGGCCTTCACTGGAGCAAGACGGTAATCAAGGCGCAAGACGGTTCGAACGTCTACGCCGCCCTTGGTGTTTGGCGCTTCGTCTTCGGTGTAAGCGTCAACCAAAAATGCCATCAGTGATCTGGTCAGTCCTGCAGCAGGCTCAATGACATAAGGCGTCCAACGACGCTCTTCGGTTGGGTCGAAGTAGCTCAGGTCAACACCCGAGTGCTCAGAGTGGGTCTTTAGGTCAAAGTCAGTTCGGTTAGCGACGCCCTCGAGTTCACCAAATTCGCTGCCCTGGAAGCCGAAGCGATACTCGATGTCCACGGTTCGCTTGGAGTAGTGCGAAAGCTTCTCCTTCGGGTGATCAAACAGGCGCAGGTTGTCCGGATTGATACCGAGGTTTACATACCAGTTGTAGCGCTCGTTGATCCAGTAGTCGTGCCACTGCTCGTCTTCACCTGGCTTGACGAAGAATTCCATCTCCATCTGCTCGAACTCGCGGGTGCGGAAGATGAAGTTTCCAGGGGTGATTTCGTTGCGGAAACTCTTACCCATCTGCCCAATACCAAATGGCGGCTTCATTCGCGCAGCGTTCAGCACGTTGTTGAAGTTCACGAAAATGCCCTGAGCGGTTTCCGGCCTTAGGTAGTGCATGCCGGATTCGTCTTCGACAGGGCCGAGGCTGGTCTTCAAAAGACCATTGAAGCTCTTTGGCTCGGTCCAGATGTCCTTGTTGCCGCAGTTTGGGCAGGCAATCTCAGCCATCGAGGCTGGAGCGCGGCCCTTCTTTTCCTCGAATGCTTCTTCTAGGTGGTCCTGGCGGAAGCGCTTATTACAGCTGGTGCACTCGATTAGCGGGTCAACGAAGGCCTCAACGTGGCCAGATGCTTCCCAAACCTTCTTTGGAAGGATGATTGAGGAGTCAAGTCCAACCACATCTTCGCGACCAGAAACCATCGAGCGCCACCATTGGCGCTTAATGTTTTCTTTTAGCTCGACACCCAAAGGGCCGTAATCCCATGCGGAGCGTGAGCCTCCGTAGATCTCTCCAGCTTGGAAGACAAAGCCACGTCTCTTAGCCAATGAGATGACTTGATCTAGTTTCTGGGTTGCCATGGTTCTCCAATAAATCTTTGCCGTTTGGCGTAGGCCCCTAGTTTAGCGGGACGTCCTGCGCAGAGCCGAAGCGTCGGTCTCGATTCTGATAAGCCTGAATCGCTTCCCACAGGGTTTCGCGGGTGAAGTCTGGCCAGAGCTGCGGCATAAACATCATCTCGGCATAGCTGGACTGCCAGAGCAGAAAGTTAGAGGTTCTCAATTCGCCACTGGAACGAACAAAGAGGTCGACATCCGGCAGCTCTGGGACATAGAGCCTTGCGGCAATGCTCTTCTCCGTGATGGAACCCGGTTTGATCTTGCCCTTTTGAACCTCTTGGGCGATTGCATTAACAGCGTCAACGATTTCTTGGCGTCCACCGTAGTTGACAGCCATGGTCAAGGTAAGGCCGGTGTTCTTTGCGGTAAGTGCTTCGGCGCTTTTTAGCTCAGCGATGACACTTGGCCAAAGCTTTGGAGTCCTACCAGCCCAGCGAATGCGAACATTCCAAGAGTTCAAAAGATCGCGTCTGCGGCGCAGCACCTCTTTGTTGTAGCCCATCAAAAAGCGAACTTCGTCTGGGGATCGCTTCCAGTTCTCGGTGCTGAATGCATAAGCGGTGACGTGCTTCACACCGGCTTCGATGGCACCCGCCAATACATCCAGCAGGGCTTGCTCACCGGCCTTGTGGCCTTCGGTGCGGGTTAGTCCCCTGGCATTCGCCCAGCGTCCATTGCCATCCATCACGATTGCTATGTGATTCGGCACCTTGGAAAAACTAGGCGCGACGCGTGTTGGGTCATGAAGTTCCACTATGCCCGCTCCACCATGCTCATCGATCTAAGCCCTCGCTCTAATTGCCACTGCAAGTATGCCGAAATTACGTTGCTGACGTTCGACTTTGTCGCCGGTGGTGTCTGAGCGACCTCAGTCCAGTTGCCGGAAAGCAAATTGCGCATGTGCAAAAGCCCAGCATTTCCAAGCTTCACCGCACCCGCCAGAGCGCAATCAGCGCAGCTAACGTGACCAGTGTGCACTGAGAAAGACTGCGGGTTATCGCTCTGGCAGCTGTGACAACTTCCGAGTTCAGGCACCCAACCCGAGAGAGAAAGCGCTCGCAGTAGGTAGGAATCCAAAACTTGGGAACCCTCGTGCTCGGAACCTGACAGTGCCCTGAGTCCACCTAACAGCAGGAGGTACTGCTGTGAGTTTGATGACTCGCGAGTAAGTCGCTCGGCCGCTTCGACCATTGCGTTGGCTGCCGTGTACTTGGGGTAGTCGGCGACAATCTGAGCGCCGTAACTGGCCAGCTGCTCAGCCTGAGAGACAGTGTCTAGATTCTTGCCCTCGTAGAGCTGCAAATCAGCAACCATGAACGGTTCCAATCGCGCACCAAATCGACTCGAGGTCTTTCTAACGCCCTTTGCAACTGCTCGGATCTGACCGTGTTCCTTTGTCAGAATCGTGAGGATGCGATCGACTTCGCCCAGTTTGTGGGTGCGAAGGATGATTCCCTCATCGCGGTAGTGCGGCATTGCAAAAGTATCGCCGAAGCTCAGTCAAATTCGACTGAGGCTAGCTGCGAACTGCTCTATTGACTGCTGAGATCAGTGCCTTGATAGAAGCGATCGCAATGTCACCATCGATACCAACACCCCAGAGCACTTTGCCGTCAACTACCAATTCGGTATAGGCAGCCGCCAATGCGTCACCGGATGCGCTCAGGGTGTGCTCTAGGTAGTCATTTACCTTGACGCTGACGCCCTGCTTGCCAAGCACGTCGATGAACGCCGAAATTGGGCCGTTGCCAGTTCCAGAGACCGAAACCTCTGTGGCATCATCGCGGAGCACAACGGATAGATTCACAACGCCATCCATGTCGCTTTCGGTGCGCATGCGCTTGAGTTCGAAGCGACCCCACTTGTTGTTGACATCCTGGCTCGGAAGATACTCGTCCTGGAAAATCTCCCAGAGCTGCTCGCTAGTGACCTCGCCACCTTGGCTATCGGTGTGCTCCTGGACGACCCTGGAGAACTCAATCTGCAGCTTCCTTGGAAGATCAAGATTGTGGTCGGTCTTCAATAGGTATGCCACTCCGCCCTTACCGGACTGAGAGTTCACGCGAATTACCGCCTCGTAGCTTCTGCCAACATCCTTTGGATCGATCGGAAGGTATGGCACACCCCAGGTGTATTCATCCACCGAGACTCCGGCTGCGGCCGCGTCCTTGGCCAAAAACTCAAAACCCTTCTTGATGGCATCCTGGTGGCTACCGGAGAAAGCGGTGTAGACCAAGTCGCCACCATAAGGTGAGCGCTCTGGCACAGGAAGCTGGTTGCAGTATTCGACGGTGCGCTTGATCTGATCGATGTCAGAGAAGTCAATCTGTGGGTCAATACCCTGACTAAAAAGGTTTAGACCAAGGGTTACCAAGTCAACGTTTCCGGTGCGCTCACCGTTACCGAATAGGCAACCCTCGATGCGGTCTGCTCCAGCCATGTAACCAAGCTCGGCCGCTGCTACCGCAGTGCCGCGGTCATTGTGCGGGTGCAACGAGACGATGATGCTATCCCTAGGGGTTAGGTGCCTGGACATCCATTCGATGGAGTCGGCGTAAACATTTGGCGATGCCATCTCAACGGTTGCCGGCAGGTTGATTATGAGCTTTCGCTGTGGGGTTGGCTTGATCACTTCAGCAACCGCGTTGCAAACCTCAACCGCATACTCAAGCTCAGTCCCGGTGTAAGACTCTGGAGAGTACTCATAGAACACCTTGGTCTGCGGAATGGTCGCTTCTAGTTCCAGGCACTTCTTGGCTGCCGAAAGCGCGATCTGCTTGATGCCCTCTTTGTCCTGACCAAAGACCACCCTGCGCTGCAGGATTGAGGTTGAGTTGTAGAAGTGGACGATAGCTTGCTTGGCTCCAGCAATCGACTCGTAGGTGCGCTCGATTAGGTGATCCCTAGCCTGAGTAAGCACCTGAATGGTTACGTCATCTGGAATGTGATTGTCGTTGATCAAAATTCGCACGAAATCAAAGTCGGTCTGGGATGCAGATGGGAAACCCACCTCGATCTCCTTGTAACCCATTGAGACCAAGAGCTTGAACATTTGCAACTTACGCTCTGGGCTCATCGGATCAATTAGTGCCTGGTTGCCATCGCGAAGGTCTACCGCACACCAGCGCGGTGCCTTCTCAATTCGCTTGGTTGGCCAGGTTCGATCTGAAAGTTCGACCTTTACCTGCTCGTGAAATGGCTTATAACGCCCAAATGGCATCTTTGAAGGTTGTTGGTTGTTTTGCATTTTTGCTCCCGCCTAAGAATTTGTGGTGGCCGCAACTAGGCTCCGCGACGAGAAGGGGCCGAACTAGGCCTCGTCGCGGCCGCTAAGCAGGAGAGCGGAACGCATAGCCAAAATCTAGCACTAGAAGCCGAGTTTGCCTAGTTGCTTAGGGTTCCGCTGCCAATCGGGTGCCACGCGAACCTGAATCGAAAGGTGAACCGGATAACCCAGTAACCCTTGAATTTGGGTTCTCGCCTCCGAACCAATCTTCTTGAGCATCGAGCCAGACTTACCAATAACGATGCCCTTCTGGCTATCCCGCTCGACCCAGAGGCTGACGTGAATATTTGGCTTGTCATCGCTGGTGACAATCTCATCTAGGGTCACTGCCAATGAGTGTGGCAGTTCGTCTTCGACCAACTCCAAAGCAGCCTCGCGAACCAATTCGCAGATTAGATCGTCTTCACTCTCATCGGTTTCGATGTCTTCTGGATAAAGCTGCGGTCCGACTGGAAGCTGC
>JARXAN010000064.1 GCA_029865895.1 Actinomycetota bacterium
TCGGTACTTGGTTTGAAGTTCCAAGAGTTCTTCTTGAATGGCTTCGGTTTCTGCAAGCACATCGGCAAAGTTTCCCTTTGGAAGCTTCGGCTCATACTCTGCCTCGTCTCGCCTGCCTTCGTAAACCAGGGCAATGGCAAGGGCAGCGAGATTCGCTGGGTCTAACTTGCTCCAGACGCCACGGTTTAGACACTCGGCAATAAGCAAATCGCGCTCACCGTAGATCTTTGCTAGACGATTTCCCTTTGATGTGATCTCTAGGTCGTCACCATCTTCGAGCATGTACTCCAGATCAGTGAGCAGTAGGCAGATGCGCTGGAAGGTCTTTGCCACCTGATTGGTGCGACCCTCAATGGCGGCAATAGTGCCCTCGATCTCCTTGCGAAGCTTCTGGTAGCGCTCTCCCCACCTGGCATGAGCCTCTCGGTCTGAACAACCGTGGCAGGGGTGAGCTCGCATCGTCTTTTTGAGCTCTGCGATCTCTTGATCGATTCTGCGAAGTGATCTGGAGTTGCGGATGTCCTTACCGGCACGGTGCTTGGCGCTGACGCCGCTGCGCTCTAGGTCGCTCAGTTCTCGCCGCAGCGCGGAGTACTCAACAAAGTCACCCAGGTGACACTGCATAGACTCCTCATAGCCCTCGAGCGACTCCTGTTTTTCGGATATTGAGCGCGCCAAGCCAACCACCGAGCGGTCGGCTTGGAACTGCGCGAAAGACTTCTCCAAAATCTTGCTGGCACGGTTGGCACCGAAGGCCGCGGTTAGATTCACGGCCATGTTGTAGGTGGGTCTAAAGGAGCTATTCAGCGGATAGGTGCGCTTGGAGGCAAGACCTGCGACCACGTTCGGGTCTAGTTGAGCGCCCCAAAGAATGACGCTGTGACCCTCGGTGTCAATACCGCGACGACCTGCCCTACCGGTGAGCTGGGTGTACTCCCCCGGCGTGATGGCGACCCTGGACTCGCCATTGAATTTATCCAAGCGCTCTAGAACTACTGTCCTAGCGGGCATGTTGATTCCAAGGGCTAGGGTCTCGGTGGCAAAAACAACCTTGACCAGCTTTCTTAGAAACAGCTCCTCCACTACCTCTTTGAAGGCGGGCAGCATTCCAGCGTGGTGAGCGGCAAATCCGCGCTCCAAAGAGGCAAGCCAGTCAAAGTAACCGAGGGTGTCAAGATCCTCGTCCTGAATCGATGAGCAGCGGGCATCCACCAGGCGACGAATCTCCTGCTGCTCTTCCTTGGTGGTAAGCCTTATGCCCCCTCGTCTGCAGGCCTCAACGGACTTTTCGCAACCGGCTCTGGAGAAGATAAAAAAGATCGCAGGTAATAACTCGAGTTCTTCCAACTCCAGCACCACATCTGGTTTCTCGAGCTTTGGAAACTGGCTGTTGTTGCGATTTCTGTCCTGAGGTGAATACTGCTTTCCGCCCCACTTCCCCGAACGCTTGATTGGACCACGAGCCCTTGCCTGGTGCTTACGCAGTAGCTCTGGGTTGACATTGCCCTTATTGGAGCCGGATTCAAACAGCTCAAGAATCTCATCCCCCAGCATTACGTGCTGGTGCAGTGGAACGGGCCTGTGCTCGGAGACGATGATTTGGGTGTTACCCCTAACCTCGGCAAGCCAAGCACCAAACTCTTCGGCGTTGGAGACCGTGGCCGAAAGCGAGACCACCTTGACATCCTTGGGGAGGTGGAGAATCACTTCTTCCCAGACCGCTCCCCTGAACCTATCGGCGAGATAGTGCACCTCGTCCATCACCACATAACCCAGATCTCTTAGCGAGGTGGAGGTGGCGTAAATCATGTTTCGCAGCACCTCGGTGGTCATAACCACGATTTGTGCTTCGGAATTGTTGTTGGCATCTCCGGTTAGAAGGCCCACCTTCTCCTTGCCGTACCTGGCGGCGAGCTCTGCAAACTTCTGGTTACTGAGTGCCTTGATCGGTGTGGTGTAGAAGACCTTCTGGCCACTTGCCACCGCAAGGTGAATTGCAAACTCGCCAACTATGGTCTTACCTGCGCCGGTAGGGGCAGCAACTAAGACGTTCGAACCACTCTCAAGCGCAATGCACGATTTCTCTTGAAAGTCATCCAGGGGAAACTTCAGAGTTGCGGTGAAGTTGGCAAACTCTTTGCCCTTGGAACGAGTCTTGGCTCGCTGATAGCGCTCAGATGGTGAGAGATCAGTCAACTTCGAGCTCTTCGCCAAGCAACTTGGCATCACGTCGAGCACGACGCTTATCGTTCAATACTGCAACGCCAACCGCAATGAAGTAGAGACCCGAGAGCGGACCCATTAGAAGGAACATAGACATTGGGTCTGCGGTAGGAGTGGCTAGCGCAGAAACACAGGCGATGATGAAGACCGCCAAGCGCCAACCCTTCAGAATCGCCATACCGGTCAACAGGTTTGCAAAGTTCAAAAGCACCAAGAGCACCGGCATTACAAAGGCCAAACCAAAAACCAAAACGATTCGTATCGCGAACAGGATGTATTCGCTCGCGTTGATTACGTTAGAGCTGCCCTCCGGGGTAAATCCAATCAGTACCACCACAAAGCTTGGCAGTGAAGACCAGGCAATGTATGCACCCATCAGAAACAGCGGAACAGCGCTGAAGACAAACCCGAGGGTGAATCGGCGCTCGCGGGTCTTGAGTCCAGGGGAAACGAATGCCCAGAGGTTGTAAAGCCAAAACGGCGAAGTAATCAAAACCCCGAGGAAGATTGAGACCTGGATTCTGAGGTCAAACGCCGACACCACGGTGCCGAAGTTCACGATTGCCTCGATGCCCCTGGCCTTGGTCACCTCCAGCAGTGGAGCCTGCAAGATCTTGAAAACTGGTTCAAATAGGAACCAACCGATGACGGTACCTACTACTAGGAAGGCCGCCGACCAAGAAAGTCTGATTCGTAGCTCTTTGAGGTGAGAGCCAAGGGACATGCGGCGCTCTTTTTCTTTGCGCCCAAACATTAGCCTTGCTTCTGCTCACCTTCAGGAGCAACTTCAGCCTCGGCACCCGCTACAGCCTCAGGCTTGGCCTCAGCCACCTTCGGCTTTCCATCGGTGCCAATCTCCTTCTTGAAGATTCTCATCGACTGAGCCATGCTCTTTGCTAGGCCAGGAAGCTTAGGAGCTCCCCAAAGTAGCAAAACGATCGCCAGAATAATGACCCATTCCCAGCCCTGAAGTCTCATGCAATTACCTCTTGTCCAAATCCATTTGGTTTAAATGTTCAATCAGTCTACGCCTTCGGTCTTCGGAAGAATCCTGCTTGGCCTTTATCAGTTGCTTACGCTTTGCTAACACTTGCCCGAGGTCATCCGAAGTGGTGTTTTTGGCTGCCGAAAACTCTCGCTCAATCGGTTGTGCCAACTGCTCAAGATTGGATTTGAGCGGCAATCCAGCGCGCTGCAGCCCCTTGAGGCTAAGAAATAGCCGGTAGCCAACCAGTGCAAACCAGTACAGGCTTCCGATGATTGCGGCAGCTCCAATAAGCCAAGACCAACTCATTCTTCGCTCACCTGGTTTCCATCCAGGCTCTTGGCGGCAAAATCCCGCACTGCCTGACGGGCAGATTCTGGCGAGATAACCTCAACCGCTCCCCCGTAGCGAACCACGTGTCTTGCGATTGCGGCGATGTTTCCAACTCGAATGGCCCCGTAAATCTTGCCGTCCTTCTTGGTTATGGCACCTGCAACCGGGAAGTTCCAGAAGATTTCACCAGCCTGGTTCTCGGCAGAGAGTTCGACAATTTCACCTTCACCGGTTCCGTAAACCTCTTCTGGGATTGCCGCTTGCTTTGCTTCAGCTGAGATTGCGGTCTTGGTGCCGGTCAGGTTAGAAAGGCGCTCAATTCGGAAGGTGCGAAGCTCCTTGGCATCCAAACAGTAGCCGCGCAGATAGTGCTTATTTCCCACCAGATCGATCCGCAGCGGGTCGACTTTGCGCTGGGATTTCTTGCCGAGCTGATTGATGTAGTCAAATTCCACCCGCTGCTCAGCCAAAATCGCATCCCGAAGAAGATCTAGCTCTGCAACGTCAACGCTCTCGTGAGCTACCACTCTTTGGGTCACCCCTCCGCTTAAGGCGGTTCGGAGTTCGGCAAGGTCCTTGTTGTTCTTGAACTCCGGAAGACTTGCAAGGTATTCGAGTCCGATGGCCAAAGAGGTTTGCTGATAGCGGCTTAGGGTCGGGGCGTGATCTAGGTTTGCACCACCAACTGAGAAGTCGATAATGCCGTCCTCGAAGGCATCCCAGTCCAGGTAGAAATGTGATTGCGGTGAAGTTAGGTCTTCACTGTTTGTGATGGCGTGTGCCGCCTTGAGGATTACCTTCTCGCTGACGCCAAAGTGAGCTGCCAGCTTAGGAACCTCGATGCCGCCTTCTTCAAGCACCAAACCAACCATGGCTAAAGCCAGGTTGAAAAGACCATCACCATCTATCTCTTGCTTAGGCATGTTGCTTCATCACCGCCTTGAGGGATGCGCGGATTCTGCGCTTTAGCGAGTCCGGCTCAATCACCTCAACATCGGAACCGAACTCCAAGAGATCTTCGGCAAGGAGCGCTTCGTCCATGAAATTGATCTTGGCAATACCGTTTTGATCTGGGTTGAGAGCCAATTGAGCTTCGGTATCCGCTGTGACCTTGATGGTTGCAAGGTTGCCGCGAACAAAGTCATTCAGCTCCTGCTCTACCTGCTGCAGTTCCGCACTGTTTAGCCGCTTAGCTTCGGCCTCCAAGACCGCAACGTCAGAGACAATTCTTCGCAGTAGGAAGTTCTTGGCCTGTCCATCGTGGATAGCAAGCAGCACCCACTGGCCTTCGATTTGACGCAGGCTCTGCGGATCAACGATGCGATCTGATAGCGAACCATCTGGCTTTTGGTAGCGGAATGCCACTTGAGCACCGGTGTCAATTGCCCTGGCTAAAGGAGCAAAGGCCGCATGCCTAGTCAGTAGCCTCGGTGTAAACGGAGTTAGGTCGGTGTTGCTGGCGACCAAGCCAAGTGACTTCAGGCGTGTCAGTCCGCTCTGAGCGCTGCCCTCTAAAACCTGGTTGTTCCAACTCTTAGCAGCCAGTTCCAAAAGCTGCATCTTCGCGCTGTCGAGGGTTAGCCCCTTTGGCCACTGAAAAGATTCTTTTGCAATTCGATAGCGAGCGGTGTCGCCTTCGTCAAATCCGAAATTGTTGATCACCTCAAGCTGAATACCGGCATCTTTGAGGGATTTCTTGTCGCGTTCAAACAATCTATCTACCGCGTCTTGGCTCTTTGCTTCCTGGTAGCCAGGAACCGCGCGGTAGATGTCTTGCTTACTGAGCCCCTTGATTTCAGTGCTCAACAGGTAGCAGGTGAGCGTAAAAAGCCGCTCAGCGGGAGATTGCTTCATCACAAGCCCCCGTTCTTGCTATTCCTTGCCCAATACGTCAATAACAAAGATAAGGGTTGAGCCCGCAGGAATCGAGCCCTGAGCTGTGTCGCCGTAACCCAATTCTGGTGGAATGACCGCAACGACCTGCGAACCGATCTTTACGCCCTCCAGTGACTGCACGAAGCCCTGAATCACGCTCTCAGCAGAGACCTGGAAGGAAGCCGGTGCCAGAGTGTCCCAGGAGCTGTCAAACTGCTCACCCTCCCAGGTCCAGCCGGAGTAGTGCACGACGACGGTGTCACCGATAGCAATTTCTTCGCCAGCGCCCTCAATGAGAATGCTGCGCTTGAATTCGGTTGGAGCATCCCCAACCGGAATCTGAATTCCAGGCTGCCCGCTTGGTGCAAGGATCACGGTCGGTAGACCCGCCTCAGGTGCCTTAGCTTCGCCACTGGCGCGCTGCAGGTAGGCGTCCACGACGTCAAAGATAAAGATGATTGCATCATCGGGTCCGATGCCCAAGCTCTCAACGCCCTGGGCCTGGTGAGCATTCTCAGCGTCCAAAAGCACTGCCACTCTGGAGCCAACCTCAACGCCGGTCAGTGCGTTGCAGAAGTTTGGCAGGCTGTCCACCATCAAGTCTTGAACGATGTAGTTCTCGGTTCCGAATTCGCTGCCCTGGAACTGCTTTCCAGTGCTGGCGTTGTACCCGGTGAAGTGCAGGGCAACTCGCTGATTGCCAACAAGCTTGCCTCCATTGCCCGCACTGATGACCTTGGTCTCAATGCCGGTGCCGGTAAGTGGGGTTGGGAAAGTTGCAGTCGGCTCTTCGCCGAAGGCACCTTCAACCTTTACCTGCTCAACTGCGTCTCCGCCCTGGTAGGTCTCGCAAGCGGCCTCGCTACCAGCGCTCATGGCTGCGTAGGAACCTGGCTCGGCAGCTGGGGCTGCGGAACAGCCAGCCAATAGCAAGAGCGGGATTAGGGCAAGTGGGGTGAATTTACGCAATGGGATTCTTTCTTTAGACAGGACTAATTCTCTCGCTGGTTGGCCTCGTTGGTAACCTTCCGGACCGTTTTTCTTAGTTTTTTCTCACTAATCGGGCGCTGCCCAATGGCGTCTGGTAACCAAATTTCAAAATCTTCATCGGTGTATTCGGTCTTCGATGCGCGCTTTGCCTTGAACTGCGGCAAAACAGTGCCGGGTGCGAGTCTGCGAGCAGACAATAGGAATCCGGTGTGCCCAATCATGCGGTGGTCAGGGCGAACCGCAAGTCCCTCGACGTGCCAGCCTCGAACTATCGACTCCCAGGCCACCGGAGCGGTGAATTCGCCCTGTTCCTTGATCGCCTCGATGGTTCGAGAGAGCTGCGTCACTGTGGCGACGTAGCAAATCAATAGCCCACCTGGCTTGAGAGCTGCCGCAACCTCATTGACACACTCCCAAGGCGCGAGCATATCGAGCACAGCTCGATCGGCAGTGTGCGGAGCAATCACCTCCGGAAGCTTGTCCTGGAGATCACCGATGGTGACGGTCCAGTTCTTCGGTGCACCGCCGAGGTGGTTCTTGACGTTGGCCTGGGCAATCTGTGCAAATTCATCGCGGCGTTCAAACGAGTAGAGCTTGCCGTCTTGGCCAATGGACCGAAGTAGGTAACTGGAAAGAGCACCTGAACCCACACCGGCTTCAATAACCGTGGCACCTGGGAAGATGTCTCCCTCAACGATAATTTGACCGGCGTCCTTCGGGTAAACAATGGCTGCGCCGCGCGGCATCGAAAGCACATAGTCGGTCAACAGTGGCTTCAGCGCCAAATACTCCACGCCGCTTTGGTTGCTGATCACCGATCCATCTGGCTTGCCAATGATGTCGTCGTGCATGAGGTCACCCTTGTGGGTGCCAAATCTTGCTCCAGCAACCAGAGTGATGGTGTTGAGGCGACCCTTTGGTCCAGTCAGTTGAACGCGGTCCCCCGCCTGGAATGTGCTCACTTCAAACCTCGCAGGGTCTCTAGGTTGATGTCTGACAGTGTTGGGCGGATAACCCGCGTTCCACTCTGCTCAAGGTGCATCAGATTCACGATGCCAAGTGGAAGGCAGCCTGCGGCTTCTGCGGAGCGAAGGCCCGTAACCGAGTCTTCGATCGCGATGCACTCCCCTGGCTCAACACCCAAAAGTTCAGCTGCTTTGAGGTACGGCTCAGGGTGAGGCTTGCCGTGTGTTACGTCATCTCCTGCCACAACAACATCGAATGCCTGAAAAGGAATTGCCTCAACTACCGCGAGTGCCATACGGCGCATTGACATTGTGACCAACGCGGTTTTTACACCCGCCTGGCGAAGTTCCATGAGTAACTCAAGTGCGCCAGGTCGCCAAGGCAGCGAGTGTTGTAATTTGTCGATTACCGAGTCGGTTAGCCGGTCAATGATCTGCTGCGCGTCTAGGTCCTTGATGTCGAGTCGGTCTTTGAGGATTGCTGAGGAATCGTAAAGTGACTTTCCAATTAGTTCGTGACCGTGTTCTTTGGTCCAAACCTTCCCGTAGTCCTGGGCTAACGCGGATTCGCTCAGTAACCAGTAGGGTTCTGAGTCAACTAGCGTGCCGTCCATATCCCACAGCACGGCTTTCGGGAAGGTCAATGTGGACATTGGCCTAAAGTCTAGTTGTGCTCTGAATTAGAGTTTGTAATTATCAAAAAAGGAGCAGCTTGCTTACTGGCCGCGTGTTACTGATTGCCTTCGAAGGTTGGAATGATGCCACCGAAGGTGCCTCTGGCGCACTCAAAGCGATTGCTCAGCAAATCAGTGCTCAAACCCTCGAGGCAGTTGATCCAGAGGATTACTACGACTTTCAGTTCTCTCGCCCGATGGTCGAGGTGGACGAAGAAGGTACTCGAACCATTTCTTGGCCCGGTGCCGAGTTCATGCAGGCTGACCGCGAACACATCGAGCAAAATCCCGCTCTAGACCGGTTATACCTGCTGATTGGCAGCGAACCGTCTCGTCGCTGGCTCTCCTTCGCAGCGGAAATTCTTGAGATGGTGCAGGATCGCGAGATTGACACCGTGATCATGCTTGGTGCAATGCTGGCTGATGTCCCCCACACCCGTCCGATGCCAATCTTCAAATCCAGCCAGAACGAAGCATTCAGATTGCGTTTTGACCTTGA
>JARXAN010000020.1 GCA_029865895.1 Actinomycetota bacterium
CATCCGTTGCGCTTTCCTCCAACACGGCGCAGCCTTCAATTAGCGCCAAAGTGTCGCTGAGAATTGCGCCGGATCAGGATCCAGCGGAAGCCTCGAAGCTTTTGCAGCAGCATTTGCTAGCCAATGCTCCTTTTGGAGCGCTCATTGAGCTGGGTGCGGTTGAAAAAGGTCCTGGCTACCTAGCCAAAGAAGGTTGGGGTTCTACCTTGGCTCACGAGGCGTTCTCGGCAGCTTGGCCTCAGCCATCGGTAAATATTGGCGTCGGAGGCTCCATCCCGTTTATCTCGACCTTCGCGACTCTGTTCCCAAATGCCCAGATCATGGTCACCGGAGTCGAAGAGCCGGACTCCAGGGCACACTCGCCAAATGAGTCGCAGCACCTACCGACTTTGAAACGAGCCATGACCGCAGAGGCACTGCTTTTGCTACATGGGAATCAACTTTCCCGCGATTAGTTAAAATAGATACCTACTTGGAGGCAAAAATGACCGAAGTTCTAGCTCACGGAGTGAAACTAACCGACACTGCGGTATTGAAGGTTAAGGCGCTATTGGCAGCCGAAGGCCGCGACGATCTGCGTCTTAGGGTTGCAGTTGAACCAGGTGGTTGCTCGGGACTTATCTACCAGTTGTTCTTCGATGAGCAGCTTGAAGAGGTTGATGCCGTGGTGGCATACGACGGCGTAGAAGTTGTCGTAGACCAGATGAGCGTGCCTTATCTCGACGGTGCTTCCATTGATTTTGAGGACTCAATCCAAAAACAGGGCTTCACGATTGACAACCCGAACGCCGCAGGTAGCTGCGCATGCGGAGATTCTTTTAGCTAAAAGGGCTAAATCTCGGCAGATTTGGGCCCTGGTCGGGGTAGACTTAGGGGAAATCTGCAGTGAAAAAGGATGTCTCATTGAGTAAGAATCGTCGTGGACTAGCCCTAGCGGCCACTTCGCTTGTAAGCGTTTTATTGCTAGCCGGCTGCAGCCCCGAACTAGAGCGCGGTTTCCTACCGGATGCCTCTGGTGTCACGAACCACACCGATCGAATTATTGGTCTCTGGACCACCTCTTGGATCGTTCTTCTGGGTGTCGGAGCGCTGTCCTGGGGTCTCATGGCATGGGCGTTGATCGTTTACCGCCGACGCAAGGGCGAGACCGGTTTGCCAGCTCAGCTTCGCTACAACATGCCGATCGAGACTCTATTCACCGTCGTACCACTGATTTTGGTGTTGGGATTCTTCGCGTTCACCGCTCGTGACATGCAGGCCATTGAAGCCAAGAACGAAAACCCAGATGTCACCATCGAGGTTATTGCCAAGCAGTGGAGCTGGGACTTCAACTACGTAAACGAGCAGGTGTTTGAGTCAGGCATCCAAGCCCAGTTCACCGGCGCCGAGGAGAACATCTCCGAGACCCTGCCGACTCTCTACCTGCCTGTGAACAAGACCGTGAAGATCGACCTAAGTTCTCGAGACGTGATCCACTCTTTCTGGGTAATTGACTTCCTTTACAAAAAAGACATGTTCCCAGGCTTTACCAACCACATGTACTTCACTCCGACCAAAGAGGGCACCTACGCCGGAAAGTGTGCTGAACTCTGTGGCGAGTACCACTCGATGATGCTCTTCCAGGTGAAGGTCGTCTCCGAGGAGGAGTACGCCGCTCAAATGGCTGCACTGGCGGCTAAGGGTAACGTGGGACAACTTTCAAACGAGTACGACAGAAACCAAAACCTTCCGGGTGGTAACCCAGAGGTAAGGGGATAAGGCAAATGGCAACCACACTAACTCCTCCGCTAACAAACCCGACCGCCTTCACTCCTAAGCGTTCCAAGGGTCAGATCCTGGTTGATTGGTTGACCACCACTGACCACAAGAAAATCGGTTACCTGTATCTGATCACTTCCTTCATGTACTTCCTAATTGGTGGAGTCATGGCGCTGATCATCCGCGCACAGCTGACCCTGCCAGGTCTAGACATTGTTGCCTCTAAGGAGCAGTACAACCAGCTCTTCACCATGCACGGCACAATCATGTTGCTGATGTTCGCAACCCCACTTTTCGCCGGTTTTGCGAACGTTCTCATGCCGGTCCAGATCGGTGCTCCTGACGTTGCCTTCCCGCGTCTGAATGCCATCGCCTACTGGTTCTACAACTTCGGTAGCTTGATTGCGGTCTCGGGCTTCTTCACCCCGCAGGGTGCAGCATCCTTCGGATGGTTTGCCTACGCACCGCTTTCCAACACCACCTTCTCGCCGGGAATCGGTGGAGACTTGTGGGTATTTGGTCTAGCACTTTCCGGATTCGGAACAATTCTTGGTGGAGTGAACTTCATCACCACGATCATCACCATGCGTGCCCCAGGTATGACCATGTGGCGCATGCCAATCTTCACCTGGAACACCCTGGTTACCTCGATCTTGGTAATCATGTGTTTCCCACCGCTTGCCGCAGCGCTATTCGCACTAGGAGCAGACCGCAGGTTTGGTGCGCACATTTTCGATCCGGAGAATGGTGGAGCCATGCTGTGGCAGCACCTCTTCTGGTTCTTCGGTCACCCGGAGGTGTACATCCTGGCGTTGCCGTTCTTTGGAATCGTCTCCGAGATTTTCCCGGTCTTCAGCCGTAAGCCGATCTTTGGTTACCGAACTTTGGTTTACGCGACCATTTCCATTGCGGCGCTGTCCATGACTGTTTGGGCACACCACATGTATGTCACCGGACAGGTGCTACTGCCATTCTTCGCCTTCACAACAATGCTGATTGCGGTTCCGACCGGTGTGAAGATATTCAACTGGATCGGAACGATGTGGAAGGGCTCGATTACTTTCGAGACCCCGATGCTTTGGAGCCTGGGCTTCTTGGTGAGCTTCGTGTTTGGTGGACTAACCGGTGTCATCTTGGCTTCACCTGCACTTGACTTCCACCTCTCCGACAGCTACTTCGTGGTTGCTCACTTCCACTACGTGGTGTTCGGTACCGTGGTATTCGCGATGTTCGCGGGCTTCTACTTCTGGTGGCCAAAGTTCACCGGCAAGATGCTGAACGAGCGCCTAGGAAAGATTCACTTCTGGCTACTCTTCGTAGGCTTCCACGTGACCTTCTTGATCCAGCACTGGCTCGGTGTGATCGGCATGCCTCGTCGATATGCTACCTACCTGCCGGAAGACGGCTTTACCGAGATGAACATTCTTTCCACCCTTGGCGCGGCAATCCTGGCACTTTCGATGATTCCATTCCTATGGAACGTCTGGGTCACTTACCGTAAGGGTGTCAAGACCGAGCTCAAGGACCCTTGGGGTTATGGAAGGTCGCTGGAGTGGGCTACTGAATCACCATTCCCTCGTCACAACTTCCACTCCATCCCGCGTATTCGTTCTGAGTCACCGGCGTTTGACCTAAACCACCCGGAGTATGCAGCTCCTGAGGCGAAGGAGTCATACGCAAAGGAGGGCCGCATCTAATGCGTTCTAACATCGTCATCCTTTTGGTGATGGCGGCCTACTTCACCTTGGCCGACATCGCGTATGGAATTTGGACCTACCTTGAGTGGGGCTACGTTGAGCCAATTGGAACTGCTGCGATTGGTCTTTTGGTAATTCTTTCGGTCTTCATTGCCTACTACCTCTGGTCTGGCATGAAGCGTTCGGGAACCCTACCCGAGGACAACCTAGATGGAAACATTGAGGATGAGTCTGGGGAGGTCGGTTTCTACTCGCCTTGGAGCTGGTGGCCCATGGTGCTCGGTGCGTCGAGCGCGGTTGCGTTCCTATCTCTTGCGGTCGGCTGGTGGCTGTTCTTCATTGCGGTGCCATTCGCGATTGTAGGCATCATCGGCTTCGTTTACGAATACAGCCGCGGCGCACACGCCCACTAAATCGTGAGCGCTGACCCAGTACTTATCGTCATTGACGTCCAACAGGGCTTTCGCGATTCGGTCTGGGGAGCCAACGGCAACCCGGAGGCTTTGAGCAACATTTCAAGTCTGGTCGCTCACTGGAGGAGTAAGAAACTCCCGATTGTTGTCGTGAAGCACAACTCCAAGCACCCGGATTCGCCGCTTTTCTCTGGCAGTCCTGGCAATGAACTGGAACCATTTCTGGATGGTCCGCGAGACGTTGTAGTTCAAAAGTCAGTCAATTCGGCCTTCTACGGAACTCCGGATCTACATCTGTGGCTGGCCAAGCGCAATTTTAGAAACCTCGTGATCTGCGGAATCACCACCAACAAGTGCTGCGAAACCACCGCTCGCATGGCGGGGAATCTTGGTTACGAGACCAGCTTTGTGATAGATGCCACCGATGCCTTCGACCTGAATCACGCCGATGGGGCAGTGACTCTAGCGCCAGAGGTTATGCGAATGACAGCCGCCAACCTAGATCGTGAATTCGCGACCGTTGTGACCACCCAGCAGGCACTCGAGCGCTTCTAACCCAGCCAGTTGTCAGTAAGTGCTGTTAGTATGGCCTCCTTGGCAAGTCCAAGACGTTACTAAACAACTAAACATGGGGATGATCGGTTTCGACACTGCAGTGTTTGCGTGAATGAAGCGGGTCGAGGATGCACAGTTATCTCGTAAACGATCTGTGTAAAACAATAGGTGCCAATACAAAGCGCGCCGACTTCGCCCTAGCCGCTTAAGCTAGCCCCGAAGTCCGTCTGACTAGGTTTGATTTCGTCCTAGACCCAGGCGTCATTTAGAAATCTCGCTGGTTGAGTGCGTCACAGGCTCAATCGGGACTTTTACTGTGACTGGGCCTGTCTGCGTAGTTGCTTCAGACAAATTCAGGGGCCGAGTAGAACGACTTATGAAGCTACACCCGTAGAAGAGTCACAATCTTTGCAATGGACGGGGGTTCAATTCCCCCCATCTCCACGTTAGAAAGCCCCGAGCTAACCCTCGGGGCTTTTGCCTTTCTAGACTTGATAGGCTCAAGATTGTGTCCGAACTAAAACTGAGTGATCTCAACTTCGAAGAGCATGGTCCGCAGATCATGGAAATTTTCAATGAAGTAATTAGCTCCAGCACTGCTCTCTATGAATATCAACCTCGGTCCATGGACACCATGAGATCCTGGTTCGAAACCAAATCGGCTAGCAACTTTCCGGTGATTGGGTTAATTAGCCAAGGAACTGTTTTGGGGTTCGCAAGCTATGGAGCCTTCCGACCCCAGCCCGCCTATCAATTCACCGTTGAGCATTCGGTCTACATCCATCAGGATCACCGAGGAAACGGTTATGGAAAGTTCCTTCTCGAAGAAATCATCAAGCGTGCGCGAGCAAGCCAAATGCGCTCAACCATCGGTGTTATCGATGCTCAGAATCTTGCGAGCATTAGGCTCCATGAGCAGCTTGGCTTTAAGCAGGTTGGAATGGTTCAAGAGGCCGGATTCAAATTTGACCGTTGGTTGGATGCCGCACTATATCAGTTGATGCTTTAGCTATCACCTGGGGAAGTGTTCAGTCCGGGTGCTTTGGGCATTGTTGGAGCAAGACCGTTTTAGTAGGCTCGTCACATGATTGAGTTCCGTCGCCTATCCGAAGCAGAACTTGATAGGTTCCTGGAGTTTATGGATGGACCCGCTTTCGAGTCACAGCCCCAATGGCGAGGATGCTACTGCCAGTTTTACCTCAACACCCAGGCCGAGAACGATGAACCCCAAGCCAGGGGAGAGGTCAATCGGCTAAAGGCCTGCGATCGAATCGCATCGGGCGTGATGCAGGGATACCTTGCCTATGCATCCGAGAACGGCGAAGAGAGAGTCATCGGCTGGATGGCAGCGAATAAATTCAATAACTTTGTTGCTCTGCCTCCGCAAGCGGAGGATGTTGCAGCAATCATCTGCTTTGTCATCGATAAGCAATGGCAGGGAAAGCAAATAGCAACAAACCTGCTGAATTACGCTCTCGATGATCTTCCAAAACATGGCTTCACCCAGGTTCAATCCGCTCCGCTGAAAGATCCAGAATTCAAACAATGGGGCTACCGAGGCCCGCGTTCAATGTTTGAGAAGGCTGGATTCGAAGAAGTGGCGATGGTGGACGATAAACACGTTCTAATGAGTCGAAAGCTCTAAAAAAAATCCCCTCGGTTTTTGCACCGAGGGGATTTCTATTTGAACTTGTTTACTTCTTGCCTGCTAGAGCCTTTGGCGCGCGCTTTGGCTTCTCTACCGCAGGGGCAGGGGAGTGGTCAGCGTGTGCAAGCTCGTATTCAGCCTTAGATACCGGAGCAATGCGGTCCTCGAAGTAGAAGCTCGATAGTGCTGCGCGGATCTTGCTGCTGAGGGTGATCTTCCCCTGGGCATTTGGACGAGCCAAAGTTGGCTGGTAGTCCTTAAAGTCAACTAGCTTCCACAATTCATACTTGTCCACTGGCTCGTGAACCTCGATGTATTCACCGTGTGGTAAACGAACCACGCGACCGGTTTCGCGGCCGTGTAGGGCAATCTCGCGGTCCTTGCGCTGAAGAGCAAGGCAGGCACGCTTGGTGACCCAGTAGGCGATTACCGGTCCGATGATCAACAGAATCTGCATGCTGGTTAGCACGTGGTTCAGTGACATCTGGAAGTTGGTTGCGATCAAGTCGGTGGATGCGCCAGCCCATAGAACTGCGTAGAACATCACACCAGCTGCACCAAGACCTGTTCTGGTCGGTGCATTTCTTGGACGGTCAAGCACGTGGTGCTCGCGGTCATCGCCAGTAACCCACTTCTCGACGAATGGGTAGACAGCCACAATCGCTAGGAACAGTAGCGAGATAACCAGTGGCAACAGCACGCCCATTGGCAAAACGATTCCAAGCACGTAGACGTCTAGGTTTGAAGGAGCCAAACGTAGCGCACCATCTAGCCAACCGATGTACCAGTCAGGCTGAGTACCTGCGGATACTGGAGATGGGTCATAAGGACCATAGTTCCAGATCGGGTTGATCGTAAAGGTTGCAGAGATTGCCATCAGCACACCGAAGACTAGGAAGAAGAATCCACCAGCCTTGGCTACATATACCGGCATCAATGGGAAGCCAACGACGTTCTCGTCAGACTTGCCAGGACCCGAGTAGTGGGTGTGCTTGTGGATGATGACCATCATCAGGTGAACTGCTAGCAACACGATGATTAGCGCAGGGATAATCATGATGTGAAGGCTGTAAAGACGGGCGACAACCTCGTCACCTGGGAATTCGCCACCGAATAGTCCAGAGGAAATAGATGGTCCGATAAATGGAATTGCCTTGAGCATTCCATCGATGATTCGAAGACCGTTTCCAGATAGTAGGTCGTCCGGTAGGGAGTAACCAGTGAATCCACCACCCATGGCGGCAAGGAATAGGAAGAATCCAACCAACCAGTTCAGCTCACGAGGCTTGCGGAATGCACCGGTGAAGAACACGCGAAGCATGTGAAGACCGGCAGCTGCTACGAACAGCAGCGCAGCCCAGTGGTGAACCTGTCGCATTAGCAGTCCACCGCGGATATCAAAGCTGATGTCCAGGCTGGAAGCGTATGCAATTGACATCTCAGCACCCTTGAGCGGCGCGTAGCTGCCCTCGTAGTGCACTGCAGCCATTGATGGCTGGTAGAAGAATGTTAGGAAGGTACCCGAGATCAGAAGCACGACGAATGAGTACATCGCAACTTCACCGAGCATGAAGCTCCAGTGGTCTGGGAATACCTTGCGGCCGAAGTTCTTTAGAACTCCTCCGAGGCTTAGACGCTCATCGAGGTAGTTTGCTGCTCCACCGATGAAGGTGGTTGGCTTTTGTTCGGTAGAAGTGCTCATTACGACTGCCTTATGTCCCAGAATGTAGGCCCTACGGGCTCGGTGAAGTCGCCTTGCGCGACCAGGTATCCCTCAGCGTCAACTTCAATAGCGAGCTGAGGTAGTGGCCTTGACGCCGGTCCAAAAATAACCTTGCAGTGATCAGCTAGGTCAAATGTGGACTGGTGACAAGGGCATAGCAGGTGGTGAGTGTGCTGCTCGTAAAGAGCAACTGGGCAACCCACGTGGGTACAAATCTTGGAGTATGCGACGATACCGTCGTAGCTCCAAGAAGCTTTGGCTGGATCTTCCTTTAGCTCAGATGGCTCAACGCGAACCAATAGAACCGCCGCCTTGGCCTTCTGGTTGAGCTTCTCGCCGTGATCTTCGATGTCCTTAAGGTTCTCAGGAACCACGTGGAAGACCGATCCGAGGGTTACCTCGGAAGCCTTGATTGGAGTGCCACCCTCGTGAGAGTCGCGCACTAGGCGAACACCCTTCTTCCAGATGGTGTGCTTCAGGGTGTCACCAACCTGAGGTCCCAGGTCACCAAAGATAACCAGGGCTGGAATTGGGAACACCGCGAGTGCTCCGTAAAGTGAGCGTCGAATTAGCTTGCGACGGGTAAAGCCAGACTCAGCATCCGCTGTCTTGATGATTGCTATTGCCTGAGCGCGAGCCTCGTCTGGAGTGCGAGCCTGGTGGCGCGCCTCGGAAACCTCGTGGTCTGGCATCAGGGTCTTGGCCCAGTGCACCGCACCGAAACCAATACCTAGCAGGCTCAGTGCCATACCGATACCCATCCACAGCGCGCCGTTTCTGGTGTCCGCAAGGCTATTGATTGGGAATGCGACAAATCCCCAGATTGCGATGAACGCGCCGACAATCGAAATTCCGAACATCACGGCGATTTGCTGCTCAGCACCT
>JARXAN010000023.1 GCA_029865895.1 Actinomycetota bacterium
AGGTTAGGAAACTCGTGAACCATCTCCCTGGCTCGCAATGCCACCTGCGGAGTGATTAGCAACTCGCGAGCCGGATAGATGTCCAGGTGATCGACCTGGCTGTCTATCGAACGCTGATCTGCAACCGAGAATTCACGGACATCCTCAAGCTCATCGCCAAAGAACTCAAGTCGCAGTGCATGCTCACTGGTGGTTGGGAAGACATCCAAGATTCCGCCGCGAATTGCAAACTCACCGCGCTTGACCACCATGTCGACTCGCTGGTAACCAATCTCAATCAACTTGAGCGCAAGCTCAGGCAGCAGATATTCATTGCCGCGGGAAATCAAAATGGGAGGGTGGCCTTCGAGCCCGCCCAGCACCGGCTGCAGTGCAGCTCTGACCGACATCAATACAAGATATGGCTTGCTCTCTGCCTTGAGCTGGAGCATACGGTTTAGCGCCTTTAGCCTTCGCCCAACGGTTTCGGCCGCTGGACTAAGTCTTTCGTGGGGCAGGGTTTCCCAGGATGGAAACTCAATAACTTCAATTAGCGAGTTGAGCTCTTTACACGCGCCGGCGATCTCTTCTGCCTGCCGAGAGGACGGCGTGACCACCACCATTGGGACTTTTGACTCGGCCAACCACTGATTGATCACGAATGGATGCGAGGTGACCGGGGCAAAGAATTCACCGGCTGAGAGTTGTTTTGGGTGCGACTGACCCACCTCTTGTATCAGCGGGTGGAGGGTCACTGCGTAAGTCTAAGCGACCTTTTGTTCAACTTGATCGGCTGCCAGCTCCAAAAGCACAGCGAGCTCTTTGCGTTCGGTGCTGGAAAAATCCTGCAGCACGAAGTTTGAAACCTCTTGGCTACCCGGTGGTCTTCCGATGCCAAATCGGATTCGATGGAATTCTGCTCCGCAGCGAGCGATGATGTCTCTTAGGCCGTTGTGGCCGGCGTGACCGCCGGCAAGCTTTTGCCTGATATCTCCAAAGGGAATGTCTAACTCATCGTGCACGACGAGCACCTGCTCAATTGGAATTGAGTAAAACTTCATCAGAGCCTGAACCGGGGATCCCGAGAGATTCATAAAACCGGTGCTTTTGACCATAACGATCTTCTTGCCGCCGGCAACAAACCTGCACTCCGCAGTCAGCGCGATGGACTTGTGAACCTTAAAACTTGCACTGTGGCGCTTAGCCAAAACGTCGAGCACCATGTGCCCGACGTTGTGACGGTTGGATTGATAGTTGGGCCCGGGGTTACCAAGCCCAACTACCAGCCAAACATCGTTACTCAGCTGCCGAACCAGCCTCTGGAGTATCCTCACCTGCGGCACCTGCCTTGGTCTCTACAACCGAGGCAACTAGCTCGCCTGCGGCAATGTCCAAAGTAACTCCCTTAGGAAGTACTAGGTCGCTCGCCACGTAGTGGTGACCAGCTGCAGCCTCCTTGGAGATGTGAAGCTCTACGAACTCTGGAACGTGAGTTGCCTCTGCCTCAAGCTTTACGGTCTTGTGCTCTAGGTCAACTACGGTTCCGCTCATTGGGTCGCCCACTACGTGAACTGGAACCTCAACGTGAACCTTCTCTCCCTTGACAACCTCAACCAGGTCAACGTGCTCGATGATCTGGGTAACTGGGTCCTTGGAAGCCATCTTCACTAGAACTAGCTCAGTCTTGCCCTCGATGGATAGCTCCAAAAGAGCGTTCTTGTGGCGAAGTGCCAAAGCAATCTCGTGAGCTGGAAGTGAAATGTGACGGGTCGCGTGACGGTGTCCGTAGATTACGGCTGGAGTCTGGTGGGCCGCGCGAAGCTTACGTGCTGCACCCTTACCGAAGTTCTCGCGAAGGGTTGCAACGATCTTGATCTCTGACATCTTTTCCTCTTAGGTAATTGCAGCGAGGAAAAGGCACCCCGTCGATTACGGATACTTTGTATCCCTCGCCGCTGTTCGACCCAAAGCTTAGCGGCTATCGCCTGGCTTTGCCAAGCGAATCAACACAGCGGCCTAGGCGTGGCCTGGGAACAGTGAGTTGACTGAGTCGTCGTAGAACACCGCAGCGATTGCCTTGGCAATCAGAGGAGCAATCGAAAGCACGGTCAGAGTTGCAAATTCCTTGTCCGGCGTAATTGGCAGTGTGTTGGTTACAACCACCGAGTCGATAACTGGGTCACTCAGACGCTCAACCGCAGGATGAGAGAACACTCCGTGGGTGGCGGCAACAATAACTCGCTTTGCGCCATTCGCCTTCAGTGCCTTAGCGGCCGCCAAGATGGTGCCACCGGTGTCGATCATGTCATCAACCAATAGGCAGTCACGGCCCTCAACGCCACCGACGATCTCATTGACCTGAACCTGGTTTGGACGGTCTGGATCGCGACGCTTGTGGACGATTGCCAAAGGCGTGCCAAGACGGTCTGCCCAGATATCTGCCACGCGAACGCGCCCTGAGTCTGGGGAAACCACGGTTAGGTTCTCGGTGCCGAAAGTGGCCGCAATGTGGTCAGCCAATAGTGGCAGCGCCCAAAGGTGGTCCACAGGTCCATCGAAGAAGCCCTGGATCTGCGGTGAGTGGAGATCAACCGACATGATGCGGGTTGCCCCCGCAGCCTTGAACAAATCCGTCACTAGGCGAGCGGAGATAGGCTCGCGTCCCTTGTGCTTCTTGTCCTGACGGGCGTAAGGGAAAAATGGTGCAACCACGGTAATGCGCTTGGCGCTGGCACGCTTCATGGCGTCCACCATCAAAAGCTGTTCCATGAGCCAGTGGTTGATTGGGGCTGGGTGAGACTGAATTATGAAGGCATCCACACCGCGAACGCTTCGTTCGTATCGGACGAAGGTTTCACCATTGGCAAAGTCGTATGCGGTGACCGGCACTAGCTCGGTCTGCAGGATCTCGGCAACCTCTTGCGCAAGCGGCTGATGCGCTCTTCCGGATGCGATGACTAGTTGTTTACTGGCTGCCTTTTCAACTGGCATCGCTGCTCCTTTTTGCTGCCTCTGCCGATTTCGATCCCGGACGCTTGTCCAAAACCCAGCCAGCTAGATTTTTTTGCGGTGTTGTGTTCAATGCTAACGCTCCTGGCTCGACATCCCGACGGATTGTCGAACCAGCTGCGGTGTATGCGCCATCGCCGATAACAATTGGTGCTACAAAGACGTTTCCGCTGCCGGTCTTAGCGTGAGAACCGATGATTGTGCGGTGCTTGTTGAGGCCGTCGTAGTTGGCGAAGATGGTTCCGGCACCGATATTGCTGCCCTCGCCAATCTCAGCATCCCCGACATAGGAGAGATGTGGAACCTTGGCTCCCGGACCGATCTTGGCATTCTTGGTTTCGACAAAGGTACCGATCTTGCCATCCTCGCCCAGGTGAGTCCCGGGACGAAGGTATGCAAACGGACCAACGCTTGCTCCCGAGTCGATCTTTGAGGAAGCTCCCTGGGTGCGACTGATGGTTACGTTCTCGCCAACCTCAACGTCGGTCAAAGTGGTATCCGGTCCGATTACCGAACCCTCGCCGATTGCGGTAAAACCATGCAACCTGGTGCTTGGCAAAAGTGTTACGTCCTTGGCCAACTGGACAGTTACATCAATCCAGGTGGTGGCTGGTTCCTGAACAGTTACACCGGCATGCTGCCAAGCTCGCACGATTCTGGCGTTCAACTCGGATGCGACCTCAGTCAGTTGAGCGCGGTCATTGATACCGGCGACCAACCAATTGTCTGAAATTGGATGAGCGGAAACTTTTTGACCCTGCTCCAGCATCAAAGCTGCAACGTCGGTTAGGTACTTCTCTTTTTGAGCATTCTCCAAAGTGACTCGGGACAGAGCGGTCCTGAGGTGCTCGGCATCGAAAATGTAGACCCCGGCGTTTACCTCGCTGATTGCGATCTGATCCTCGGAGGCATCTTTTTGCTCGACGATTCCTACAAAGTTCTCTCTGGAGCGGACGATACGTCCGTAACCATTTGGATTCTCCATGATCGCCGAAATCAAGGTTCCCGAGTTTTGGCTGCCGCGGTGAATCTCTAGTAGCTGCTCGATTGATGCCACATCCAAAAGCGGAACATCTCCGGAGAGCACCGCTACATCGCCCACAAAGTCCTTTGGTAGCTGCTCAAGCGCTGCCTCGACAGCGCGACCGGTGCCCGGCACCTCATCCTGAATGGCAATTGTGGTGTTTGGGTAAAACGCTTTGGCATAGTTCTCGATGCGCTCACGCTCGTGACGCAAGACGGCCACAACATGGTCTGCCCCTAATGAGTGGGCGGTCGATAGCACGTGCCCAATCAGTGGCAGACCTGCAATTTCATGCAGCACTTTTGGGGTTGCGCTCTTCATGCGCGTGCCTTCTCCGGCTGCGAGCACTACAACTGCGAGCTGACGCATGGTCCTCCATATCACCTGCAGCTCCGCCCCTAGGATTCGAACCTAGACCGGACGCCTCCAAAGAGCGCCGTGCTGCCGTTACACCAGAGCGGAACGAGGTTTTCACCTCGGCGATAAGTCTGCCAGATAGATTGGCTAGACCTGAAGTTTCTCCAAAGTCTCTAGCCACAAAGTTTCGAATTCCCCGAGCTGACGGGTCAACTCTCGCTGTCTATCCGCCAATTTCAATAGCAGTTCGTAGTCCGCCTGATCGGCCGTTGCAAGTTCCAGCGAGATTGCCTCAAGCTCTTGATTTGCCTTAGACATTGCACGCTCTAAACGAGCTGATTCCTTCTCAAGGTTTCGCTTTTCGGCACCCGAAAGACTGGAAACCTTCTTGACCTCAATAACAGCTTGCTCTTGAGGCTGAGCCTTGCGAAGCTGCAGGAATTGCTCAACTCCCTTTGGAAGGTGCCGCAGCTTGCCATCTCCCAGCAGCGCAAACTGCTGGTCCGTGACGCGCTCAAGTAGGTAACGGTCGTGGCTAACCACTATCAAGGTGCCCGGCCAGGTGTCTAACAGGTCTTCCATTGCTGCCAACATGTCGGTGTCTAGGTCGTTGGTCGGTTCATCGAGAATCAAAACGTTTGGCTCGGTGAACAAAAGTCGCAAAAGCTGAAAGCGTCGTCTTTGACCGCCCGAGAGTTCAGAGATTGGGGTCTGTAACTGTGCGGAATCAAAACCAAGTTGCTCAACCAGCTGGCCGGTGCCAACTTCTTT
>JARXAN010000048.1 GCA_029865895.1 Actinomycetota bacterium
ATGGTTACGAAGTCAAACCTGATCCTTGGTATGGGCGAAGAGCGCTCGGAGATCTCGCAGGCACTGAAGGACCTTCACGACGCCGGTACAGACATCATCACAATCACCCAGTACCTGCGTCCCTCCCCTAGGCACCACCCGGTAGAGCGCTGGGTAAAGCCAGAGGAATTCATCGAGATGGCGAAGGAGGCTGAGGAGATCGGATTCCTCGGAGTGCTCTCCGGACCTTTGGTTAGATCCAGCTATCGAGCTGGAAGATTGTGGGCAACAAGCATGCTTGCCAAGGGTCGTCCGATTCCAGCTGAGCTGCAACACTTGGCAGACAAGCTCGAGTTCGCACAAGCAAGCGCGATTGCCTGACTAAACTACTCACGTGGCTAAGAAGAACCCTAAATCCCCTGGCAGACTGCGCCAGTTACTGCGTGTCTACAAGATCACCGCAAAGAATGACCCAACGGCGCTTTGGTTATCCATCCTTGGATTCCTGCTGGTCTTCGGCGCCAGCTTCCTGATTGGCTTCTTGCTAAACGGGCTGGGCACCTTGGGGTTCTGGCTCTGGATCGTCACCGGATTCCTCTCCTCGCTCCTAACCTTCATGATCATCATGTCGCGTCGTGCGGAGCGCAATGCTTACATTCAAATCGAGGGCCAGGCCGGCGCTGTCGGGGCTGTTCTAGATTCTCAGATTCGCAGGAGCTGGCGCACCTCTCCGATGCCAATCGCCGTGAACGCGAAGAGCAGAGAAGCCGTCTATCGCATGATTGGTCCTGCTGGCGTGGTTCTTATTGGCGAGGGTTCCTCGGTGCGAGTGCAGCAGATGCTAGAGGACGAATCGCGACGCATTTCCAGAACCGCACCAGGTGTAACAATCCACAAGGTTCGTGTCTCGCTAGATGGCGGTATCCGCCTGTACGCACTATTGAAGACCGTCTACAAACTAAAGAAATCTCTCACTCGATCAGAGGTCAGCGCCGTGGCTAACCGTCTGGACGCTCTTGCCAACTCATCTGCTCTGCCTATTCCAAAAGGCATTGACCCGATGAAGGTAAGACCGCCAAAGCGCAAGGCTTAACATTCCCGAAACATTTCGGCGGTAAATTGTGAACATTCCGACCGGAATGTCGCTATAAGCACAACCTATGAGAGGGAACAGCTATGTTCAAAACTGCCTCTGAAGTGATTGCCTACATCAAGGAAAACGATGTCAAGTTCCTAGATGTTCGCTTCACCGACCTACCAGGCGTTCAGCAGCACTTCAACCTGCCGGTATCTCAGATCGACGAGGACTTCTTTGCCAACGGGCAGCTCTTCGACGCATCCTCGATTCGCGGTTTTGCTTCAATTCACGAGTCAGACATGCAGTTGATTCCAGACGTGACCACTGCATACATCGACCCATTCCGCATTGAGAAGACCCTAATCATCTCTTTCGACATCTATAACCCGAGAAACGGCGAGCTTTACCACCGTGACCCACGCCAGGTTGCTCACAAGGCTGAGCGCTACCTAGCGTCGACCGGTATCGCTGACACCGCATTCTTTGCTCCAGAGGCAGAATTCTTTATCTTCGATGAGGTTCGCTACGAGACCAAGGCCAACACCGCTTTCCACATCGTGGACTCGGTTGAGGGTGCCTGGAACTCCGCGCGCCACGAAGAGGGCGGAAACCTTGGAAACAAGACCCCATTCAAGGGTGGATACTTCCCAGTTTCCCCAGTTGACCACCTAGCTGACATCCGCGACACCATCGTTTTGGAGCTTGAGGCAGCCGGTTTGGACGTTGAGCGCAGCCACCACGAGGTTGGTACCGCTGGACAGTGTGAGATCAACTACCGCTTCGACACCTTGGTGAAGTCTGCCGATGACGTGCTGAAGTTCAAGTACATCGTCAAGAACGTTGCACACCAGTACGGCAAGACCGCAACCTTCATGCCAAAGCCACTATTTGGTGACAACGGTTCTGGTATGCACGTTCACCAGTCACTCTGGAAAGACGGCAAGCCACTGTTCTACGACGAGTCCGGCTACGGCGGTCTTTCTGACCTAGCTCGCTGGTACATCGGTGGACTACTAAAGCACGCTCCAAGCTTGCTGGCCTTCACCAACCCAACCGTTAACTCTTACCACCGCCTAGTTCCGGGCTTCGAGGCACCAGTGAACCTGGTTTACTCGGCTGGTAACCGCTCGGCAGCGATCCGCATCCCAATGACTGGATCAAACCCGAAGGCAAAGCGAATCGAGTTCCGTGCTCCAGATGCTTCTGGTAACCCATACCTAGCCTTCGCAGCAATGTTGATGGCTGGTCTGGACGGTATCAAGAACCGTATAGAGCCACACGCTCCAGTGGACAAGGACCTATACGAGCTACCACCAGAGGAAGCAAAGACCATCCCTCAGGTTCCTGGTTCGCTAGGTGGCGTTCTTGACGCTCTAGAGCTGGACAACGAGTACCTCAAGCAGGGCAACGTCTTCACCGACGACCTAATTGAGACCTGGATCGACTACAAGCGTGAGAAGGAGCTAAAGCCATTGGCTCAGCGCCCTCACCCTTACGAGTTCGAGCTTTACTACGGCGTCTAATAAACCTGTAAGAAACAGGCGGGCCTTCGGGTCCGCCTGTTTTTCTTTAAGCGAAGTGCTTCTCGAAGGCGGCGCGAGCTTTGCGAGTAACGGAGAGATAGTTCTCCTCAAGCAACTGTGACTCCCCCGGTTGATACTCCAGGATTCGCGCCATGGCCTCAAGCTGACGGAGGTCAGTAGGCAGCTGATCTGTTCGTTTATCACTGGCCAACACCTCAGCACTGCGGCATCTCGAAGCAATCAGCCAGCCAGCGGCGAGCCGATCCACGTCATCACCTGGGAGTTTGCGTACTGTTCTCAGCGACTCGAGAGCCATTGAAGTGGAGGTTGTTCGAAGGTCCGGATGTTCGTTCGCGAACTGCAGCTGTAACAACTGAACGAGCCACTCAACATCTGAAATTGAACCTCGGCCGAGCTTAAGGTGCCGTGCAGGATTAGCACCTTGCGGCAAGCGTTCGGCCTCTACCCTTGCCTTGATTCGCCTGATTTCCACCAGGCTCTCTCGCTTGATCTGCTTGGGGTAGCGATAAAGGTCGATAATCTCCGTGAACAGCTGAGAAAGGTCCTTAGAACCCACCACAACCCTGGCGCGCAGCAGGGCCTGGAACTCCCATGCCTCTGCCCAGCGCTCGTAGTATCCGGAATAGCCATTGACAGAGCGCACCCGAGGTCCGTTCTTTCCTTCAGGTCGAAGATCTAGGTCGAGCTCAAACTCCAGAAGCGAGTCTTTGCTGATTGCCAATAAGACTTGCGCCAGCTTCTCAGCCTCGGCCTGTGCCGTGAGGGATTCCGAACTGTAGATCAGCATGCCATCGGCATCCGAGCCGAAGCCCAGCTCCATCCCTCCCCATCGACCCATTGCTATGACCCCGAAATCAAGCTCGGACTGCTGAGATTGCTTCACGAGCGCCACCATGGAAATGACGTAGGCGTCGGTCACAGCTGTTAATCCCTCGGCTATCTGAGACATCGAAGTAGCTCCAAGTACAGCGGAGCTGGCAATGCGCAGAACTTCTCGTCGTCTAACCTGTCGAAGTGCCTCAGCACTCTGCTCTAGATCGATACTGCGCTCGAGTATCGCCAGCATTTCTTCGAGGATCAGATCTTTGCCAAGTGGCACCAGTGAATCTTCGTCACTAAACCAAACCGAGGAGTCGGGGATGTTCTCTAAAAGACGGGCAATGAAAGCTGAAGAGGAGAGCACTTTCATCAAGCGTTCCGCCGCGCCGGAAGAGTCTCGAAGCATTCTGAGGAACCAGTGGGTTTCCCCAAGAGTCTCGCTCAGTCTTCGGAACGAAATCAATGCTCTATCTGGATCGATACCCTCTGCCATCCAGCGCAATAGCACGGGCAACAAGGTTCTCTGGATGACAGCGCGCCTCGAAACACCGCTTGTGAGAGCCGCAATGTGGGAGACGGCCCCCTTTGGATCCTTGAATCCAAGTGCGCTGAGGCGATCAAGGACTTCCTCGTCGGACAACTGAACCTCGCCAGGGGCAAGGCTTGCCATCGCTGTCAACAGCGGACGATAGAACACACTGTCATGCAAGGCAGCGACCTCTGCCCTTACTCGCTGCCAAAGCTCTTCCAGTGCACCCGCAGGTAGCTGCATCCCTCGCGAAATTCTCCTGAGTTCCGACTCGTCAGTCGGCATGAGGTGATCGCGCCTGAGCCTAGAGAGCTGAACTCTATGCTCGATAGCCCTGAGGGTCTGATAATGGCTTCTGAAGACATCGGAGTCTTGTCTGCCAATCAAGCCAGCCTCACTTAGTGCTGTGACTGCGGACAGGGTATCCGGCACGCGTACGCTCTCGTCTGTGACTCCGTGCACAAGCTGCAGAAGTTGCGCGGTGAACTCGACGTCCCTTAGACCTCCGCGGCCAAGTTTGATCTCTCGATCCTTTTCAGCTGCCGGAATTAGGTCGAGGACTCGCTTGCGCATGTTTCTGGCGTTCTCGACGATCGCCGCTCGACTGCTTCGAGACCAAACCAAGGGCTTTATCTGCTGTTCATACGCAGCGCCAAGTTCGGCATCGCCAGCTACGAATCTGGCCTTTAGCAATGCCTGAAACTCCCAGTCCTCAGCCCACTTCTCGTAGTAACTGAGGTGAGACTCCAATCGCCGAACCAGAGCGCCGGACTTACCTTCCGGACGAAGATTTGGGTCCACTTGCCAAAGGCCTGGTTCCAGGCTTGGTTCTGAGATAACCCTGGCCAGCTTGGTAGCGAGCTTGGTGCCGATTTCGATGACGTTGTCGCCTTCTCCCCCAACGACATAGATCACGTCAACATCGGAAACGTAATTGAGCTCTCTTGCCCCGCACTTACCCATAGCAATAACTGCGAAGGAGGTGTTCGAGATTTCGATCTCGCTGTAGCGACCTTCGGTGACAAGCTCTCGCTTTGCAATCTCTAATGCGGCGGTGAGAGCTCCCGCAGCGAGATCACTCAGCGCAGCAGTAACGGACTGCACCGGGAGCTTATAGTCCGAGTGCCCTAGGTCGAAGTCTGTGATCCGCACAAGTTGCGTAAGGTACGAGACCTTCAATGCGTCTTGGGATGAGCTATCTAGTTTCGCAAGCTCCTCAGCCTTGGGAATGCGACTTGGGTTTGCAAACAAGGAGATTAGTGAGGGATGCCTAATCAAGAAGTCCGCAAGACCATTACTGGCGGCTAGAACTCTGCAGAGTCGCTCTGCGTGATCGTGCTTAGCCAGAAGCTTGGACACCGACTTAGAATCCAGTTCGGCTAGGCGAATCAGCGCATCAAGGGCTCTGTCTGGTGACGAACTCGCTGAGATGGCCGCCAGCGCGCCGTGCCCGCGATCTCCAACCAGCTTGACCAGCTGTTCGAGCTTGGGGATGGTTTCACTGAGCGCTTCGAAGCCCAATCGAGCAAGCTCGCTCAGGGATGAGCTTCTGGAATCAACCATTTACAGGGTGCGGAGGTTTTGCTCTAGCTCGAAAAGAGTTACCTGGGAGCGATAGTGAGCCCACTCGTTGCGCTTATTTGCAAGCACATAGCTAAACACCGACTCCCCCAGAACCTCAGCTGCCAACTCGGAGGACTCAAGCTTTCGGATCGCGTGGTCCAAAGATTGCGGCAAGGCCTCAATGCCCATGGCGCGGCGCTCCATGTCGCTCAGCGACCAGACATCGTCCTCGGTCTCCGGAGCCAGCTCGTAACCTTCCTCGATGCCCTTAAGGCCCGCGGAAAGCAATAGTGCATAAGCAAGGTAAGGGTTTGCAGCCGAGTCCATGGCACGGTACTCGATTCGGGTGCTCTGGCTCTTCTCTGGCTTGTGAAGCGGAACACGAATCAAGGCGGAGCGGTTGTTGTGACCCCAGCTGACGTAGCTTGGCGCTTCACCGCCACCCCAGAGGCGTTTGTAGCTGTTTACGTACTGATTGGTAACCAGAGTCAGCTCAGGTGCGTGACGCAAGATGCCCGCGATGAACTGCCTAGCGACATTGCTGAGGTGATACTTTGCCGCTGGATCAAAGAAGGCGTTGCGGTCACCCTCGAAGAGCGAGAAGTGGGTGTGCATTCCGCTACCAGGGTGGTTGGTGAATGGCTTTGGCATGAATGTCGCATAGACACCCTGCTCGATAGCAACTTCCTTGACCACGGTTCTAAAGGTCATGATGTTGTCCGCCATCGATAGAGCATCGGCGTAACGGAGATCGATTTCGTTCTGACCGGGACCACCTTCGTGGTGGCTGAACTCTACCGAGATACCAAGCTGCTCAAGCATGGTTACCGCACGACGGCGGAAGTCATGGGCAGTTCCACCAGGCACGTTGTCGAAGTAACCAGCGTTGTCGACCGGTACCGGCTGACCGTTCTCGCCGAGCTCAGGGCTCTTCAGCAGGTAGAACTCGATCTCAGGGTGAACGTAGAAACTGAAACCCATCTTGGCGGCCTTGTCCAACGCCCTGCGAAGCACGTTCCTAGGGTCCGCCGCCGCTGGCTTGCCATCTGGAGTGGCAACATCGCAGAACATGCGGGCAGCCGGGTCGACAGTGCCACGCCATGGAAGGATTTGGAAGGTGGAAGGATCAGGCATCGCGAGCATGTCAGCCTCGCTGGTACGGGCCAAACCTTCAATAGCCGAGCCATCGAAGCCGATGCCCTCGGCAAAGGCTCCTTCGATCTCAGCAGGGGCGACAGCAACCGACTTTAGGGTTCCGGCAACGTCGGTAAACCATAGTCGAATGAACTTAACGCCACGCTCTTCAATCGTGCGAAGTACGAACTCTTGCTGCTTGTCCATCAGGCCTCCTGCTACTAGCTAATAGGCTAGTGGTTGTGCCAGAAATAAAAGTGGGTTTAGCGCAGACAAACCCGGTGGTCGGCGACTATCAAAACAATGCGCTGGATATCCTGCGCTTGATGGGCGAGGCACATGCATCTGGCATCCAGCTATTGGTTTTTGGAGAACTCGCACTCAACGGTTACCCACTCGGGGACCTGAGCTATCGGGAAGACGTGATTGCTAGCGGCGAAGCCAAACTGGAAGAGATTGTCAGGGAGTCCAAGAATTTCCCGGACCTCACCGTGGTGCTGGGTCACGCTTCCCTAGCAAAGGGACCAAAACTCAGCATGCAGTCCTCCGATGCCATCGCGCACAACAGCGCGACTGTTTTTCGAGCAGGAGGGGTAATCGGCCGCTACGACAAGCAAAGACTTCCCAACTACGACGTCTTTGACGACTGGAGAAATTTCGTCCCCGGAAATCAAGAACTCATCTTCGAGGTCTCGGGCACCAAGTGCGCGGTGGCGATTTGCGAAGACATCTGGGAGAGGGATTCAGCACGATCTTCTTCGCTCAAGGCTGCTGGAGTCGACTACCTGGTAGTACCAAACGGCTCCCCCTACACCAGGGATAAGAGCAAGCAGCGACGTGAGGCTGCTACCTCGTTCGCGAATGGTATGAACTTGGCCTACGTCAATCTCAGCGGCGGGCAAGACGAGTTGGTCTTCGACGGTGACAGTTTCCTTCTGGATGCCCAAGGCAACGAGGTCATCTCCGCAGGCATAAATCCTGGTCTTTACCAAGTTGGAAATGCAGGCAACATCTCTCAGGACCCTTACGAAAAACTCTTTGAAGTCTTGGTTGTTGGGCTTCGTGATTACCTTAACAAAACGGGTCAGAAGAAAGTAGTGCTTGGCCTCAGCGGTGGAATCGACTCTGCCCTATGTGCAGCCATCGCGAAAGAAGCCGTAGGTTCTGCCAATGTAACCGGAGTTCTCCTACCGTCGAGATATTCATCTGAGCACTCCATAAGCGATGCAGAGCAGTTAGCAAAAAACCTCCAGATTGATTGCCGAACCATTCCGATTGAACCCGCACACAGGGCCTTTGAGTCGTCACTCAAGCTGAGCGACCTCGCTCAGGAAAACATTCAGGCTCGAATCCGTGCCGTAATCCTGATGGGTATTTCGAACTCGGAGGGACATTTGCTGATCAGCACCGGAAACAAATCTGAGGTAGCTGTCGGATACTCCACTATGTATGGCGATGCAGCTGGCGGATTTGCTCCGATTAAGGACGTCTACAAAACAGACATCTGGAAGCTTGCAGAGAGCTACAACAAGCTCAATGGCTCAGAGGTGATTCCGCAGAGTTCCATCAGTAAACCTCCGAGCGCTGAACTTCGACCAGGCCAGTTGGACCAGGATTCACTGCCCGATTATCAGCTACTGGATTCAGTCCTCGAACTCCTAATTGAGGGCAAGAGGACGGTTGCCCAGGTAGTCGCAGCCGGATTCGATAGTTCGATAGTCAACCGAATCGACAAGATGGTGCGGGCGTCGGAGTGGAAGAGATCTCAAGGTGCAATCGGAACCAAGACCACCGAAATTGCCTTTGGACGAGGGCGCAGAGTTCCGCTCACCACTAGATTTGGTGAGCTATGAAAATTAGGACATCGACCCTTGCGGCCTTGAAGCAAAAGGAGCAGCGCTTTGCCTGCCTAACCAGCTATGACGCGCTCACCGCTGAGATCTTTGATCAGGCCGGGATTGAAGTCATCTTGGTTGGCGACTCTGCCAGCAACACGGTGTTAGCCAACGACGGGACCGTTCCGATCACATTGGACGAGATGCTCATTTTCGGCCGAGCTGTCACCCGAAGCGCAAAGAGCGCATTGGTTGTGTTGGACATGCCATTCGGCAGTTACGAGATCTCCACCACCCAGGCCCTTGAGAATGGCATCCGCGCCATGAAGGAGTCAGGAGTAGCCGCACTAAAGATTGAGGGTGCTCGCACCGAACAGATTCGTGCCCTGGTGGATGCAGGCATTCCGGTCATGGGACATGTTGGTTTCACTCCGCAATCGGTACACGCTCTCGGCGGTTTCAAAGTGCAGGGCCGAGGCGAAGCAGCGGAGAAGATTCTGCAGGACTGCCTCGCTATTCAACAGGCCGGCGCTTTTGCCGTCGTACTTGAGATGGTTCCGGCTGAGTTAGCAGCGCGAATTACCAAGGAGCTGACAATTCCAACCATCGGCATCGGGGCGGGGAATCAAACCGATGCGCAGATTCTGGTTTGGACTGATTTTGCGGGACTGGGAGAAAAGTCGCCGTCCTTCGCTAAGCAGTATCTAAACTTGCGAGCCAGCCTTATGGTTGCTGCTCAGAGCTACCGTGCTGAGATTCAATCAGGCGAATTTCCAGCAGCGGATAAAAACTTCAGCTAGTCCAGTCTTCGGCTTCTTCTTGCATGAGTGCCTTGGCTCGCGTGGAAACAATCTCAAGGGCATTCTTGGCCTCTTCGAACGTCCTAAATGGCCCGAGGCGATCCAGCGAAAGCGATTGCTTACCGATTTCAACCTCATTGGTTTTGGTGTTGAACCAATATTCTTCTTTCGCCATGGTTTGAGCCTAGTAAATCGAAATCAAAAATAGACTTGCCAACGTGCCAAAAGACAAAGCCGGGAAACTGATCCCAGGAAAACTCACTCCCCAGAGGGCGGTACCGGCGAGCATCCCAAGGCCGGAGTACGTTGGCAGACCCGGTCCCGCGCCACATCAGGGTGGTGACAAGTACAGCGACGAGACAATTACTCGCATCCGAAAGGCATCCAAGATTGCTGCCCAGGCACTTGAGGTGGTTCTGACCAGCGCTAAGCCCGGAATGACCACGGATGACCTAGATCGGATTGGCCACGAGTTTCTAATCTCCCAGAATGCCTACCCATCGACCCTTGGGTATCGCGGCTTTCCAAAGTCGCTCTGCAGCTCAATGAACGAGGTAATTTGCCACGGCATCCCCGATGACACCGTGTTGGAAGATGGTGACCTTCTCAACATTGACATCTCTGCTTACATCGATGGTGTCCACGGCGACACCAATGGAACCGTGCTGGTGGGTCAGGGGTCACAGGAGCTCGAGGATTTGGTTACTAGAACCAAAGAAGCCATGCACCGAGGCATCAACGCAGCCATGCCAGGCCGTCAAGTAAACATCATCGGTCGAGCCATCGAGACCTATGCGAAGCGATACAACTACGGCGTGGTCAAGGAATTCACCGGTCACGGAGTTGGCACCAGCTTCCACACCGGACTGATAATCCCGCACTATGACGAGCCGGCATACGACACCTTGATTGAGGTTGGCATGGTCTTCACAGTCGAACCGATGATCACACTTGGCACGGCGGACTGGGACATGTGGCAGGACGATTGGACCGTCACGACAAAGGACAAGCAACACACCGCACAGTTTGAACACACCATCTTGATAACTGAAGATGGTCCAGAAATTCTTACGGAGGCATAGTGGGAAAGAAAGCAGTTGGCATCGACATTGGTGGCACGGGCATCAAGGCAGCTCTTGTCGATATCAAGAAGGGCGAACTGGTTTCCGACCGAATCCGAGTTGAGACTCCCGAGGGAGGCGAACCCGAGGCGATTGCGGCAGCCTGCAAGAAGATTATTGAGGACCTCGGTGTCTCCCACAGAAACTATCCGGTCGGCATCTGCTTTCCCGCCGTCGTAAAGCATGGTTTCACCCAGTCTGCGGCCAATGTGTCCAAGCGCTGGATAGGCCTCAACGCTGACGAGCTATTCGATAAGACACTGGATCGACACACCCACGTCATCAACGACGCTGATGCCGCAGGACTAGCCGAGATCAAATTTGGCGCAGGCCAGGGCTCTCACGGGTTAACCATCATGACCACTCTGGGCACCGGAATTGGAACCGCACTGTTCTACAACGGAGTTCTGATCCCGAACGCTGAGCTGGGACACCTCGAGATCGAAGGCGTAGATTACGAAACCAAAGCCGCCTACAGCGCTATGGAGCGAGAGAATCTGAGCTTTGAGCAATGGGCCGAGCGGCTTCAGAAGTATTACTCGACCCTCGAGCGACTTTTGGTTCCGGACCTTTTCATTGTCGGCGGTGGAATCTCGAAGAACCACGAGAAGTTCTTGCCGCTACTCAAGCTAAAGACCAAGATCGTCCCGGCAACGACCAAGAACTCTGCCGGCATTATTGGAGCTGCCTCACTGGCATACGCGTCAAGCGAAGATTAGTAGATGGGCCAACCGATACGCCGGGTTCTGTCATGGACGATCATCTATCTCGGCTCGCAATTGCTCACGAGCTCTAGCGACCTACCCGAAGGCTAAGCGAGCAGCTCATAGCGCCTTCTGCTTGGTCTTGCTCCCGATGAGGTTTACATAGCCAACCCAGTCACCTGGATTGCTGGTGGTCTCTTACACCACCGTTTCACCCTTACCCTTGCGGGCGGTTTACTTTCTGTTGCACTGTCCCTCGGATTACTCCGGGTGGGCGTTACCCACCATCGTGCTCTTTGGAGCCCGGACGTTCCTCGACAATGTCGCGACCGTCTGGTTGACCCATCTAGCTAAAGCCTACTTAGTTGGCAGATGTTGGCAAGAGTTAATAGCAAACACCTCGGCAAAGTTAGGGCCGAAGTAGCGAACGACTGAAATGGAAGCCGGAGCAAACTGCAAGGTCCAGCTCAGCGAATTAGGACCCGACAGTGCATGTCGCAGGATCGCCCGAAGCGGCATCATGTGACTGACGATTGCTACCGTTTGCCCGTTGAACTCGGTGATCGCCTCCGTCAAAGCCGCGCGAACACGAGACTCGAGATCGTCCACCGACTCTCCCCCGGGAGGCTGAGCGGTCATGGAACCGCGCCAAGCCTCGATTTCTTTGGCGCTAGAGGTCTCCATCTCGGCCATCGAGTGGCCCTCCCAGTTACCAAAGCCGATCTCCTTGAAGCGAGCGTCACCTTGCAAGCCAACCTCAAAGTGCTTAGCGACAGCTTCGGCGGTTTGCGAGGTTCTTAGCTGCGGAGAATGCAACACCTGAGAAACCGAACCCAAACCAAATCTTGCTAACAGTTCATCGGCAGCCTTGGAGGCAAGTTCTGCCTCGAGAAAACCAAGTTCACTGAGGCTTGGATCCTCTCCACTACTGCCAGAGATCAAATTGGATTCAGTTAGCAGGGTGTGGCCGTG
>JARXAN010000051.1 GCA_029865895.1 Actinomycetota bacterium
ATCGGTGTAGAGCGCAGTTAGTTCGCGAGTTGAACCCTCAAACAGTGCGGTTGAGATCGGGTCATCCGATTCCAGTATCACCTGCGAGAGACGTTCGAGACTCTGCTCGCTCTGTTTGATGTTTTGATCCAGGCTCATCAATACCGAAACGCTGGATGCGGAGATCGATGCCAGCCCAATCAGGATTCCGACTGAAGTCGTGACCTTGGTTTGGAGCTTCATCGAGCATCCTCAATCTTGAAGCCAAAGCCTCGAACGGTTTTGATGCCTTGGAATTCTTCGGTGTGGAGCTTTTTCCTTAGGTAAGAGATGTAGGTGTCGACCACATTGGTTTGGTCGGCAAAACCCATGCTCCAGATGTCCTCAAGTAGCTGCTGCTTGGAAAGCACGTGTCCCTTGGATTCCATCAGGGCGACCAGGAGCTTGAACTCGGTAGGGGAGAGAGTGACTTCTTTGCCATCGAGCTTCACAACAAAATCGTTGACCTCAACCTCGATTGGCCCGACGGTGAGGGTCTTGCCTTCCGTTTGGTTTCCACCGGCTCTGCGCAGGATGGCCGCGACTCTAAGCGCCAGCTCCTCTATGCCAAAGGGCTTGGCGATGAAGTCATCTGCACCCAATCGAAACCCGGTGCTGAGGTGAGGGCGCTCTTTGCTCGCGGTGAGCAATACAAATGGAGTGCTATCTCCTTTGAGGCGCAGGCTCTCAAGCAGCTGGAAGCCATCGAGCTTTGGCATGTTGATATCCGAAACAATCAGGTCGACCGAATTGCTGCGCAGCAGGTTGAGAGCCTCTAGGCCATCCCCTGCGGAAAGAGTTCGGTAGCCAGCCAGAGATAGGGCATCGCCGATCATCTCCCGAACCGGGGCTTCGTCATCGACGACAAGAATCAAACTGGACACAACTTCATGTTAGGGCGGCTTTGCACTCTGTTGGAATTCCACTAGCAACCCAAGTGAATCTCACATGAAGTTCACACAATCCCTATCGAGACTTATCTCACTGGCTTAGAGAGAGATAGCAAATGAAAGCAACAAACGCGAAGCAGGTCCTGGTTCTAGTGACCGCTTTGACCTTCGGATTCGTTGGAGCACCAGCGCAGGCTGCTGAGCCAACCGTTACCGAAGCCGCCGGAAACGGCGCAGCTAGCAACTCCTCCAGTAGCAGCAGCACAGTCGCACCTCGCGATGCCGCAGCTATTGCCGCATTCAGAGCCTCGATGGTTGACTTCAGGGCAGCCATGGTCACCTACCGCTCATCAATGGAGAACTTCAAGGTCCAGATCGAGGCTTACAAGCTCGCAATGGAAGAGATCAAGCCTGCACTTGTGGCTTACAACACCGCAAGAAAGACCATCGGGCAGACCTTTGCAACCACGATGACGACCGCCAGAACCGCCTACAAGGCTGTGCTGGATGACACCACCGCCACCGCCGAAGCCAGACTTTCGGCCAAGACCACCTTTGAGGCAGCCAAAACCGCAGCAGTTACTGCCCGCCAGGCAGCAATCACCGCACTCGGTACTGCACCTGTAAAGCCAGCGAAGCCGGAGAAACCAACTATGCCAGTCAGGCCGGTTCGCCCATAACCCTTCCTCCTTTTGGGTTAGGAAAGATCCCCCGTGTGATGCGGGGGATTTTTTTGCTTGTTTTAACTTGCACTACACCTTTGCAATGTGGCAGACTTGCGGGGTTCATGAGTATTCATGTCTTTTTGACGTGAACCACTGTTGGCAATGTGCACAGGAAACTGGGCCGGCCGCAGCTAATGACCAAAAACTTATCTGAGATCTTTTCTCTGGTAGTTGCGAGCGAAAATCTTGCGACACGCCCGAGTCAAGGTGTCGGACCGGGTCCTAGAAATAGGGCGTTGACAGAAGAACAGTGCATCAGCATCACGGCAGTCAATAAGGTTCGCAATTCTGCGAATTGAGTTGGCTCCAAAAACATGTGGCTCGAATGAGACACCTGACCCAATGGAAGGCAGTCATTATGGCGGCTAACAAGATCCGCATTCGACTGAAGTCGTATGATCACGAGATCATCGACTCCTCGGCGAGCAAAATCGTCGACACAGTCACCCGCGCCGGTGCCAAGGTAGTAGGTCCAGTACCACTACCGACCGAGAAGAACATTGTGACGGTGATTCGTTCGCCACATAAGTACAAGGACAGCCGTGAGCACTTTGAGATGCGTACCCACAAGCGTCTCATTGACATCATCGACCCGACTCCAAAGGCCGTTGATTCGCTGATGCGCCTGGACCTACCAGCAGATGTCAACATCGAGATCAAGCTTTAAGGATTTAGAAATGACTACAGAGACTAGGACCGTAAAGGGTCTGCTGGGCACCAAGCTTGGCATGACTCAAGCATGGGATGCGAACAACAAGCTTGTTCCTATCACCGTTGTTGAGGCTGGCGAAAACGTCATCACTCAAATTAAGAATTTAGACGCCGACGGCTACGAAGCAATTCAGATTGCATACGGAGCTATCGACCCACGTAAGACCGACAAGCCAACCGCAGGCCACTTCGCCAAGGCTGGCTCAACCCCACGTCGCTTCCTTGCAGAAATCCGCACCGCAGACACCGCTAACTACGCAGTTGGCCAGGCTATCGGCGTGGACATCTTCGAGGTCGGCACCAAGGTTGACGTTGTTGGAACTTCGAAGGGTAAGGGCTTTGCTGGTGTTATGAAGCGCCACGGCTTTGCCGGTATCCACTCATCCCACGGTGCTCACAAGAACCACCGTAAGCCTGGTTCCATCGGTGCCGGTACCACCCCTGCAAAGGTCATCAAGGGCAAGAAGATGCCTGGCCGCATGGGACACGACCGCGTAACCACCCTGAACCTCACCCTGCACGGTGTTGACCTTGAGCGCGGCTTGCTGCTTATCAAGGGTGCCGTGCCTGGTCCTAAGGGCCAGTTGGTGTTCGTTCGTAACGCCGTGAAGGAGAGCAACTAATGTCTACCGTTGACGTAATTGACGTTAAGGGCAAGAAGTCTGGCTCCGTCGACCTGCCTGGTGCATTGTTCGATGTTCAGACCAACGTTCCGCTAATCCACCAGGTGGTAGTTGCTCAGTTGGCAGCTGCTCGCCAGGGAACCCAGTCTGCGCTTCGCCGCGGCGAGGTATCTGGTTCTGGTAAGAAGCCTTTCAAGCAGAAGGGTACCGGCCGCGCCCGTCAGGGTTCGGTTCGTATGCCTCAGCACCGCGGTGGTGGCGTGATCCACGCTCCAAAGCCTCGTGACTACTCGCAGCGCACCCCAAAGAAGATGATTGTTGCCGCACTTCGCGGAGCACTATCTGACCGCGCTCGCAATGGCCGCGTCCACGTTATTGACCAGTTTGCTCTTGGAGAGCAGCCATCGACCAAGGCAGCTGCAAGCTTCTTGGCTCAGGTTGCAACCAGCAAGAACATCCTGGTTGTGCTAGACCGCTCAGACGAGCTGTCTTACAAGTCGCTGCGTAACCTACAGACCGTTCACGTGCTAGCTGTTGACCAGCTAAACGCCTACGACGTGCTGCACTCAGACGACATCGTATTCACCGCCAGCGCTCTAACTCAGTTTGTTATGGCTGCTGCAGGAACCGAGGAGGCCAGCGAATGAGCACCCTAAACAAGGACCCACGCGACGTCATCATCAAGCCAATCATCTCTGAGAAGAGCTATTCGCTTATTGACCAGGGCAAGTACACCTTCGAGGTGGACCCGCGCTCGAACAAGACTGAGATCAAGCAGGCTGTTGAGACCATCTTCAATGTGAAGGTTGACACCATCAACACTCTGAACCGCCAGGGCAAGACCCGCAAAACCCGCTTCGGACTAGGTAAGCGCAAGGACACCAAGCGTGCCATTGTGACCCTGAAGTCGGGCTCCATCGACATCTTTACCTACATCGGCTAAGGGAGAGACAAATGGCAATCCGTAAATACAAGCCAACGACTCCAGGTCGTCGTGGATCATCTGTTGCAGACTTTGCAGAGATCACCCGCTCGACTCCTGAGAAGTCGCTGCTAAGGCCACTACCTAAGACCGGTGGACGTAACGCAGCAGGTCGCATCACCACCCGTCACATCGGTGGTGGACACAAGCGTCAGTACCGCGTGATTGACTTCCGTCGTCACGACAAGGATGGTGTACCTGCAAAGGTTGCACACATCGAGTACGACCCAAACCGTACCGCTCGCATTGCACTAATTCACTACATCGATGGCACCAAGCGCTACATCATCGCCCCTAACAAGCTAAAGCAGGGCGACGCTATCGAGCAGGGACCAAACGCAGACATCAAGCCAGGTAACAACCTGCCACTTCGCAACATCCCAGTGGGTACAGTTATCCACGCGATTGAGCTGAAGCCAGGCGGCGGTGCCAAGATGGCTCGTTCTGCCGGTGCATCGGTTCGTCTAGTTGCTAAGGACGGCCCTAACGCTCAGCTTCGTCTACCTTCCGGTGAAATCCGCAACGTAGATGCAAACTGCCGCGCAACCATCGGTGAAGTTGGCAACGCAGAGCAGTCCAACATCAACTGGGGTAAGGCTGGCCGCATGCGCTGGAAGGGCGTTCGCCCAACCGTCCGTGGCGTTGTTATGAACCCGGTTGACCACCCACACGGTGGTGGTGAGGGTAAGACCTCCGGTGGTCGTCACCCAGTTACCCCTTGGGGTCAGAAGGAAGGCCGCACTCGTAAGCCAAACCTTCAATCTGACAAGCAAATCGTTCGTCGTCGTTACGTCGGCAAGAAGTAGGAGATCTCTATATGCCACGCAGTTTGAAGAAGGGCCCCTTCGTCGACGAGCACCTAATGAAGAAGGTGCGCGTACAGAACGAGGCCAGTACCAAGAACGTGATCAAGACCTGGTCTCGCCGTTCGATGATTGTTCCAGCCATGCTGGGCCACACCATCGCGGTGCACGACGGTCGCAAGCACATTCCAGTTTTCGTCACCGAGACCATGGTTGGTCACAAGCTTGGCGAATTCGCACCTACCCGCACCTTCCGTGGACACGTGAAGGACGACAAGAAGGGTCGCCGCGGCTAAGCCGGGGCGCCTAGAGAGTAAAGGAGAAAACGATGGAAGCAATCGCCAAGGTGCGTAACATCCGCGTGACCCCAATGAAGGCTCGCCGTGTCGTCAACTTGATCCGCGGCAAGCAGGCCACTGAGGCCCTGGGTATCTTGAAGTTTGCCCCGCAGGCAGCATCTGAGCCGATTTACAAGCTCGTTGCAGCAGCGGTGGCTAACGCAAAGGTAAAGGGCGAGAAGGCCGGCACCATTGTGGACGAGGACGACCTAGTCGTATCGGTAGCTTTCGTGGACGATGGCGTGACGCTAAAGCGTTTCCGCCCACGTGCACAGGGCCGTGCATTCAAGATCAACAAGCGAACCAGCCACATCACCGTGGTTGTTGCAACTCCTGACGAGCTGCAGAAGAAGGCAGGTAAGTAATGGGCCAGAAAGTCAATCCCTACGGCTTCCGCCTAGGAATCACCACCGAGCACCGCTCTCGCTGGTTCACTGACTCCACCAAGAAGGGTCAGCGCTACGCAGACTACGTGATCGAGCACACCAAGATCCGTGCCTTCTTGCAGGAGAAGCTGGACCGCGCAGGTATCTCTCGCATCGAGCTTGAGCGCACCCGTGACCGTGTTCGCGTTGACATCTTTGCCGCTCGCCCAGGTCTAGTTATCGGTCGCCGTGGCGCCGAGGCTGAGACTCTGCGCAGCGACCTAGAGAAGCTAACTGGCAAGCAGGTGTTGCTAAACATCCTCGAGGTGAAGAACCCAGAGGCTGACTCGCAGCTTGTTGCACAGGGTATTGCAGAGCAGCTTGCTGCTCGTGTGGCTTTCCGCCGCGCAATGCGTAAGGGCATCCAGGGTGCACTTAGAAGCGGTGCAAAGGGTATTCGTATCCAGTGCTCCGGCCGTCTAGGTGGCGCTGAAATGTCGCGCAGCGAGTTCTACCGCGAAGGCCGTGTGCCACTGCACACCCTGCGCTCGAACATCGACTACGGCTTCTACGAGGCCAAGACCACCTTTGGTCGCATCGGTGTAAAGGTTTGGATCTACAAGGGTGACCTAACCGCGAAGGAGCTTGCAGCAGTGCAGGCAAACCAGCGTGGACCTCGCCCAGCTGGCGCTGGCCGTCGCGGCCCACGCCCTGACGCTGCACCAGTAGCAGCAGGAAGTGAAGGCTAATAATGCTGATTCCTCGCAAAGTAAAGCACCGCAAGCAGCACAGCCCGAAGCGCTCCGGTCACGCGACCGGTGGCACCAAGGTGTCGTTCGGTGAGTACGGTATCCAGGCACTGACCCCTGCTTACCTGACCAACCGTCAGATCGAAGCTGCTCGTATTGCAATGACTCGTCACATCAAGCGTGGTGGAAAGGTTTGGATCAACGTATTCCCAGACCGTTCCCTAACCAAGAAGCCAGCGGAAACCCGCATGGGTTCCGGTAAGGGTTCACCGGAGTGGTGGGTAGTCAACGTAAAGCCAGGCCGCGTGCTCTTTGAGCTATCCGGTGTATCCGAGACCATTGCTCGCGAAGCAATGACCCGTGCGATCCATAAGCTACCGCTGAAGGCTCGCATCATCAAGCGTGAAGAAGGTGACGCATAATGATCGGCTCAAAGAACCTCACCCCTGAGGACCTAGACAAGGTCGAAGACTCCCTGCTAGTTGAGGAACTGCGCAAGGCGAAGGAAGAACTATTCAACCTACGCTTCCAGTCCGCAACCGGGCAGCTAAACGCCCACGGTCGCCTAAAGGCCGTCAAGCGTGACATTGCTCGTATTTACACCGTGCTACGTGAGCGCGAGCTCGGCATTCGTGCCGTGCCTGTTGCTGCCGCAGCTCCTAAGACCACCAAGAAGGCAGCTGCTGAGAAGCCAGCTGAGGAGGCATAAAGATGGCCGACGAGAAGAAGCCAGCAGCTAAGGCTGCACCAAAGGCCGCTGCCAAGGCAGCTCCAAAGGCAGCTCCAAAGGCAGCCGCACCTAAGGCTGCAAAGCCAAAGGTTGCAAAGGCTCCTAAGGAGATCAAGGAAGTCGAGCGCGGTTACCGCAAGTCACGTCGTGGCTATGTTGTCTCCGACAAGATGGACAAGACCATCGTTGTAATGGTTGAAGACCGCAAGAAGCACCCGCTGTACGGCAAGGTTATGCGTGTTTCGACCAAGGTCAAGGCTCACGACGAGAACAACACCGCAGGTATTGGCGACCTCGTGCTAATCAGCGAGACCCGTCCACTATCTGCCACCAAGAACTGGCGCCTAGTCGAGATCCTCGAGAAGGCCAAGTAACAAAAACCCTAGGGCTAACGGTCGGAATCGTTATCCGTAAAACAAGGAGAAAAAAGTGCTTCAGCAAGAATCCAGACTCAAGGTGGCCGATAACACCGGCGCCAAAGAGTTGCTGACCATTCGCGTATTGGGCGGCTCGCTCCGTCGCTACGCAGGTCTTGGTGACATCATCGTTGCCACTGTTAAAGACGCAATCCCAGGCGGAAACGTCAAGAAGGGTGATGTCGTAAAGGCAGTTGTCGTTCGTACCGTGAAGGAGACCCGTCGTGCAGATGGTTCCTACATCAAGTTCGACGAGAACGCAGCCGTAATCATCAAGAACGATGGCGAGCCACGCGGAACCCGTATTTTCGGACCAATTGGTCGTGAACTTCGCGAGAAGAAGTTCATGAAGATCATCTCGTTGGCACCGGAGGTTATTTAATCATGGCGAACATCAAAAAGGGCGACCTGGTTCAGGTCATCACCGGCAAGAAGCAGGACCGCGGCGGCGACCGTGGCAAGCAGGGCCAGGTGCTAGCAGTACTAGTGGAGCAGAACCGCGTTATCGTCGAGGGCGTCAACGTAGTTACCAAGCACACCAAGGCTGGTCAGACTGACAAGGGTTCCAAGACCGGTGGCATCATCACCCAGGAAGCCCCAATTCACATTTCAAACGTTGCTCTAGTTGACCCAAGCACCAAGAAGCCAACCAAGGTTGGCTACAAGCTTGTTACCGCCAAGGATGGCAAGGTCACCAAGACTCGCGTTGCTCGTAAGACTGGGAAGGACATCTAATGGCTACCGCAACTAAGAAGGCTGCAGCCGCAGGTAAGGCTCTTCCTCGCCTAAAGGCTCAGTACCGCAAGGAGATCGTTCCTGCGCTAACCGCAGAGTTCAGCTTTGCAAACCCAATGCAGGTTCCAGGCCTCACCAAGATTGTTGTAAACATGGGTGTTGGCGCTGCTGCTAAGGACGGCAAGCTAATCGAGGGTGCTATCCGTGACCTGACCGCAATTACCGGTCAGAAGCCACAGGTAAACATCGCGAAGAAGTCAATCGCTCAGTTCAAGTTGCGCGAGGGCCAGCCAATTGGTGCTCACGTTACTTTGCGCGGCGACAGAATGTGGGAGTTCCTAGACCGCCTACTATCGCTATCGCTACCTCGTATCCGCGACTTCCGCGGTCTATCGGACAAGCAGTTCGATGGCCGAGGCAACTACACCTTTGGTCTATCCGAGCAGTCAATGTTCCACGAAATTGACCAGGACAAGATCGACCACGTTCGTGGTATGGACATCACTGTCGTTACCACCGCAAAGACCGACGATGAGGGCCGCGCACTGCTAAAGGCGCTCGGCTTCCCATTCAAGGCATAACCCACCCCAATTGAGAAAGGTCCCTGAGCTTGTAAAGCGCTGGGAAACCACCTCGAGAAAGAAGACACATAAATGACAATGACAGACCCGGTAGCAGATTTTCTGACCCGGCTGCGCAACGCGAACAACGCACACCACGATTCGCTGAGCCTCCCATATTCAAAGCTAAAGGGAAACATCGCCCAGATCCTAAAGTCCGAGGGTTACATCGCGGACTACAAGGTTGAGGACGCCAAGGTCGGTAAGACCATGACTGTTGACCTAAAGTTCGGCCCAAACCGCGAGTCCAGCATCACCGGAATCAAGCGTGTTTCTAAGCCTGGTCTTCGCGTTTACGCAAAGTCCACTGAGCTACCAAGAGTCCTCGGCGGCCTAGGTATTGCAATCCTGTCCACTTCATCCGGTCTGCTAACTGACCGTCAGGCTGCAAAGAAGGGAGTAGGCGGAGAAGTCATCGCCTACGTCTGGTAATCGCGCATGTCACGTATTGGAAAAATGCCAATCCCGCTTCCAGCGGGTGTAACCGTAACCATTAACGGCCAAAATGTCGTGGTAAAGGGACCTAAGGGCGAGCTAGCTCTTACCGTCGTCGAGCCAATCAAGGTAGTTCTTGAGGACAACGCCGTTATCGTTTCCCGTCCAGATGATGAGGCTAAGTCCAAGTCACTGCACGGTCTAACCCGTACTTTGATCGCAAACGACGTTCACGGCGTTTCGACTGGATTCTCTAAGGCACTAGACATCGTTGGTACCGGTTACCGCGCTGCTTCTAAGGGTTCGACCATCGAACTTGCTTTGGGATTCAGCCACCCGGTTGTTGTTACCCCACCGGCAGGTATCACCCTGACCGTTGAGGGAAACACCAAGATCATCGTCTCCGGTACCTCAAAGCAGGCCGTTGGAGAAGTTGCCGCAAACATTCGCAAGCTACGTAAGCCTGAGCCATACAAGGGCAAGGGTGTTCGCTACGAAGGCGAGAAGGTACGTCGCAAGGCTGGAAAGGCTGGTAAGTAAGAATGGCTGTTAAGTCAAAGTCAGCTGCCCGTGACAAGCGTCACGGCCGCCTGCGCAAGAAGATTGAGGGCACTGCAGCTCGTCCTCGCCTAGTCGTAACCCGTTCGGCACGTCACGTGTTCGTCCAGGTTGTCGATGACTCCAAGGGCCACACCCTAGCCTCGGCTTCCACCATGGAAGTTGAGCTACGTAAGGCTGACGGCACCAAGACCGACAAGGCGACTGAGGTTGGCAAGCTAATTGCTGAGCGCGCTAAGAAGGCCGGTGTCACCGAGGTGGTATTCGACCGTGGCGGTAACCGCTACGCAGGTCGCGTTGCAGCAATTGCTGACGCAGCCCGCGAGTCAGGATTGACACTGTGAGCGAAGAGAAGAAGGAAATGGACGTGGCAGAAGCTACCGTGGTCGCAGAGGCCACAACCGTTGATCCAAACGAGCGCGAGCAGCGTCGCGGTTCACGTGAGCGTGGACCAAAGACCGAGCGTCGTGACCGTGAGGACACCAAGAGCCCATTCTTGGAGCGTGTTGTAACCATCAACCGTGTATCCAAGGTGGTCAAGGGTGGTCGTCGCTTTGCATTCACCGCACTAGTTGTGGTCGGCGATGGCGAGGGTCTAGTTGGTGTTGGCTACGGCAAGGCTAAGGAAGTTCCTGCAGCTATTGCCAAGGGTGTTGAGGACGCGAAGAAGAACTTCTTCCGCATCCCACGCGCTGGCTCCACCATTCCTCACCCAGTCCAGGGCGAGGCAGCCGCAGGTGTAGTTCTACTTCGTCCAGCCGCTGAGGGTACCGGTGTTATCGCCGGTGGTCCAGTTCGTGCAGTTCTGGAGTGCGCTGGTGTTCACGACGTACTTTCCAAGTCATTGGGATCGTCAAACACCCTAAACATCGTCCACGCCACCGTGGCAGCACTAAAGCAGCTCGAAGAGCCGCAGGCAGTTGCTGACCGTCGTGGCAAGGCATTGGTAGAGGTAGCTCCGGCTCGTCTACTACCAGCTAAGACTGAGAAGGCAGGTGCCAAATAATGGCAAAGCGTCTGAAGGTTACCCAAGTAAAGAGTTCAAACGGTGGCAAGCAGAACCAGCGCGATTCACTTCGCACCCTGGGTCTGAAGCGCATCGGTGACATCATCGTGAAGGAAGACAACAAGTCTGTTCGCGGCCTAGTGATGACCGTTGCCCACCTCGTCAAGGTTGAGGAGATCGACTAATGGCTGAAGAAAAGAAGCCAGCCGCTAAGGCTGCTGCAAAGCCTGCAGCGAAGACCACCGCAGCTAAGCCAGCCGCAGCAAAGGCAGCCCCTAAGGCTGCTGCTGCCAAGGCTCCAGCCGCAAAGGCCGCAGCTCCAAAGGCTGCTGCACCTAAGGCTGCCGCTGCAAAGCCAGCTGCTGAGAAGGCTGCTGCCCCAAAGGCAGCCGCTAAGCCAGCTGCAAAGAAGACTGAGGAAAAGGCTGAGAAGAGCCAGATCCTGAAGCTTCACCACCTTCGCCCTGCAAAGGGTGCCAAGAAGGAGAAGACTCGTAAGGGTCTTGGTGAGGGTTCAAAGGGTAAGACCGCAGGTCGTGGTACCAAGGGAACCGGTGCTCGCACCACTACCCGTTTGGGCTTCGAGGGTGGTGGCGTGAACCTAGTTATGCGCACCCCTAAGCTTCGCGGCTTCAAGAACCCATTCCGCGTTGAGTACCAGGTGGTAAACCTAGACAAGCTGTCTGAGCTTTACCCGAAGGGTGGCGCCGTGACCGTCTCTGACCTAGTAGCTAAGGGTGCAGTCCGCAAGGGCGAGCCTGTCAAGGTACTTGGAAATGGCGACGTCTCGGTTAAGCTTGTGGTCACTGTTGACAAGGTTTCTGCGTCAGCAAAGACCAAGATTGAAGCTGCCGGCGGCAGCATCAGCGCCTAAGAAGATTCGCTAGGAGAGGTTCACCATGTTTCAGGCCATTGCACGCGCATTCCGCACACCGGATTTGCGCAACAAGCTTGCATTTACCCTGGGCATGGTGGCCATCTTCCGTCTAGGTTCTTTCATCCCGGCACCAAACGTTGACTACACCAACGTTCAGCAGTGTTTGGCTCAAAGCCAGTCCACCTCAGGTCTATACGAATTGGTAAACCTGTTCTCCGGTGGAGCGCTGCTACAGCTTTCGATCTTTGCACTGGGCATCATGCCTTACATCACCGCATCGATCATCACCCAGTTGCTTCGCGTGGTAATCCCGCGCTTTGAGACCCTTTACAAAGAGGGCCCTCAGGGTCAGGCGAAGCTAACCCAGTACACCCGCTACCTAACCATCGCGCTTGGTCTATTGCAGGCTACCACCCTGATTGCGGTTGCTCGCCAGGGAGCGCTCTTCGGTGCGGACTGTACTCTTCCGATTTTGGTCAACACCGACGCGCTTTCGATCACCCTGATGGTGATGGTTATGACCGCCGGTACCGGTCTGATCATGTGGATTGGTGAGCTAATCACCGAGCGCGGTGTCGGTAACGGTATGTCGCTATTGATATTTACCTCTATCGCATCGACCTTCCCAGCCAGCTTGCTGCAGATCCTGCAGACCCGCTCCATCGAAATCTTCGTGATCGTTATGGCGGTTGGTTTCGTAGTGGTCGCACTGGTTGTGCTTGTTGAGCAGTCTCAGCGTCGCATTCCGGTTCAGTACGCCAAGCGTATGGTTGGCCGCAAGGCTTACGGTGGCCAGTCCACCTACATCCCGGTGAAGGTAAACACCGCCGGTGTTATCCCGGTTATCTTCGCTTCCTCAATGCTTTACCTACCGGCTCTGCTAGCTCAGTTCAGCCAGCCAGACCCAACCACCGGTCAGGTGGCTCCTTGGGTTACCTTCATCTCGACTTACCTAACCTCAGGTTCGAACCCGCTGTACATGGCGGTCTACTTCGCACTGATCGTTGGATTCACCTACTTCTACGTTGCAATCACCCTCAACCCTGAGGAGATCAGCGACAACATGAAGAAGTACGGTGGCTTTATCCCTGGTATCCGTGCCGGTCGCCCAACCACCGAGTACCTAGAGTACGTAATCAGCCGCATTACTTTCCCAGGTGCTATCTACCTGGGTCTGATCGCTCTGATTCCGCTGGTTGCCTTCACCGCAATTGGAACCAACCAGAACTTCCCATTCGGTGGAACCTCCATCTTGATCATCGTTGGTGTTGGTCTTGAGACCGTGAAGCAGATCAACGCACAGATGCAGCAGCGTAACTACGAGGGTCTTCTGAAGTGACCAGGCTCCTACTAATCGGCCCTCCGGGTGCCGGTAAGGGAACCCAAGCTGCACTGCTCTCTTCGCACTACGGCATTCCCGCAATCTCAACCGGAGACATCTTCCGCTACAACGTGAAGAACCAGACTCCGCTGGGTGTTGAGGCCAAGGGCTTTATGGACCGCGGCGAGTATGTGCCAGATTCTTTGACCAACGCTTTGGTGCGCGATCGTTTGTCGCACGATGATGCTCTCGGTGGCTTTCTACTTGATGGCTACCCGCGCACCATCGACCAGGTTCACGAGCTAGACAGCATCCTCACCGATGCCGGTAAGCGCCTCGATGTTGTAGTGCAGCTAACTGCCGACACCGATGAGTTGGTGCGTCGCCTGGCTCACCGTGCCGAAGTCGAGGGTCGCGCCGATGACACCCCAGAGGTTATTCGCCGCCGCCTAGAGGTTTACGATTCCCAGACCGCACCGCTGATTGACGTCTATGCCGCTCGCGGTCTAGTTGCGATGATCGATGGTCTTGGCGATATTTCAGAGGTAACCGCTCGCATCATCGAAGCACTCGAAGCCCGCGGGCTTTTGGCAGATGCGTAAGAAATACGAAGTCAAAACCAACGACCAGATCCGCAAGATGCGGATTGCCGGTCTATTGACCGCTAAAGCTCTTGAGAACGTAAAGGCCGCAATTCGCCCAGGGGTAACCACCTTGGAGCTGGATCAGATTGCCGAGAAAACGATTCGTGAGGGCGGCGGCCGTCCAAACTTCCAATTGGTCCCCGGTTACTACCACACCATTTGCGCCAGCATCAATTCCGAGGTTGTGCACGGCATTCCATCGAACAAGGTGCTTGAGCCAGGTGATCTAATCTCGATTGACTGCGGTGCCGAGGTGGATGGCTGGAATGGTGACAGCGCATTCTCAATGGTGGTTCCAGGATTGGATAACGACCTAACCAAGCAGCGTCAACTGCAGTCCGATGTCTGCGAGGGTTCGCTCTGGGCCGGAATTGCCGCCTTGGCTCAGGCTAAGCGCCTAAACGAGGTTGGAGTCGCGATTGAGCACTACATCGCTCAGCGGGGCAAGTGGGGGATTCTAGAGCAGTACGTCGGTCACGGTATTGGCCGCACCATGCACGAGGATCCGGCGGTTTTCAACTACGCGGTGCGGGACGCCGGGCCAAAGGTTGAGCCTGGTCTCTGCGTGGCAATCGAACCGATGATTACATCGGGGGATCAGAAGACCTTCATCCATGAGGACGACTGGACGGTTGTGACCAAAGATAACGGCGATGGTGCCCACTGGGAGCACTCGGTTGCGGTTCACTCGAAGGGGATTTGGGTGCTCACTGCACCCGATGGTGGTGTCGAGGGTCTAAAGCCGTTTGGCATTACGCCAATTTCTTTGGATTAGCCACTAGCATTCGCCCCGTTTTCCCCCTAGGATTGTTCCTCGGCGTTTCTAACGTGAAATCCTTCTGAAAATTGAGCGGTTTTGCGTGTTTGTGACGCTGCCAAAAGTAGTGAATAAGTGAGTGCATGGCCAACAAAGACGGCGTCATCGAGATCGAGGGATCGGTCGTTGAAGCTCTACCGAACGCAATGTTTCGTGTGGAGCTGACCAACGGACACATCGTCCTAGCCCACATCTCGGGCAAAATGCGTCAGCACTACATCCGCATTCTCCCCGGAGACCGCGTGATTGTAGAGCTGTCCACGTACGACCTGACTCGCGGCCGCATCATTTACCGCTACAAGTAGAAAGTAAGAGCATGAAGGTTAACCCGAGCGTTAAGAAGATCTGCGACAAGTGCAAGGTGATTCGTCGTCACGGCAACGTGATGGTTATTTGCGAGAACCCTCGTCACAAGCAGCGCCAGGGCTAATTGCCCTAACCCATAACTAAATACTCAAGGAATCAACAAGCGTAAAGCTAACCCCCGGAAAGAAGGCCGGGGCCCGATCCGCCAGATCGAGATGGTGATGCCGAAGACCTTCTTTCAAACAGGAGAAAATCCAAATGGCACGTATTGCTGGAGTAGATATCCCTCGCGACAAGCGCGTGGTTATCTCCCTTACCTACATCTACGGCGTTGGCCGCACTCGCTCAAGCGAGATTCTAAAGACCACCAAGATCGATGAGTCGATTCGCGTAAAGGATCTAACTGACGACCAGTTGATCGCACTTCGCGACGAGATCGAGAAGAACTACAAGGTTGAGGGTGACCTGCGACGCGACGTTGCAGCAGACATCCGCCGCAAGGTTGAAATCGGTTCCTACGAGGGACTGCGCCACCGCAAGGGACTTCCAGTCCGCGGACAGCGCACCAAGACAAACGCTCGTACTCGCAAGGGTCCAAAGCGTACTGTCGCCGGCAAGAAGAAGGCAGCCCGCTAGTAGCGGCCGAAGGATTTAGGAGATAAAAAATGGCAGCACCTAAGGCATCCGCAGCGGCCCGCAAGCCACGTCGCAAGGATAAGAAGAACATCCCAACCGGTCAGGCGCACATCCGCTCGACCTTCAACAACACCATCATCACCATCACCGACCCAACCGGAGCTGTTATCTCCTGGTCGTCGTCTGGTGACGTGGGCTTCAAGGGTTCTCGTAAGTCGACCCCGTTCGCCGCACAGATGGCAGCCGAGTCTGCAGCCCGCAAGGCGCAGGAGCACGGTCTAAAGAAGGTTGACGTATTCGTCAAGGGCCCAGGCTCTGGTCGTGAGACTGCAATTCGTTCGCTTCAGGCCGCAGGCCTAGAGGTTGGCTCGATTTCCGACGTGACCCCTCAGGCTCACAACGGTTGCCGCCCTCCAAAGCGTCGCCGCGTCTAACTACAGCTTTTCCAAAACTAAAGATTCAAAGCATTCAGCTAAGCCACTGAGTGTAAAGACGAGCATCAAATAGCGGATGCTCAGATGAAAGGAACCAAATAGTGCTAATTGCACAGCGCCCAACCCTTCACGAAGAAGTTCTAGGTCCAAACCGTTCACGCTTCATCCTGGATCCACTGGAGCCAGGCTTTGGTTACACCCTTGGAAACTCACTGCGCCGCACCCTGTTGTCCTCGATTCCAGGTGCAGCTGTGACCAACATCCGCATTCAGGGTGTTAGCCACGAGTTCTCCACCATCCCAGGTGTCAAGGAAGACGTTGTTGAGGTAATCCTGAACATCAAGAACCTAGTTGTTTCATCTGAGCACGACGCTCCAGTTGTTGCACACCTAACCAAGAGCGCTGCCGGTCCTGTTACCGCAGCTGACATCCAGGTTCCTGCCGGTGTTGAGGTTCACAACCCAGAGCTAGTACTTGCGACTCTAAACGCCAAGGGCAAGCTAGAGATCGAGTTCGTTATCGAGCGCGGTCGCGGCTATGTTCAGGCTTCTCAGAACCGCAACCAGGATGCAGAGGCTGGCGTAATTCCAGTTGACTCCATCTACAGCCCAGTTCTAAAGGTCTCCTACCGCGTTGAGGCAACTCGTGCGGGTGAGTTCACCAACTTCGACAAGCTAATTGTTGACGTTGAGACCAAGCCTTCGGTTGAGCCTCGCGATGCAGTTGCGTCTGCCGGTTCCACCCTGGTTGAGCTATTTGGCCTAGCCAAGGAGCTAAACGCTGAGGCCGAGGGTATCGAGATTGGACCAGCTCCAGTTGAGGTTGCAGCTTCTAACGAGCTATCAACCCCAATCGAGGACCTGGACCTAACCGTTCGCTCTTACAACTGCCTAAAGCGCGAGGGCATCAACACCGTTTCAGAGCTAATCGCTCTGAGCGAAGACCAGTTGATGAACATCCGCAACTTTGGTTCCAAGTCCGTTGACGAGGTCCGCGAGAAGCTTGCTTCCCTAGGCCTTCGCTTCAAGGACGCAGTCCCAGGATTCGACAGCGCTTACTTCGGTGGCGGCTTCGACGACGACCAGATCTAAACGCTTAGAAACTCAAGGAGAAAGAAATGCCAACCCCAACTAAGGGCCCACGTCTCGGAGGCGGTCCTGCCCACGAGCGTCTGATGCTCAACAACATGGCAACCTCGCTGTTCAAGCACAAGCGCATTGTGACAACTGAGACCAAGGCCAAGCGCCTACGTCCAATTGCCGAGCGCCTAGTGACTTTCGCAAAGCGCGGAGACCTACACGCACGTCGCCGCGTAATGCAGCAGATCCTAGACAAGGGTGTCGTTCACGAGCTATTCGCTGAGATCGCACCGCTAGTTGCAGAGCGCCAGGGCGGCTACACCCGCATCACCAAGCTTGGCTACCGTAAGGGCGACAACGCTCCGATGGCGGTTATCGAGCTAGTGCTTGAGGCTGTAGACCCAAAGCCAAAGTCCAACAAGGTCAAGCTAACTAACAACGTCGCAACCACCGCAGCCGCAGCAGCAGTAGTTACCGCAGCAGCAGGCGCAACGGAGGACGAAGTTGTTGAAGAGGCAGCAGTTGAAGAAGTTGTGGTCGAGACCGCAGCTGTTGAGGCTGAGGCTCCAGTAGCTGAGGCAGTCGAAGAGGCTGCTGTAGAGGCTGAGGCACCTGCCGCAGAGGCAGACGCATCTTCCGCTGAATAAGGAATTGCAAATGAGTGAACCCGCTGGTCTTGCCGGCGGGTTTTCTCGTTTCCGGATGGACTTCGCCTACGACGGCACAGACTTCAATGGCTGGGCCAAGCAGCCTAAGCTGCGCACTGTTCAGGGCGATCTACTCAATGTTCTACAGCAGATTTTTGGCCCAACCGATATCGATTTTGCGATGCGAGTGGCCGGTCGAACCGATGCTGGCGTCCACGCCGACCACCAGGTTTGTCACTTTGATCTCACCCCGGAGCAGCAAAAGCGCTTGGGTAGAACTCCGCTCACTGCAACCAGGCTGAATAACCTGCTGCCATCAGACATTGCGGTCCACAGCGTCGCTGTGGCAGCGGATGGTTTTGATGCCAGATTCTCGGCAATTGGTCGCAGCTATAAGTACCTGATTACAGATGGGCTTTGCAAGCCAAACCCAAAGCGCGCCAGATACGCACTGAGTGTTAAGAAAACACTCGATGTCGATTTGATGCAGCAGGGCACCAAATTGCTGGTTGGACTGAGGGACTTTGGGGCATTTTGTAAGCCTCGCGAGGGCGCAACCACCATTCGAGAGCTGAGAACCCTGACGGTGACCAGGCTTGCGGATAACTCGATTGAGGTGTTCTTAGAGGCAGACGCCTTCTGCCATAACATGGTGCGCGCCATCGTCGGATCCCTTATCGCAGTAGGGGAAAAGCGCCAGAGCCTGGCGGAACTAAAGGCTATGCAGGAGTCCGCGGTCCGCGGTGCAAAAGTGAAGGTTATTGCCCCCAGAGGACTCACTTTGGATGCAATTTCCTACCCAAGTGACGAGAAACTGGCTGAACAGGCAGAACGCGCTCGAAGAAGGCGCACCGCAGAGGAAATATCTGTTTGACCTGAGGCTATTTAGTCCCCTAGAATTAGCCCTTGGTTCGGCTATGCCGAAAGGGTTTGAAACCGCGATAGTCAAGCGGAATCACACATAAGAAACTAAGAGGTAATTTAGCGTGCGTACTTATTCGCCTAAGGCCAGCGAGCTGTCCCACGAGTGGTTTGTCATCGACGCCACTGACGTGGTTTTGGGCCGCCTAGCTTCTCACGCCGCAGCACTGCTGCGCGGAAAGCACAAGCCAACCTTTGCTGCTCACATGGACAATGGTGACTTCGTCATCATCATCAACGCAGAGAAGGTTGCACTGACCGGCTCCAAGTTGGCCCAGAAGAAGGCATACCGTCACTCTGGTTACCCAGGTGGTCTAACCGCTACCACTTACTCCGAGCTATTGGAGAAGAACCCAGAGCGCGCTGTTGAGAAGGCGATCCGCGGCATGTTGCCAAAGAACACCCTTGGCGACCAGCAGCTCTCCAAGCTAAAGGTTTACAAGGGCGCTGTTCACCCACACGTTGCACAGCAGCCAAAGCCATTCGTCATTGACCAGATTGCCCAGTAAGGAATACCAATTGGCTGAGAAGATCGTCGCAGAAGAGGCAGTAGCAGAGACCTCTTACACCACCGAGAGTGCTCCTGAGAAGCCTGTGCGCTCTCGTGGCAACCTGACTCAGAACGGTGCCGGCACTGGCCGTCGCAAGGAGGCAGTTGCTCGCGTTCGCCTAATCCCAGGTACCGGCAAGATCACCGTCAACGGTCGCACTCTTGAGGACTACTTCCCAAACAAGCTGCACCAGCAGCTAATCACCGACCCATTCAAGGTGCTAGAGCTACAGGGCGCATACGACGTCATCTCTCGCATTGATGGTGGCGGTATCGCTGGTCAGGCTGGAGCATTGCGCCTAGGCATCTCTCGTGCATTGAACGAGATCGACACCGACAACAACCGTGCAGCTTTGAAGAAGGCTGGCTTCCTCCGCCGCGACTCTCGCATCATTGAGAGCAAGAAGGCCGGTTTGAAGAAGGCCCGCAAGGCTTCTCAGTTCTCTAAGCGCTAAAGATACGCTTCTGCCATGGGCAGGCTATTTGGCACTGACGGTGTTCGCGGAACCGCGAACAAAGACATCACCGCAGAATTCACGCTTCGTTTGGCGCAGGCTGCTGCCTTGGTATTGGGTGCAGATGCCAGAAAGCGTGGCGATCGCCCAAGAGCCGTAATTGCTCACGACCCACGTATTTCATCCGACTTCATTTCGGCCGCAGTGGCTGCTGGACTGGCGTCTTCCGGTGTCGATGTCTTTGACGCAGGCGTGGTTCCTACCCCGGCAGCCGCCTATTTGACCGCGGACATCGATGCCGATTTTGGTGTCATGATTTCGGCCAGCCACAACTCCGCGCCAGATAACGGCATCAAGTTCTTTGCCCGCGGTGGGCACAAGTTGGCAGATGCCACCGAAGACAAAATCGCCGAGGCGATGGGACAATCTCTGACGCCAATTGGCTCGGGGGTTGGTCGAGTCACCAGGTTCTCAGATGCCGAGGACCGCTATATCGTTCACCTCCTTGGCACACTACCCAATCGCCTCGATGGCCTAAAGGTTGTGCTGGACTGCGCCCACGGCGCTGCAAGTGCAATTTCACCGCAGATTTTCTCCGATGCCGGGGCCAAAGTCATCGTTATCGGTGCAGACCCAGATGGCAACAACATCAACTCCGGATACGGATCCACTCACCTTTCCGCCCTGCAGGCAGCAGTGCTAAGTCACAAGGCCGACCTGGGTATCGCTCACGACGGCGATGCCGACCGCTGCTTGGCGGTAGACCACACCGGTGCAATAGTTGATGGCGATCACATCATGACGATCCTGGCGTTGGCACTTCGCGAGAAGGGCAGCCTGGCTCGCAACACCTTGGTCACCACCGTGATGTCGAACCTCGGCTTGAAGGTCGCAATGCGAGATGCGGGTATCGACATTGTCGAGACCGGAGTTGGCGACCGCTATGTTCTTGAGGCGATGCGCGAGGGTGGTTACTCACTCGGCGGCGAGCAGTCCGGTCACGTGATTTTCGCGCAGTACGCCACAACCGGCGATGGCGTCCTCACCGGATTGCACATCGCGGCAAAGGTTGCAGCTTCGGGCCAGAGCTTGCGCGAGTTGGCAGCGGTAATGCCTAATTTCCCTCAGGTTCTGATCAATGTGCCAGGGGTAGACAAGACCAAGGTTGGCTCTGACGAGGAACTGAATCAGTTGGT
>JARXAN010000011.1 GCA_029865895.1 Actinomycetota bacterium
TGGCGATTAGTAACTTGGTAATTCGGCGCTGGGTCATAATCGAAAAGCTTATTGCCCTCTAGGCTCGGAAATTTATAACCAAACGACAAAAAACTTGCTGTTTCGTTGCGGTTATCTCCATAGAGATTGGTAGTCGTGACCCAGTTCTGTGACTAATTCGCGAAGCGCCACCAGCGATAGTCCGACAACGGTGTGGTAATCGCCCTCGATCCGCTCAACGAATGCCCCACCAAATCCATCAATGGTGAAAGCACCTGCCACCTGCAGCGGTTCACCGGTCGCAACATACTTGTGAATCTGCTCGTCGCTGAGGTTTGCAAAGCTAACCGAGGTTTGAGTGACCTTGCCGGTTGCCGCCCCGGTCTCACCGTCGATGAGCCAGTGACCGGATGCCAAAACACCGGTTTTACCCCGCATTTTCTGCCACCTAGCAATTGCAACCTCGGGGTGGTGCGGTTTGCCAAGCATTTCGCCATCAAAAAGCAGGGCTGAATCGCAGCCTAGAATCAGGCCATCGAAACTCACGGCCTCCGCCTTTGCCCTGGCCAGCAATAACGTCATGTCCTGGATGGTTGCGGGCTTTTGTTGATCGACCAAGGCGTCTTCATCTACTCCCGGGGATCGGGTCTCAAACACGATGCCAGCATCGGTAAGCAGTCGCTTTCTGGCGGGAGAAGTTGAGGCAAGCAGCAATTTGGTCACGTAAGACAGGTTAGCTGTGGAACACTGTGGGAGTGAATCTTCGAGTCAAAATTGAAAAAGTCGCCCACGGTGGAGTTTTTGTAGCCCGCCACGAGGGCCGAGTCATCTTCGTATCCGGTGCCATCGATGGTGAGGTGGTTGATGTTGAGGTCACCGAGGATGCCGGAAAGTTTCTGAGGGCGACCGTAACCAATGTTGTCGAAGCTTCGGAGCATCGTCAGCCACACTTTTGGAAAGCCGCACGCGAGGGAGCTGGTGGTGCTGAGTTCGGGCACATCGCGCTCTCGCACCAACGCGAGCTCAAAGCTCAAGTCCTCGAAGAGGCACTGCAGCGCATGGCCGGAATCGATCTGAAGACGGTCGTGGAAGCCTGCCCGGAGGAAACCGACGGCCTGCACTATCGCACCAGGGTGCAGCTCAATGTTGACGCCTCTGGCACCGCGGGTCCAATGCGACCAAGAAGCAACGAAGCAGTCTTTACCCCAAACTTGCCACTTGCGGTCACCGAGATCGAAGAGCTCGGACTCCAGCTTAAAAACTGGAACGGCGTCAAAAAGATCTCTATCGCCGCGAGCTCCACGGGAGATTTGCAGTGGATGGTGGATGGAAAACTAAACGGTTCAGAGCGTTTGATCGAGCGAGCCGGAGGTCGAACCTTCCGACTGAGTTCGGGAGGCTTCTGGCAGGTCCACAAAGAGGCTGCAAACCTTCTGACAAAGTCAGTATTTGAAGCTGCCGAGCTACTGGAATTTGATCAGTCCAAGCCGGCACTGGATCTTTACGCCGGTGCGGGTCTGTTCGCAGCCACCATGGCTGCAAAGTATGGCTCGACCTCATTTACGGCGGTGGAGAACAACAAGCAGGCGGTTGCCGATGGCACCAAGTCTGCAATTGATTTGGCAAACCTAAAGTTTGAGAAGTCAGATGTGCTGCAGTACCTGCGTATTGCCAGTGCCAAGCCAGGCAGCTTTGACAGCGTGGTGCTTGACCCACCGCGTTCTGGTGCAGCGGGCAAGGTCATCGAGCAAATCGTGAAACTTCGCCCTCGAAACATCATTTACGTGGCGTGTGATCCAGTTGCACTGGCTCGCGACCTAGGTTCGCTGTCCAAGGCCGGATACCAACTCAGGGGACTTAAATCGTTGGATATCTTCCCTCACACGCACCATTTTGAGGCAGTTGCAGCCCTAACTCTTGGTTAGCCTAGAGCGGTATGGAAACACTAAAAGTCGCAATCGTTGACGATCACGAGGCAGTCCGTCTCGGGTTTGCCGGCACCTGCCAGCAAAGTGGTTTTGAGCTTGTCGGTTCAGCCGCAACCGTTGATGATCTGCTGCTGCAAATTTCCGATAAAGACTGCGCGGTCGTGATCGCTGATCTTTCACTTGCCGATGGCTCTTTGGTGCAGGACAACATCGAGCGCCTGGTTGATTTTGGTGCGGCGGTTTTGATTTACAGCATTGCTGACAAGCCGCCTTTGATGCGTTCTGCTTTGAGAGCAGGAGCGACAGCCATAGTCTCTAAGTCCAGGCCGATGGCTACTTTGATTGAGGCAATATCCCTGGCTGCCCAGGGCATCATCATCAACAACGCGGAGACCAGCGCGCTCATCGATGCCGACCGACCCTTCAAAGAAGTCAAGCTGTCAGATCGCGAACGCGAAGTGCTGTCGCTGTATGCCTCCGGAATGAGCCTGAAGCAGGTCGCATATCAACTTCAGATCAAGCCTTCCAGCGCGAAAGAACACATCGATCGAGTTCGAGTGAAGTACGCAAAGTTGGGGCGCGAAGCCGCCACCAAAGTTGACCTGTTCCGCAGAGCGGTTGAAGATGGCATCTTGCAGGGAGAGCTGCTTTAGGTGTCCCAACCAAAGCTCTCATCTGCCGCCAGCGTTCGACTCGAAACCATGTTCAGTCGAATCTATTCGACAGTTTTGGCAGTGCTGCACCTCGAGGTGATAGCAAACGCAGTATTTCAATCTCAATACCTGGGCTTGGGTAAGTGGTGGGTTTTGACCTACACCTCGGTTCCGATCGTTGGAATGGTGGTGAGCTCTTGGCTCAGGGGATCGCTGGGATTTTGGCCATACGTCCATGGCGCGACTGTCCTGGTGGCGATGTTGCGTTGGCCACTGATGGTCGTAGACCCGACAATGCTTCCGGAGAACTTCCAGGCCTGGGTCTGGTGGCTGGTTGGAACAGCAACAATCTCCATGGGGGTTGCAAATCCTCGCTGGCTCGGTTGGGTCTACCTCGTTGTCGCATCGGTTAGCTGGTACATCCTGGATACCTCGATTTACGGTGGATCTGGCGCTTGGGACACCGCCATGCAAAATTCGGTCTATGTCTTATTGCTTGGAGGTGCGGTTTCGTCCCTGGTTCGACTTTCGCGAGAAGGAGCAAGGCGAGCCGACGAGGCCAACTCGATAGCCATTGCCAACGCAGTTCAACAAGCTCAGACAGATGCCATCGAAAGAGAGCGTCAGCGCATCGATGCGCTAGTCCACGACCACGTTCTCAACACTCTGCTGGTGGCAGCTAGAGCATCTTCAGAGGCGGACCAAAGATCCGCCGCACAAGCAGCTACCGAGGCCATCGCATCTCTCGAATCAGCAGTGACCGAGCAAGACTCAGAAATCAAGGTGACGGTGCTCGGGCTTTACCGCTCGTTGCGAAAAGCAGCACTTCGCGCATCTAGTGACGTGCAGGTAGAGATCATCTCCGCCGGATTGGAAGAGATCTCGGTAGAGATTGCCCAAAGCGTCACCGAGGCCACAATTCAGGCAATAGACAACGCCCTCAGGCATTCAAGCGCCAAACAAATTCAGTTGACATTGGGTCAACCGGAAGGCGAGGGGATTTTCGTACAGGTCAAAGACAACGGTAAGGGCTTCAATCTTGATCGCCTTCCCAAAGACCGACTCGGAGTCCGCACCTCGATTCAGGCTCGAATGAATTCGGTTGGTGGACAGGCGGAAATTTCCAGCGAAATCGGTGTCGGCACAACCGTCGAGTTGCGGTGGTCCAAATGATCCAGCTCTCCCGTGCCGCAATCACGGTCTTCACTCTGGCTTTTGGCACCTACCACGGCGTTTTAGGGTTATTGAACCTTGATCACCATGAGCAACCGTGGTTTGCAGTTGTTGCGGTTTCGCTATATCTGGTGGCGTTGGGGTTAGTTATCACAGACCGTCCTGGCCTGAAACTCAAAGACTACAAAGCTGCAATCGCATTGATTGTCGCGATGCTAGTAGAGCTACTCATGCCAGCATCAGTGTCGGCCAACCACGTCGATAATCACTCCACCTGGCACGTGGCGGGAGTAGCCACCCTGATGGCCGTCTTAGCGCTCAGGCAGCACAAGGTCATGGCGTGGTTCGGGGTGGTCGTGATGAGTGTGCAGGTTCTAATCTGGGGCGGATTTGATCTGCTATTCAGCGCTGGAATCATTGGTGCCCTGATGATTGTTGCCGCTGCCCATGCTGCTTCTGTAACGCTGGCCTCTTCATCCAGTGCCGCCGCCGAATACCGAGAGAAAGCCCTCGCCACCGCTGCAGTCACCGCAGCTAAATCTGCCTCAAGAACCGAGCGTCAACTTCGAGCCGGACGAGCGCTCGAGACAGCACTTCCTTTTTTGAAAAAGATTGAAAGCATCGATGGAAAACTCAGTGAGGCCGATAAGAGCCAAGCCCTAAGTCTCGAAGCGTCACTCAGGGATCAGATTCGTGGGCGCTACTTTGATCTGCCTGAGTTGCTGAGTGAGATTTCTAAGGCTAGAACCCGAGGGGTCGAGGTTCAGGTTTTGGATGATGGTGGGCTCGAGCAACTTTCCGATCTCGAGAGAGAGCGGATCTTGGCGCAGGTCGCCGCACACGTCGCCGGTGTCGAAAAGGGCAAGTTGGTGCTTCGGTCAGTTGCGGACGAAAACTGGGTTGTCACGGTCACCGCATCAAGGCCCGGGGCAGGTTCTCCGGATTTGTTCGTCAGGATTTAAATGGATGATGGGCGGAGTGAAACCTCCGCCCATTCAAGTCCCCTGTGACTTGCACAATCTCCGGGCACCCTGGATAGCCACAACGGAGACAGATTAATTTGAGCTTTTTTGCGAGCTTCCTGCCACCCATTTAACGGAAATGTTACTAACCGCTTCAGGGGATAGGTTAGAGGCCAGGGCGGGAAGAAGAGTGCCAGTTTGTTGACAACTCACCGCGCAAGATGCCTTGGTTGCGATGCCAGGAGGAGCCTGGTTTTCTAAGCGCAATGCGACCGAGGTTTCTGGATTCAATTATGGCTGCGGTGACAACAGCGAGCGCCGCCGCCTGATCTTCGGCATCACCACCGCTGATTGACAGCAGCTGCTGAACCTCTTCTTCGGAGTAATGCTTCATTAGAGCGGAATGTTCCCGTGCTTTTTCGGAGGCAAACTCGCGCGCTTGGTCTTCAGCGCCCTTAGGGAGCGAATAACCGCGGTTCTGGTTGCCGCCGGTTCGATGATGCCATCAAGTTCACCGCGCTCGGCTGCTAGGAAAGGACTTGCCACGTTGTAGGTGTACTCCTTGGCAAGCTGATCGCGGACCTTGGCAATGTCCTGACCCTGCTCCTCGGCCTCGCGAATCTTGTCGCGGAACAGGATATTGACGGCACCCTGGCCGCCCATAACCGCAATCTCAGCGGTTGGCCAGGCAAGGTTTATGTCGGCGCCGAGCTGCTTGGAGCCCATAACGATGTATGCGCCACCGTAAGCCTTGCGGGTAATCACGGTAACCAGTGGCACGGTCGCCTCTGCGTATGCGTAAAGCAACTTGGCTCCGCGACGAATCACACCAGCCCACTCCTGGTCGGTGCCGGGCAGGTAGCCGGGAACGTCAACCAAGGTCAAAATTGGAATCGAGAAGGCATCGCAGAATCGAACAAAGCGAGCAGCCTTTTCACCCGCTTCGATGTTCAGCGTTCCCGCCATTTGCTGGGGCTGGTTGGCAACAATTCCAACGCTTGAGCCATCAACGCGGGCAAAACCAATCAAGATGTTGGGGGCAAACAGCGGCTGAACCTCCAAGAACTCACCCTCATCGACCAGCGCTTCAATAATCGTTCGCATGTCGTATGGCTGGTTTGGGGAGTCCGGAATGATGCTGTTCAGCTTTAGGTCTGCCTCAGTGATTTCCAACTCAGATTCAGCCTGATAGGTCACGGTCTCAGAGAGGTTGTTTTCCGGCAGGAAGCCAATCAGCGACTTCACATAGTCGATGGCGTCTGCTTCATCGTCTGCCAGGTAGTGAGCCACACCGGAGGTCTCATTGTGGGTGCGAGCGCCACCGAGCTCCTCCATGCCGACATCTTCGCCGGTAACGGTCTTGATGACATCTGGACCGGTTACAAACATGTTTGAGGTCTTATCGACCATGATCACAAAGTCGGTTAGCGCAGGCGAGTAAACCGCGCCACCGGCAGCCGGTCCCATGATGATTGAGATCTGAGGGATCACGCCGGATGCCATGGTGTTGAGACGGAAGATCTCGCCGTATTTACCAAGGGCGATAACACCCTCTTGAATGCGAGCGCCACCGGAATCCAACATTCCAATCAGTGGCACACCGGTCTTGATGGCCATTTCCATGATCTTGATGATTTTGTTTCCCGCGGTCTCACCGAGTGAGCCACCGAAGATCGTGAAGTCTTGAGAGTAGACCGCCACCTGGCGACCGTGAATGGTGCCGAGGCCGGTTACAACCGAGTCACCGTAGGGACGCTTGGCATCCATACCGAATGCAGTCGAGCGGTGACGCACGTATTCGTCTACCTCAACAAAGCTGCCGGCATCCAACAGCATTTCGATGCGCTCGCGGGCGGTGTTCTTGCCCTTGGCGTGCTGCTTCTCTTTGGCATTGTCACCCGCACTGACCACTGCCTCGTGGTAACGAGCCTTTAGATCGGCAAGTTTGCCAGCGGTTGTGGAAAGGTCAGGGGTCTCGGGCACAAATTCTCCTTAGATGCTTGCCTACTTTATCTAGGTTGCAGGCTCAACCAGTTGAACATTACCTACAAGCAAATTCTAATTTCATCGTAGATACCTACAAGTTTGCTGGTTGCGATACGGTTTTGGTGTGTCTCTTACTAAAACTGCTGGCGTTGTAAACGACCTAATCGCGCTGGAATCAGTGGATTCCACCAATCTCGAGCTCGCTCGCCGCTTGGCGCAGGGGAGCCTTCCCAACTTCTCGCTGGTTGTAGCAAGTGAGCAAACCGCCGGCATGGGCCGCTTGGGTCGCTCCTGGGTTTCGGAACCCGGCACCAGCATCTCAGCCTCGCTGTATTTGAAATCCCCACACACCGCGGAGCTGAGCTGGGCGACGTTGATTGCCGCAACTGCAATCCGCTCGGCAATCGCTGAGTTGGTCACCGATGAGGTCTTGGTCAAGTGGCCGAACGATGTTTTGGTAAATGAAAAAAAGATCTCCGGCATTTTGGCTCAGATTCAGCCGGATGGTTCTCTCATTCTTGGTTTTGGCATCAACCTGAAGGCTCAGGCCGGTGCTCCTGAAACTGCAACCGCACTTGATCTGCTCGGAGTTGAGGCAGATTTTGATTCGGTGCTGCATGCCGTGGTTCGCAACCTCCGAATTCGCTGGGCAATCTTTGAGCAGGATCCTATGGTCGCAATCACCAAGGCCAGGGGCGAATTGGTGCAGCACTCCGCGACCTTAGGTCGGTCTGTGAGAGCAGAGTTGCCAGGTGGCGGAGAGGTTTATGGGATAGCCCACGACATCGATCGCGAGGGCCGATTGGTGATTCATACCCCCGAACCAGTCGTGGTGTCCGCCGCCGATGTCTGGCATCTGCGAAACTAGAGCTCGAAAAGAGGTGGGCATGCCAGTTGTTGGAGTGATTGGAGCTGGTCAGCTTGCCCGCATGACGCAACCGGCTGCAATTGCACTGGGCATCACGCTAAAAGTCTTTGGTGAGGCCGAGGGATCTTCTGCACATCAAGCCGTAACCAAAGTTGGCGATTACAACGACTTTGATCAGCTGGCTGAATTTGCCAAGACGGTCGATGTCATTACCTTCGATCACGAGCACGTGCCAACAGCCATATTGGAGAAGCTGGTCTCGCAAGGCATCAAGGTAAATCCAGGCCCAAACGCCCTAAAGCATGCCCAGAACAAGCTCACAATGCGTCGTAAGTTGACCGAACTTGGCTTGCCTCAGCCCATATGGAAGGCCGCAAAAACCGAAGCTGAGATTGCAGAATTTTTGGCTAATCACGGACCAAAGATTGTGGTCAAAACACCAATCGGAGGTTATGACGGCAAGGGTGTCAGGGTTATCTCCCAAACCCTAGAAGTTTCTGACTGGCTGGCGAAGATCGATTCATTTGGTGGTGAGCTACTACTTGAGGAGAAGGTCGATTTCGTTGGGGAGTTAGCACAGCTTTCGGCGAGAAACCCAAGCGGAGAATTTCGAGCCTGGCCATTGGTTGCAACTTTTCAAGAGGCCGGGGTTTGCTCCGAAGTTGTAGCACCGGCGCCAGCTTCCGAGCACCACGCTAAGGCCGAGCAAATCGCAAAGTCGATTGCCGAAGGTTTAGGCGTTGTCGGAGTTATGGCAGTTGAGCTTTTCCAATCTCGAAGCGGCGAGATTTTGGTGAATGAACTTGCGATGCGACCACACAATTCCGGACACTTCTCAATTGATGCCGCCATCACATCGCAGTTTGAGCAGCACCTAAGGGGAGTGCTCGATCTGCCACTTGGTGAAACCTCAAGCACCTCGAAGTTTGCGGTGATGATCAATCTGCTTGGAGTTGATTCCGAGAACGATTTCGTGCGTCACTATCCCAAGGCGATGGCGATGTTCCCGCAGATCAAATTTCACATGTATGAAAAAGCTCCTCGGCAAGGGCGCAAGATGGGCCACCTAACCCTGCAGGGCGAGGACCTAACTGAGCTTCTGGCCACCGGTCGAGCCTGCAGAGATTTGCTCTACAACCGCTAAATTGACCTTGGGAGGTTGCAATGAAGACTGTCGCAATAGTTATGGGTTCTGACTCGGACTGGAGAGTCCTGCAGGATGCTGCAACCACGCTAAAAGAATTTGGCATCGAGCACGAGGTTGAGGTGCTAAGCGCCCACCGCACCCCGGAGAAAATGATCGAGTGGGGAAAATCCGCTGCAGATCGCGGGATCAAGGTGGTCATTGCCGGTGCCGGTGGGGCAGCTCACCTACCGGGGATGCTCGCATCTGTTACCTCACTTCCGGTTATTGGCGTGCCGGTAGCGCTGGGGAAGTTGGACGGCATGGACTCTCTGCTTTCGATTGTTCAAATGCCAGCCGGTGTGCCGGTTGCCACCGTCTCAATCGATGGAGCCAAGAACGCCGCTTTGCTAGCGGTGCGAATTCTCGGCTCAAACGATGTCTCGCTTCGTGCTCAGTTGGATACCCATCGAGCCGATCTTGCCAGCACGGTCGAGGTCAAGAA
>JARXAN010000014.1 GCA_029865895.1 Actinomycetota bacterium
GGAATCCAACTGTTCGTCGGTCTCGAGGCAATCGGTGAGGCAGATGGCAAGGGCTTGCGCTCAGTCATGGCAAAGCTCAACGGTCAACTCCGTCCAATCACCGTGCGCGATCACAGCATCAAGGTTGCGGTTGCCAGCGCCGAAAAGGCAGACCCAACTAAGCCTGGTCACGCTGCAGCTCCCTTCACCGGCGTGGTGACTCCAAAGGTTGCGGTTGGCGATACGGTCTTGGTTGGGCAGCCAATCGCAAGCATTGAAGCCATGAAGATGGAAGCCAACATCGCGGCTCCAATCGCCGGCCGAATTGCAAGGCTGGGAGTGGTAGGTCCAACCCCGGTTGAAGGTGGCGACCTGATTGCGGTAATCGAGTAGGTAGTCGTGACCGTTCGAGAAATTCGACTATTTGGTGACCCCGTTCTGAGGTCTCCGACCGCTGAGGTTACCGACTTTGGTTCGGTTGCAGGGCTAGTTCAAGACTTAATCGACACCACATCGCTACCAGGTCGAGCCGGAGTGGCAGCAACTCAAATTGGCGTGGGCCTGGCCGTCTTTTCCTACAACGTTGACGGAAAGATTGGCTACCTAATCAATCCTGAGATTGTGAAGCTTGAGGGCGAGCCGGTCTTGGTGGAAGAGGGCTGCCTGTCGGTTCCCGGACTTTGGCACCGCACCCCTCGGCATCCAAAAGCCACGGCTCGGGGCTATCAGCTAGACGGGTCTGTTGTTGAGGTCTCGGGTGAAGGTCTGATGGCTCAAGCCTTGCAGCACGAATGCGACCACCTCAAGGGCATGCTCTACCTTGATCGCCTGGATAAAGAAGAACGGAGGCTGGCTTTCGCCAACCTCCGTCAACAGACTTGGTTTATCTCTTAGCCGTAGATTCTGTCCACGTGCAAGGAGAAGTCTTCCATAACCTTCGAACGCTTGATCTTTAGCGACGGGGTTAGGTGACCGGACGCTTCGGTTAGCTCAACATCCAAAATCTCAAACTCCTTGATTTGCTCAGCGTTTGAGAATTTCTTGTTCACCTCGGCAATTGCAGCTGCAACTTCCTCGCGAATCCTCGGGTGCTTGGCAGCCTCGGCAAGAGTGAGCTTCTCAGCAATGCCGTTGTTGGCGCACCAAACCGGAACCATCTCTGGGTCAAGCGAGATAAGCGCTGCAATAAATGGCTTCGCGTCTCCGATCACAACAACCTGTCCAACCAGCGGGTGAGCGCGAATTGGATCTTCGATTGGTGCAGGTGCCACGTTCTTGCCACCGGCGGTGACCAAGAGTTCCTTCTTGCGACCGGTGATGGTAAGGAAGCCATCCTCGTCCAGCTCGCCAATGTCTCCCGAGTGGAACCAGTCGTCAGTGAAAGCTGCGCGGGTAGCGCTCTCGTTCCTCCAGTAGCCACGCATGATGTTGATACCGCGAAGCCAGACTTCACCGTCTTCGGCAATCTTGATTCCGGTGCCAGGAAGGGCTCGGCCTACCTTGCCGATCTTCTGCCAACTTACGCGACCAATTACGGCTGCGGCTGCAGTCTCGGTTAGACCGTAACCCTCGAGCACAACTAGCCCGATACCGCGGTAGAAGTGACCCAGACGGGCACCCAGTGGCGCACCACCGGAGATTGCATACTTCACGTTGCCACCCATGGCGGCGCGCAACTTCGAGTAAACCAGCTTGTCAAATAGCCCGTGCTTGATCTTGAGTCCGAGTGATGGACCACCCTTTGAATCAAGAGCCTTGCTGTATTCGATCGCGGTCTCTGCTGCGGTGCGGAAGATCTTGCCCTTGCCGGCAGCTTCGGCCTTGAGCTCAGCTCCGTTGTAAACCTTCTCGAAGACACGAGGAACGGCAAGTAGGAAGGTCGGCTTGAACACCGGTAGCACCTCGGCCACCAACTTGGTGTCACCTAGGTGGCCAACTCGAATTCCCGAGTAGATGCAAAGCACCGAAACGTAGCGAGCAAAGATGTGTGCCATCGGCAAGAAGATCAGAGAGTGCTGTCTGTCATTGGCGATCTCAGGGATCTCGGCGGCAGCGTTCTTGCAGTGATCAACCAGCGAACGGTGAGTTAGTTCACAACCCTTTGGGTTTCCGGTGGTTCCAGAGGTGTAGACGATGGTTGCCAAATCAGCCAGCTTGGCATTGGTGCGTGCGGTCTCCAACACCTCGTCCGCGACATTCTCGCCAGCCTGGTGCAATTTGGTGAAGTCGTTGGAGTCAATCTTCCAGATGTGATCGACTCTTGGAGTCTTTGAGCGAACCTGGTCAACTCGTGCTTGGTGCTCGTCGTTTTCGATGAACAGTGCCACAGCATCAGAGTCAGAAAGAATCCACTCAATCTGAGCTGGCGAGCTGGACTCGTAAATAGGCACGGTCACTGCACCGGCAAACCAGATGGCAAAGTCAATCATCGACCACTCGTAACGGGTCTTTGACATGATGGCGACCGCTTGGCCTGGTTTGATGCCGGCATCGATCAGCCCCTTGGCTAGGGTTTGAACCTCTGCCAAAAAGTCTGCAGCGGTTACGTTACGCCAGGTCTTATCAGGGTTCTGTCTTGAAAAAAGAGGGTGCTGCGGGGTCTTTTTTACACGCTCCAGCAATAAATCCGTTGCGTTTTCCTGAGGGTTTGACTCTACTAATAGCGGCGCATCGTAAAACGTCATTGTTTATCTCCCATTTGAGTTTCCAATACTCTAACGGGCTCCAAGAGTGCGCGAGCTACAACTTATGTAACTCTTTTTCTCTTTTTTTGTAACCATTCCACAAAGCAGTAAAATTCAGGTTCGCCCAGTAAAGAGGTATGCATGCTCTCAGTCGGAATCGACATCGGTGGAACCAAGATTCTTGGTGCGCTGGTGGATGAGCATGGCCAGATCCTTTTTGAAACAAAAGTGCCATCACCCGCGCAAGATCCCGACCTTATGGTCTCAACCGTGGTTGATCTGATCAAAGAGGTTTCATCGCACGCGACCTCGCCAGTGGTGGGCGCTGGAGTCGCCGCCGCCGGCTTTATCGACGCCAACCAGTCCACAATTCTTTACGCTCCGAATCTCAACTGGCGCAATGAGCCATTCCGTGACCGCCTCCAGGTGCACCTAGACCTGCCGCTGGTTATTGAGAATGACGCCAACGCTGCCGGTTGGGCCGAATACAAATTCGGTGCCGGTCGCGGCACCAAAGACATGGTCATGCTCACCCTGGGCACCGGGGTTGGGGGAGCGGTGGTTGCCGACTACAAACTTCGCCGCGGTGGATTTGGTATCGCTGGAGAGCTCGGCCACGTTCGGGTTGTGCAGGATGGCAAGCAGTGCGGCTGCGGTCGTAAAGGTTGCGTAGAGCAGTACTCTTCCGGTACCGCAGTGGTAAAGGCAGCCAAGAAGCTGGCCGCAGGTTCTGGCCCAGCTGGTCAAAGGCTTCGCGAACTCAAGGCAGAAAATGGCGAGCTTTCAGGTGCCCAGGTCTACCAGGCTCTGCTTGAGGGCGATGCCGGAGTTTATTCAATCTTCCGTGAGGCCGGACGTTACCTCGGTCAAGCGATGGCCACAATTACCGCTGTGCTCGACCCGCAGGTTTACGTCATCGGTGGCGGGTTATCTGACGCTGGCGAACTCATCCTTGAGCCGATTCGCGAGGGCTTCCTGGAGGATCTTCCGGCGCGTGGCTTTAGACCAGAGGCAAAGATTGTTACTGCCGAGTTTACGAATCAAGCTGGAGTTATCGGAGCCGCCGACCTAGCGCGCGAGTCGCTCGCTAAACTATAGGCATCGACTGGAGCGCAAATTGGCATATTTCATTATCAAGAACTTTATTCTTGGCCCAATTCTGCAGATTTTGTTCCGGCCCTGGGTCAAGGGCTCCAAGAACGTCCCAAATGCCGGCGGCGCTATTTTGGCCTCCAACCACCTTTCGTTTTCTGACTCGATTTTCTTGCCGCTAAAGGTAAGAAGGCCGGTTACCTTCCTAGCCAAGAGCGATTACTTCACCGGTAAGGGCGTCAAGGGAGCACTGATTCGCTGGTTCTTCAAAGCAACCGGTCAGTTGCCAATCGACCGCTCCGGCGGCAAGGCCTCGGAAGATTCGCTCAACACCGGATTGGGAGTTTTAGAGCGAGGGCTTTTGCTCGGCATCTACCCTGAGGGAACTCGCTCACCGGATGCCAAGCTTTACCGCGGCAGAACCGGCATTGCCCGCATGGTCCTTGAAGCCAAAGTTCCAGTGGTCCCAGTTGCCATGATCGACACCGAGAAGGTGCAGCCAATTGGTTCTAAATATCCAAAGATTCGCCGGGTCGGAGTAGTCATCGGAGAGCCGATGGACTTCACTCGTTTTGCAGGTATGGAGGGGGAGCGCGCAGTGTTGCGCGCTGTCACCGATCTAATCGTCTACAACATCATGCAGCTGAGCAATCAGGAGTATGAGGACGTTTACGCCTCCACCGTAAAAAACCGCATGGCCCGGGCCGCATAGCTAAAGGATCGCTTTGACAGACTTCGGATTAGACAACTACCTCAAGCTAGAGGCTAAGCAGCAGCCAACCTGGGCCGACCTGCAGGTCTTGGAGCAGGTTAAAAAAGAGCTTTCGGTGCAGCCGCCATTGGTGTTCGCCGGTGAGGTAGACGCGCTTCGTGAGCGTTTGGCGCAAGCGGCCAGGGGAGAGGCATTCCTGCTGCAGGGCGGAGACTGCGCCGAAACCTTCGTCGATGCCACCGCTGATCGCATCCGCAACCGCATCAAGACCGTGCTGCAGATGGCCGTGGTTTTGATGTATGGCTCTTCGCTGCCGGTAATCAAGATGGGCCGCATGGCAGGACAGTTTGCCAAGCCAAGATCTTCCGACTTTGAGACCCGCGAGGGCGTTACCCTTCCGGCCTACCGTGGCGATGCGGTGAACGGTTACGAGTTCACCGAGGAATCACGTCGTAATGACGCTAGGCGCTTGATGCAGGCGTACCACACTTCCTCGAGCACCTTGAACCTAATCCGCGCTTTCACCACCGGTGGATTTGCAGACCTGCGTCAGGTGCACGCCTGGAACAAGGGCTTTACGGTAAATCCGGCAAACAAGAAGTACGAGAGCATTGCCGGTGACATCGATCGCGCCATGAGGTTCATGGAGGCCTGCGGAGTGGACTCTGCGGAGCTTCGAGCAACAGAGTTCTTCGTCTCGCACGAGGGTCTGCTGTTTGACTACGAGCGACCAATGACTCGCATCGACTCTCGCACCGACACTCCATATGTGACCTCGGGTCACTTCATTTGGGTTGGCGAGCGAACCAGACAGCTCGATGGCGCACACCTTGACTTCTTCTCCAGGGTCCGCAACCCACTGGGTGTAAAGCTTGGACCAACCACCTCGGTTGATGACCTAAAGCAAATCATCGAGAAGCTAGACCCAAACCGCGAACCAGGTCGATTGACTCTGATCTCCCGCATGGGTGCCGGCAAGATTCGTGAAGCGCTACCAAAGCTAATCGAAGCCGCCAAGGAAACCGGGTCTAACCCGCTGTGGATCACTGACCCAATGCACGGCAATGGCATCACCACTGCCAACGGTTACAAGTCCCGTCGCTTCGAAGATGTTATGGACGAGGTAATGGGCTTCTTTGAGGTCCACCGCGCTCTCGGCACCCACCCTGGTGGATTGCATGTTGAGCTCACCGGTGATGATGTTGCAGAATGCTTGGGTGGTTCGGAGATGATCGACGAGTCGACGCTGGCTGAACGCTACGAGTCGGTTTGCGATCCTCGCCTGAACCACATGCAGTCGCTTGAGCTAGCCTTCTTAGTAGCCGAGCAGCTAGTTCAGACTCAGAGGAGATAGTTGATGTCGTTACCAGGCGTAGACAGCTGGTTGACCATTGATCAAGCCGCGGAACAACTCGGCATTTCAGCATCAAAGGTGAGACGACTCTGCGAAGAGTATGTGCTTTTCAGCGTCCGAGTCGACAAGCAGCCCATGATTCCGGCTCACCTAATCCAAAATGGCGAGCCATTGGCCAGCATTCGCGGCACTTTGATCATGCTGTTGGACTGCAGTCTCACCCTCGATGAAGCCATTGAGTGGATCTATGCCGAGAACGACGACCTCGGTAGGACGCCTATTTCCGCCCTGCTGGAGGGTCACAAGGCCCCGGTAAGACGAGCCGCTCAGGCGCTTGGGTAATTACTTACTGCGGTTGATGACGGCCTGAGTCAGATTCGCAAGTTCTTTTCTGCCCTGCTCTGAAATCTCAAGTTCCGAAAGTGCTTCAATTGCTCGATTGGAGTACTCCTCGATGAGCGCTTCGGTCTTTGCTAGTGCCCCAGAATCAACAATCGCGTTGCGCATGAATTCAATCTGCTCCGAATCCAGCTCGCCAGAGACCAAAAGTTCCTCGAAGATCCTTGCCACGCTGGGCGGAAGGGCCTCAAGCGTTAGGCCAATCAAAACGGTGCGCTTTCCCTCGCGAAGATCATCACCGGCAGGTTTTCCAGTCACCTCCGGGTCTCCGAAGACGCCAAGAATGTCATCGCGCAACTGGAATGCAAGCCCCAATGGGATGCCAAAGTTACTCAAACTCTTCAGTTCCGAGTGGTGAGCTCCACCGAGCGCCGCACCGATCAATAGCGGTGCCTCCAGGCTGTATTTTGCGGTCTTGTAGAGCATTACCTTGTTGGCGCGAGCAACAGCCTCAGACTTTGATCTGATCGGGGCAGCGTTCTCTTCGAGAACGTCCAGGTACTGGCCGGCCATAACCTCAAAGCGCATTTTTGAAAACTCAGTTCGACACGCCGCCTCGATCACTTCGCCGGGGGAGTGCAGCAGTGCATCACCAAAGAGTTCGGATGACCAGGAAAGCATCATGTCGCCAACCAAAACCGAACCTGCCACGCCAAAGCGCTCAGCACTGCCGGCAAATCTGCTGGATTGGTGCAGTGATTCAAAGCGCTTGTGGATGGCAGGCTTTCCTCTGCGAGTATCAGATTGATCCAGTAGGTCATCGTGCACCAGCGCTGCGGCGTGGAACATCTCCAGGGCAGCTGCCACAGAAATCACCGGGGTTTCGATGGTCAGCTTTGTGCTGTCCACCTCGACCGGTTGGTACCCAGCCCAGGCCCAGAATGCGAAGAGGGCGCGGAATCGCTTGCCGCCGGACAGAAGGTCCTGGGTGTAGTCAATTATTGGGATTAGGTCTTCCGAAATCTCGGTGAGATCGGAACGCTTGATCTCGCAGTAGACATCCAATCGCTGCTGAACGAGATTTAACAGAAAACCTTGAGACATAAGGGATAGCCTAACTGAGCTTCGCTGTTTACAATTAGGGAAGATCGGAGTTCACAATGGGACTATCTGAGCGCGAACAAAAACTGCTCGAAGAGATGGAACGCAACCTCATGGCGCAAGACGCCGAGTTTGCTAAGACCATCTCCAAGACCACCAGCGCTAACCAGTCGGCTGGAAAGCTGGTTCTTGGCGTGCTCATCCTGCTCTCCGGTGTCGGGCTACTAGTGCTTTCAGTGGCTCTCCAGGTGGCATTTTTTGGCGTTATCGCCTTCTTGGTGATGGTTATCGGCTTGGTTATCGCCAGCGCTAACTTCAGATTGCCGGAGCTTCCAGCCGCGGGTGAGAAGCCCAAGGGCAACTACTTCGAAGATCGCTGGAATCAGCGATTCGGCAACGAATAGAAAAACCTGATTTAACCCCGCTTCGGCGGGGTTTTTTTCTTTAAAAAAAGGTGACCAAAACGTGATATAAATCACGCCAAAATAACCCAAAGTGGAGGAAAGTGGAGTAAAGTGGAGGAAACAGCTTGGGAAAGGGGTCAAAGTGCTACTTGGTACTCACACGCCCAAGCTGGACGAAAAAGGCCGCCTAATCCTGCCTTCCAAGTTCCGCGATGAACTTGGAGATGGCGTTGTTATCACCCGCGGCCAAGAGCGTTGCCTCTATGTCTTCTCCGCGAAGGAATTTGCTTCGGTCCACGACAAGATCCGCCAGGCCCCGCTAACCAACGAGGATGCCCGTCGCTACCTACGTGTATTTCTCTCCGGTGCCAGCGATGAGACCCCAGACAAGCAGGGTCGTGTGCTACTGCCTCAGCTACTGCGTGACTACGCAAACCTTTCCAAAGAGCTAGTAATCATCGGTGTTGGCGCAAGGGCTGAGATCTGGGATGCAAAGACCTGGAACGACTACCTAGCCAGCAACGAAGACGGCTTCTCCTCACAGGCGGAGGAGGTGATCCCCGGGTTGTTCTAACCCTGCATCTTGGCCCTTGGCCGTGTACCGGCCTTCTTCCCCGAAGTCGGAACAAGTGAAAACCAAGCTCACAAACGGACAAGGACCAAGTTGCAGGGAGGGACAAGAGGGAATCTCATGGTCCAGACCTCAGAACTTCACTCCCCAGTAATGCTCCAGCGCTGCCTAGACCTTATGCAGCCGGGCTTCAATGTCTCCAAGCCGGTTGCCATCGACTGCACCCTTGGACTTGGTGGTCACACCGAAGCGCTTTTGACCCAGAACCCAACCCTTACCGTGATTGGCATCGACCGCGACCCAAGCGCAATCGCACTCGCCTCTGAGCGCTTGGCTCACTTTGGTGACCGCTTCATCCCGGTTTTGGCGGTTTACGACGAAATTGAAAGCATCCTTGAACGCCTAGAGATCAAAGCGGTGCACGCCATTTTGATGGACCTTGGCGTGAGCTCGATGCAGCTTGATGTTGCAGACCGTGGCTTCTCCTACGCTCAAGACGCCGAGCTGGACATGCGAATGGACCAGACTCGCGGAAAGACCGCTGCAGATTTGCTTGCCAGCATGGATGAGGCGGAGCTGGCCCGCATTTTCCGTCGCTACGGCGAGGAACGCTTCGCTGGCCCAATTGCCCGCCGCATTGTTCGCGAGCGTCAGAATGCGCCAATCACCACCTCGTCCCAGCTGAACAAGATTGTTCTCGATGTTGTGCCGGTGGCACCTGGCAAGACCAACGGTCACCCTGCCAAGCGCATCTACCAAGCCCTAAGAATTGCCGTCAACGACGAGCTAGGTGTCCTGGAGGACGCCATGCCTCAGGCGATTGACGCATTAGCTGTTGGCGGTCGCCTAGTGGTTATGTCATACCACTCCCTGGAGGACGGGATTGTCAAAGATGCCCTCCAAGCGGCCGCCACAAGTTCTACTCCGGTTGACATGCCTGTCGAATTGCCAGGCACCGCACCGGTTTTGAAAATCATCACCCGCGGCGTAGAGCGCGCCACGGAGATCGAACTAGAGAAAAACCCAAGGTCTGCTTCGGCAAGGCTTCGGGCTGCAGAAAAACTGGAGGGTAACTAATGGCGGTTTACATGGTTTCGCAGGCACAGGCAAGACAGCTGCGTCCAAAGATGACGGCTGGCTTGATCTTTGTCGCCGGCATCGCCGTTGTGCTACTGGGTCAGTTGGTGCTGAACATGATCCTCACCCAGGATGCTTACCACCTGCGTTCGCTAAAGCTTGAGAAGCGTGACCTAACCACCCAGGTTCAGATCCTTCAGGAGGAAGTTGACTCGCTAGCTTCCCCGCAGAACCTTGCGGATGCCGCCAACCGCCTAGGCATGGTCGCTAACCCAGCTTCTGTGCTACTGGACATTGAAAACGACAAGGTATTTGGTAAGCCACGCCCGGCCAGTGCTGCAAACGCAGCCGTCGCATCGGCAAACCTGGTTGCCAACGCTGCCATGGGAACCGTGTCCGATTTCTCCGAGGCAACCGTGGCAAGCGCTGAGGTGTCTGAGAGTGTCGAAACTGAGAAACCTGCCGCATCTGGCTTAGTTTTGGAGCAGGGTCTAATCCCAGCTTCACCAACCAGATAGGCCACCATGGGAAAACACGGGTCACTGAGCCGCCGGCTCGGTGCATTTGCCCTAATCATGGTGGTGATGGTTCTTGGGCTTGGAATTCGTCTGGTTGACTACCAAGTCGTAAGAGCAGAGCAAATTCGCGAGGAATCGTTCAAATCCCGCTCGATCACTCAAACTCTTCCCGCACTTCGTGGCCAAATTAGAGATTCCTCCGGTCAGGTTTTGGCCAGAACCGTATTCAGATATGACGTCAATGCCGCCCCAAAGAATGTCGGCAGTATCTTCAAGACCGTAGACGGGGTCCGCACCGAGCGAACCGTCGAACAGATTGTGCTTGAGCTTGCTCCACTGGTTGGCCTCACTCCAGAAGAACTGACTGCCAGGTTGGCAGGCGATGGAGAGTATTCAAACCTTGCCAAGAAAGTTGACGCCGAGACCTACAACGCAATTCGTGAGCTGGGTATCCCATGGATTTACTTCGACCCATTTGCTGACCGCCTGTATCCAAATGGTGCGGTGGCCGGTAACGTGCTCGGTTTCGTTGGTTCTGACGGAGTGCCACTGGCTGGGCTGGAACGCCAATACAACACCTGCCTTGCGGGTATTGATGGCCAAGAGACTTTTGAGCGAAGTGCCGAGGGTGTTCGCATCCCAACCTCGAACGTGACCACCCAACCCACCCAAAACGGCGGCACTTTGAACCTGAGCATTGATGCCAACCTGCAGTTTTTTGCGCAGCAGGTTTTGGCTGACACGGTCAACGACCTGGGTGCTCAGTGGGCCTCAGCTGTAGTGGTTGAGGTTGAAACCGGCCGACTACTGGCCGCCGCTGAGGCACCTTCGGTTGACCCTAACGATCCAGCGGCTTCGGATGCCTCAGACCGTGGATCAAAGATTTTCCAGGCCGCTTTCGAGCCTGGTTCGATCATGAAGGCACTGACCACCGCGATGGTGCTCGATACCAAGACCGCGGATGCCTTTGACAAGGTCAAGGCACCGGATTACATGAAGTTGGATTTTGCTGGCGGTTGGATCAAAGACAGCTTTGGCCACGAGCCATACAACCTCACCCTGGGTGGCGTACTGCGATTCTCCTCGAACACTGGAATGTCTAACTTCGGTGTCAAGATCGACAAGGAAACTCGCCACAACTACCTGCAGAAGTTTGGTTTTGGATCGGTTAGCCCGCTTCGCTTTGAAGGTGAAAGCTCAGGCATTCTGCATGACTATAAAGACTGGGACAAGATGACCAACTACGCGACCACCTATGGTCAGGGTATTTCGGTCACCGGTATCCAGATGGCATACGCCTATCAGGCGATGGCCAACGACGGCCTAAGACTTGACCCAATCTTGGTGGAAAACTGTGTCAGTGACGACGGCACCGTGCTCTACCAGCCCAAGCAGAACTCGACCCGAGTGGTTTCCAAGGAGACCGCAAACCTAAATATCAACCTCATGGAGAAGGTGGTTGAGTTTGGTGGCGTTGGTCAGAATGCCGGAATCGATGGCTACCGCGTTGCTGGCAAGACCGGAACCGCGCAGATTAAGGACGGATCTGGTTACGGATCGCAGTTCGCAATTTCGTTCTACGGCGTAGCTCCGGCCGAGAATCCAAAGTTTGTGGTCGGTGTCACGATTTACAAGGCGGTCGGTGTCTCAAACTCGCTGCAGGCAACCTTCCCATTCAAGGCCATCATGCAGCAGGCGCTGAAGAGCTACCGTGTCCCACCTTCGACCTCTAAGTCCCCAGATCTGCCATCGGGTAAGTACGGTGAAGTCGAAACTCGCAGTTAGCATCCTTGCCCAGAAGTTCAATCTTTCGCGCAACGGTGCTGATGTAGAAATTAGTTCGGTCGCTATGGCCTCCCAACTCTGCAAGCCCGGCAGTCTGTTTATTGCAACCAAGGGGCTGAAAACCCATGGGCTGGACTTTCTTGATCAGGCCATTGCCAACGGTGCGGTTGCCGTGCTCTCGGATCGTGAAATAGACGCTTCCATACCTTCTTTGGTTCACCCTGATCCGCGATCGATCGCGGGAGCAGTTTCTAATTTGGTCTACGGAACCTTGAGTTCTGACATGACACTCTTTGGTGTTACCGGCACCAACGGTAAGACCTCGACCACGAACTACCTGTATCAAATTCTCTCTAGCATGGGCCTGCGCGCGGGAATGAGTGCATCGACCAATCGAATTGTCGGCGGTGTCGAGTTACCTGCAACCCTCACCTCTCCGGAGGTAACAGAGCTTCACGATCTGCTCTCGCAGATGCGAGAGGCCGGTGCTGAGCACGCAGCCATCGAGGTTTCCGCGCAGGCGATGATTCGAAACCGCATCGATGCGGTCAAATTCACAGTGGTTGGATTTAGCAATCTCTCCCGTGATCACCTAGATGACTTTTCGGACATGGAGAGCTACCTCAGGGCAAAAGCTGAGCTCTTCACCAGTGAATACGCCCAGCAGGGCGTAGTCCTGGTCGAGGACGAGTGGGGCAGAAAGCTCTACGAGTCTTGCTCGATCCCGGTAGTCGGCATTGGTGAGGGTCTTCAGTATCAGTATCGATACCAGAACCAAGAACTCTCCATCACCGGCAAGCACGAGCTGAACGTTCACTTCCCGCAGGGTGCTTTGATGGCAAAGAATCTGGCGTTAGCGCTTGTGATGCTATTGGAAGCTGGATTTGCGCCAGATCAGCTCGCGGCCGCGGTGTCGAGCACTGACCTGCACGTCCCAGGTCGCCTGGAGCTGGTCTCAGATCGAAGGCCACACGTCTATGTTGACTATGCCCACACCCCGGCCGGGGTCGCGAGTGCGGTTGCCGAGATAAGGGAGCGCTACCCCAAGCTGACCCTGGTGTTAGGAGCCTCTGGAAACCGCGATCAGGGTAAACGAGCGGAAATGGGTCTCGCCGGCGCTGACGCTGACCTTTTGATTATTACCGATCAACATCCGCGCGATGAGGACCCGGCCAGTATCAGACACGCCCTGCTGACTGCAGCTGCAACCAGGCTTGCAGCGGGAAGAATCTTGGAGATTCCAGACCCAGCTCAAGCGATCAAACGAGCAATCAGCGAGACCGATGCGGACTCCGCAGTGCTTTGGTGCGGACCTGGACACTTGACCTACCGCGAGATTCGCGGCGAAAAGGTCCCATTTGACGCAAGGGCAATTGCGAGAGAGGCGGTTCAGTCGTGATTGAGCTGACTCTCGCCGAAATTGCAGGTGCCGTAGACGGCAAGATTGTCACTGGCGCAGCTGACCTCAAGGTCTCGGGTAATCCAGACACCGACTCGAGGGCACTTGAGGTCGGCGGTATTTTCTTCGCCAAGCTTGGTGAACACGATGATGGCCACCGCTATCTCGAGCAGGTTGCCGACGTTGCTGCGCTGGCAGTGGTGTCCCAGCCAAACGCCGCTCTGGCACTACCTCAGATTCAAGTTGAAGACACCGTGGTCGCACTCACCGCCTTGGCAAAGTTTGTGCTCAATCAAGTGCGGAGCCAGGGCGAGCTCCAGGTTGTCGGGATCACCGGTTCGAACGGCAAAACCTCTACTAAGAACATGCTGCGCGAGATCCTCTCTCGGGTTGGGTCAACGATTGCGCCGAGAGATTCCTTCAACAATGAGGTGGGTCTCCCGCTTACCGTGTTGCGTCTTGAGATAGATACCAAGTTCCTGGTCCTAGAAATGGGAGCAGCGGGCATTGGATCGATCGCGAAATTGGCGAGCTGGTGCCTGCCGGATGTCGGAGTCGAACTCAAGGTCGGTCTTGCTCACGCCGGGGCCTTTGGCGGCATTGAAGTCACCACCCAAATCAAGCGCGAGCTCATGCCGTTCGTCCAACGCGCAGTGGTTTTGAATGAAGATGACCCAATTGTTAGAGCCTTTGAGGCAAACCCGGGCGTGAAGCGGATAGGTTTCGGTTTTGCCAGGGAGGCAGATTTCGAAATCAAGTCCGTTGATCTGAGTCTTTCCGGCACCAAATTGGCGATTCGCTATCCCGATGGTCAAGTAAGTGAAATCACACTGAAAATGCTGGGGGAGCACCAGGCCATGAATGTTTCGGCCGCACTGGCTGTGGCGCATCAGCTTGGGGTTGCCCGCGAACTAGCTATCGAAGCAGTCTCTGAAATGGAAATGGCCGAGCGTTGGCGAATGCAGTTGATCAAGCGCAAAGACGGCGTTTTTGTAATCAACGATGCCTATAACGCATCGCCAGATTCGATGCGAGCTGCCCTTCAGACCCTGGCCACACTAGGTCGACAGGGTCACCGAACCATTGCGGTGTTAGGCCAGATGGCAGAGCTTGGCCAGTACTCAGTCGACGAGCACGACCAGCTGGGTCGTTTGGTGGTTCGATACAACATTGACCAGCTCTACGTGGTTGGAGCAGAGGCGAAGTTGATCCACATGGGAGCCATGCAAGAGGGCAGCTGGGATGGCGAGTCTGTGTTTTGCGAGACAATCAGCGCGGCTTTTGAGGCTATCTGTGACAAGCTTTCTCCCGGTGACGTTGTGCTGGTGAAATCCAGCAACGTGGCCGGTTTGAGATTTCTAGGCGACGAGTTGGCGGGTGTTAGGTGAGAGCTTTACTTGCATCGGGCGGCATCGCAATGTTCATATCGCTTTTCGCCACCCCTGGTTTTATTTGGCTTTTCAAGAACCTGCAGTGGGGTCAGTTCATTCGTGACGACGGACCGCAAACCCACCACACCAAGCGCGGCACCCCAACCATGGGTGGCATTGTCATCTTGCTGGCTGCCACCATCGCCTACTTTTTAGCCAAGTTCATAAACGGTGAAACCCCATCCGCATCCGCCTTGCTGGTAATCCTGATGATGCTGGGATTGGGACTGGTTGGCTTTATCGACGACTTCCTAAAGGTTCGCAACCAACGCAGCCTCGGACTCACCGGCTGGGCAAAGATCGGTGGCCAGGTCGTGGTCGCAATCATCTTCGCCGTCTTGGCTCTTGGCTTCCCAGATGAGAATGGATTGACTCCTGCCTCAACCGCAATTTCGCTATTCCGTGACCTACCGATCGACCTCTTTATCTGGGGCTCGGTTATCGGAATGGGCTTGTTTATCGCCTGGATTTCGCTACTGGTAACCAGTGCCTCAAATGGTGTGAACATCGCGGATGGCTTAGACGGACTGGCTTCTGGAGCTGCCATCATGGCGATTGGCGCTTACGTCGTGATTGGTTTTTGGCAGTTCAACCAAAGCTGTGCGACGGTTATCGAAAACCTGGAATCCTGCTACAACGTTCGAGACCCGCTTGATTTAGCGGTAGTCGCCGCCGCGATTGTTGGGGCCTGCGTTGGCTTCCTCTGGTGGAACACCTCGCCAGCTCAGATCTTTATGGGCGATGTCGGGTCACTGGGTCTTGGTGGCGCTCTGGCAGCACTTGCAATCCTTTCCCGCACCGAGCTACTGCTGGTTCTAATCGGCGGCATCTTTGTGATCGTCACCGGTTCGGTGGTTATCCAGCGAGTATTTTTCAAGATCACCAAGTGGCGTACCGGAACCGGTAAACGAGTGTTTTTGATGTCGCCGCTTCATCACCACTTTGAACTCAAGGGCTGGGCCGAGATAACCATCGTGGTTCGCTTCTGGATTATCACGGCACTGTGCGTGATCAGCGGTGTCGGATTGTTCTATGTGGAGTGGATCTACGGCATATGATCTCGCAGGGCAGCTGGCACGACAATTGGGCTGGACTGCACGTTGCAGTCCTAGGTTTGGGTAAATCTGGCTTTTCGGTTGCCGACACCCTCTGCGAGCTCGGGGCAGAGGTCACAGTTTTTGCTCAGAGCGCGAACGCTCAGTTCAGCGAGCTGCTGGAGGTTATCGGGGCAAAGCTCGTGCTCTCGGACTCGGTCGAATCCCTAAAGTCGCTAACTCAAATCGACTTTGCGGTCGTATCTCCAGGCTTCCCACCAAGTCACCCAACCATTCAATGGCTTTCCCAAAGTGGTATTCCGATGCTCACCGACATCGACCTGGCCTGGCGACTTAGGGACAAGACCGACAGGGTTGCAAAGTGGTTAACCATCACCGGTACCAACGGCAAGACCACGACCACCGAACTGGTAACCCACATGCTGCAAACCGCAGGGTATCGAGCGATTTCCTGCGGCAACATCGGTAATCCAATCCTTGACGCCGTAAGAGACCCGGAGGGTTTCGATTACCTGGTGGTTGAGATTTCAAGTTTCCAGCTGCACTACAGCGGCGAGTTCAACCCGGCGGCAAGTGCATTTTTGAACCTGGCCCCGGATCACATCGACTGGCACGGCAGCGAGCAGGCTTATTTCGCCGCCAAGGCAAAGGTCTACCAGGGAACAGAGCTGGCAATTGTATACAACGCCGCCGATGCCAAGACCCTGGAGGCGGCTGAGGCTGCAGACGTAGTAGAGGGCTGCCGAGCGGTTGCCTTCACAACCGGCATGCCCAGTGTGAGCATGGTGGGTTATGTCGAGGAGTACCTGGTCGATCGCGCTTTTATAAGTGATCGCTACGCGGCTGCGCTAGAGATCGCCGAGGAATCGGACCTTGAGGCAATTGGAGTGCTCAGCGAACACCTGCGTGCGAATGTGGCGGCTGCCACGGCCCTCGCTAGGGCTTTAGATGTTGAACCTGCGGTTATCAAGCAGGCGATTGCAAGCTTTGAACTTTCACCGCACCGAATTCAGAAGGTGCTGCAGCACGATGGCGTGCTTTTTATCGATGATTCCAAGGCAACCAACGCCCATGCGGCAAATGCGTCACTTTCAAGCTTCGACTCGATTGTCTGGATTGTTGGAGGGCTACTCAAGGGAGTAGACCCAACCCCGCTGCTCCTAGAGCACGGAAGCAAACTCAAGGCCGCGGTCGTGATTGGTGCCGACACGCATGAGCTTGAGGGGTTGTTTGCGAATCTGCTTCCAAACTTGCCTCTGAAGGTTATTTCTGGGGAGTCGGTCATGGAGCAAGCAGTTGGTTTTGCTCTTGGGTTTGCCGGTCCCGGAGACACGGTTTTATTAGCTCCAGCTGCTGCCTCGATGGATCAGTTTCAAGACTACGCGGACCGCGGTAATCAGTTTCAGGCTGAGGTTAGAAGGCAGGTGATCCAGTGACCAATCTCAAGGAGATGCTGCAGCCAAAGCTGCACGCGCAGTCTCGGCAGTTCTTTTCACTGTTGGCGCTGACCCTCGCCACGGTAGCAATCGGATTGACCATGGTTGCCAGTGCCTCGGCGGTGGATGCGTTCAAAGAAACCGCTAACGCTGCTTCGATCTTTCTAAAGCAGGGCGGCTATGCCCTGATTGGTCTCACTGCGATGTTGATTGTCTCCAATCTTTCGATGGATACGCTCAAGCGATTTGCCATGCTTGGGCTTTTCGTCACCATGGGAGCTCAAGCCGCAACAGTTTTGATTGGTCAGGAGATCAACGGAAACCGAAACTGGTTGAGTTTGGGTTTTGTTGGTGTCCAACCCTCAGAGTTTCTAAAGCTCGGGTTGATTATTGCGCTTTCGCTCCAGCTGTCGCAGCTAACGGGTTATGAAGAGGACGACAATCCAACCTGGAAACGCGTCTGGTTCTTCTCCGCGGTGAGCGTTGGCATGGTTGCGGTGCTGAGTAAGGACCTCGGTTCCGGAATCATCATGGTGATCCTATTGATGGGTCTTTACCTAATTGCCGGAATCAAGATATCGCAATGGTGGACGATTGTGATTGCCGGCCTGGCCCTAGCGGTGTTTTTGGTTTCCAGTTCACCCTCCAGAAGGGTTCGCTTTGATGCCTGGCTAAACCCGGCTGCCGCCGACCCGATGGGCGTGAACTGGCAGTTTGAAAAGGGCACCTGGGCACTTGCCTCCGGTGGAATCTTTGGCACCGGTTTGGGACGCTCCAAGCTCAAGTGGAGCTGGATCCCCGAGGTCGAGAACGACTTTATCTTTGCCATCATTGGCGAAGAGTTGGGCATGATCGGTGCACTCCTGGTGGTGGCACTGTTTCTAGCCCTCGGGCTTGTGATGTTCAACATTGCCAAATTGCAAACGGATCCGTTTAACCGCAACCTGGTGGTCGGTGTGATGTTCTGGATTGTGATCCAGGCCTTTATCAACATGGGTGTGGTCGTGGGATTGTTCCCAGTGCTAGGTGTGACACTACCGCTGGTTTCGGCCGGTGGTTCTTCGTTGATTGCCTCGCTAATGGCAATCGGAGTGGTGTTGGCGGTTGAGCGGGATCGAACCGCAAACCTAGGACGCAGAAGGTGACAAAGTTCCTGCTTGCAGGAGGTGGCACCGCTGGGCACGTGAATCCAATGCTGGCGCTCGCGCAGTCACTGCGTTCGCAGGATCACGAGGTTCGCACCCTTGGAACCAAGGAGGGCCTAGAAGCTAGATTGGTCCCACAGCGTGGCTTTGAGCTACTCACGATTGCCAGGTTGCCATTTCCAAGAAAGCCTTCCGGCTATGCGCTGATGTTTCCCTTTAGGTTCGCGGTTGCTGTTTCTCAGGTCATGAAAATGATCAAGACCCACAAGATTGAGGCGGTGGTTGGCTTCGGCGGTTATGCCTCGGCACCGGCATACCTGGCAGCATTTTTGGCTAGAAAACCTCTGGTCATCCACGAGGCGAATGCGCTGGCTGGAATCGCAAACCGCATCGGAGCCAAGCTCACCAAACACATTGCCGTGGCATTTCCAAACAGTGACCTATCGCCTGCTGCCCTTACCGGTATGCCGCTTCGACCAGAGATTCTGGATGCGGTTGCCGGATACGACAAAGAGCAGGCACGCCTGGAACTTGGCCTAAACCCCTTTATGACGACCCTCTTGGTCACCGGAGGCTCGCTCGGGGCCAAGAGCATCAACGAAGCGATAATCGCTTCCAAAGCGGTATTGAACGCGGCTGGTATCCAAATCCTGCACATCGTGGGAGACAGGGCCAATCTCGATGAGGTTTCGGAGCCCGGTTATCGTCGTTTGGCGTATTGCGATCGCATGGATGCGGCCATTGCCGCCTCAGACATGGCGGTATCGAGGGCAGGAAGTTCCACCGTGAGTGAATTTGCGGCCTGTGGGCTACCGGCAATCTATGTGCCGTACCCGGTAGGCAACGGTGAGCAAAAGTTCAACGCGGCAACCGTGGTGGAGGCAGGCGGCGGAAAACTGGTGGCCGATGCTGATTTCACCGCTGAGTATCTTGCCACCGAGTTAATCCCAGCCATGAGTCACAGCTCATCACTTCGAAGAATGTCGGAGGCGGCAAAATCAGTGGGAATTCCCGACGCAACCGAGCGGCTACGCGATCTAGTGCTTGCGGCAGTGAATACTAATACCCGTGATTAAGCCAGACTTCTCCCAACCCATTCCTGACGACCTAGGTACCGTGCATTTCATCGGCATCGGCGGTAGCGGAATGTCTGGCATCGCTCGGCTCACCATCGGTATGGGCCATAAGGTCACCGGCTCTGACCTGCGCGATACCTCCAATGTGAAGGCACTTAGAGAACTTGGTGCACAGATCCACATTGGACACGCAGCCGAGCACCTTGGTAACCCGGACACCGTGGTTGTTACCAGCGCGCTCTGGCCCACTAACCCTGAGCTTCTGCTTGCTCAGGAGCGCGGACTCCCGATTCTGCACCGATCAGCCCTTTTGGCACACCTTGCCTCCAAGGGCGAGCTGATTGCGGTCGCAGGCGCGCACGGCAAGACCACCTCGACCGGAATGGTCATCACCGCACTAAACCGCCTCGGAGCGGACCCAAGCTTTGTGAACGGCGGAGTGATCCAGGAATACGGTGCCTCCGCCGGTTTTGGCAAGGGCGAGCACTTTGTAATCGAGGCCGACGAGTCAGATAGCTCCTTCCTGCACTACAAGACAGAGGTGGCACTTATCACCAACGTCGACCCAGATCACCTGGACCACTTTGGTTCACTCGATGCATTCGAGGGTGAGTTTGCGAAGTTTGCCGATGCGGCGGGTTCGCTAGTTGCCATCTCCTCAGATGACCCGGGAGCAGTTCGAGTTACCAAGCGCCTAAAGCACTCAAACATCATCACCTTTGGCACAGCCAGCGATGCAAATGTTCGGGCGAAGAACGTATCCGCCGATTCTGGAAACGTCACCTTCGACTTGGAGTATCAGGGCAAGAGCGCATCTCTTGGACTAAAGATTCCAGGCCACCACAATGCCCTCAACGCCGCGGGAGCGGTTGCGGTGCTGGTCGGGCTGGGCTTTGATTTCGAGGCTTCCGCCGAGGCTGTTGCGACATTCTCGGGAACCGAACGTCGCTTCGAGCTCCACGGCGAGCGCAGGGGAGTGCGGGTCTATGACGACTTCGCACACCACCCAACCGAGGTTGCGGCAGCGCTCACGGCTGCCAGGGCAGTGGTTGGTCAGGGAAAGCTAATTACCGTATTCCAGCCACACTTGTTTTCCAGAACCCGCATCTTTCAGGCTGAATTTGCCCAGGCACTAGCGCTAAGTGACCAGGTGGTTTGCCTAGAAATCTATGCGGCCCGGGAAGATCCGGAACCAGGTGTCACAGGCGCGTTGATTGCTGATCGCTTCGAAGACCCAGCGCGTATGCACTATGTGCCTGTTTGGGACGATGTCCCAGCTGTTGCAGCTGGACTTGCCCAAAACGGTGACTTCATCATCACCATGGGTTGCGGCGACATCTACCGCATGGTGCCAGCCCTCCTGGAAGCCCTGGAGGCTTAGTTGAAGCGACCGGAGCGCGAGCTTATTGGTAGGGAAATAAAGCGCGTAAAGAACAGCGTCAAGCCCAAATCTGCCAAAAAGACCAAGCCCTCCGGTTTTCGCATTCTGGGCACAACCCTGTTTGTGGCGGGCCCAATTGCCCTGATTTTGCTGGTGGTAGCAACCCTGTTCACTCCGATGCTGGCAATCGAGCAGATTAAAGTAACCGGCAACGACCGAATCAAGGCCAGCAAAGTGATGGGAGCTTTGGAGGAATTGGTTGGTAAGCCGCTAACCACCGTCTCGCAAGACAACGTTGCGGATTTGCTAGCTGACTTCGCCCTGATCGAGACCTTTGCACTTCAGGCGGAGCCGCCGCACACATTGACCGTCAAAATCCGAGAGCGTCAGCCGATTGTGATCTTGGTCCGCGGGGGTAAGAACTATCTCTACGATGCCGCCGGCGTGCGGATTGACGTGGCAAATGCCAAGGACAAATACCCGTACTTCCGTTTCACCGCTGATCCTTTGAAGGACAAGAAGTACAAAACCGCCATGGATGTACTGCTCTCGCTACCGGTTTCCACCTATAAGCAGGTCTTCTCAATTCAGGTGAGTGACCAGCTCACCACCGACCTGATACTTCGCAAGAGCGATAGCCGCGTTATCTGGGGAAATGCCAAGCAGGGGCTGCTAAAGGCAGAAGTGTTGAATTCGTTGATTAAGACCGGTGTGAAGCCTGGGGTAACGATTGATGTTTCCTCTCCGAAAGCCCCTGTAGTTACCTATCCAAACTACTGATTCGTCTCATTTGCGACACGCCCGAGTTCCTCGAGCAATTAGGGGCAAACGGGGCCTAACTTTCTGGCGCAAATTGAATTCGCCTCAAAGGGTTAAGCCTCAGCCTTAACTTGAGAGTTTTCACAAGGAGGAACATCGTGGCTCAGACACCGAACTATCAGGCAGTTATCAAGGTCGTTGGCGTTGGTGGCGGTGGTGTGAATGCGCTAAACCGCATGATCCAGTCTGGCCTCCGCGGAGTTGAGTTTGTAGCGGTAAACACCGATGCACAGGCGCTGTTGATGAGCGATGCCGATGTGAAGTTGGACATTGGTCGCGACATCACCCGCGGTCTTGGTGCCGGAGCAGACCCAGAGGTAGGTCGCCGCGCTGCTGAAGAGCACGAGAATGAAATTGAGTCCGCACTCAAGGGTGCCGACATGGTCTTTGTGACCGCTGGCGAGGGTGGCGGTACCGGTACCGGAGCAGCCCCAGTGGTGGCAAGAATTGCGAAGCGCTTGGGCGCATTGACCGTGGGTGTTGTAACCCGCCCATTCAACTTTGAGGGTAAGCGTCGCGCAGTCCAGGCTGACGAGGGTATTCGTGCCCTTCGTGCCGAGGTTGACACTTTGATCGTGGTTCCAAACCAGCGTCTGTTGGAGATGTCGAACAAGAAGATTTCTGCCATCGAGGCCTTCATCACCGCGGACGACGTGCTACGCGCCGGAGTTCAGGGCATCAGCGATCTAATCGTCATCCCGGGTCTTATCAACCTTGACTTCAACGACGTCAAGTCGGTCATGCAGGGCGCCGGAAGCGCTTTGATGGGCATCGGAACCGCCAAGGGCGAGGACCGTGCAGTTCGCGCCGCTGAGATTGCAGTTTCATCGCCACTACTTGAGGCAACCATCGAGGGTGCTCACGGAGTTCTGCTTTTGGTCCAGGGTGCCTCAGACCTAGGTCTTCACGAAATCGACGACGCTGCCCGCCTAGTGCAGGAAGCTGTTCACCCAGAGGCAAACATCATCTTCGGTGCAACCATCGAAGACACCTTGGGCGACGAGGTTCGCATCACCGTTATCGCCGCCGGCTTTGACGGTGGAGAGCCTACCTACCGCAAGTTCGAGGCCCCAGCTGCCGCAGCGCTTCCAGTGGAGCCAGCGGTTGCTGCAGCACCGGTGGCAGATTACGCGGTCGCCGAGGCAGCTCAGGAACTTCCAACCAGCGAGCAGGTGATCCAGAGCGAAACCTTGGTCAGCGCGCACAGCGTTCCAAACTCCAACGGCCAGTTCGGCGATGACTTGGATCTTCCTGAATTCTTCCGTTGAGCCAACTAGCTTCTAGATACCAACAGGTGCTGGCAAGGATTGCCAGTGCCTGTTTGGCTTCTGGTCGAAACGAATCTGACGTCGAGCTGGTAGCAATCACCAAGAATCACCCCGCTGAAGTTGTTGCCGAGCTAGTCGATTTGGGTCATTGGCACTTTGGCGAAAATCGCGACCAGGAGGCTTCACCAAAAAGCCTCAGGCTCGCAGAAATCCGCCCGGATTCCAAGCCCACCTGGCACTTCGTAGGACAGCTGCAAAGCAACAAGGTCAAGTCTGTATTGCGCTACGCAAGAGTCATCCACTCCATCGATAGAGCTTCATTGGTAAGTGAATTGGCAAAGCAGCTCCCAAAGTTTGAGGGCTCATACTCGGGCTTTATAGAACTCAACCTGACTGCCGACCCTGGCCGAGGGGGAGTGCTACCGGAGAACCTGCCAGCCTTGGCGGAATCGGTGCTAAACCTTGAAAACTTTGAACTACTTGGCGTGATGGCGGTTGCCGGGCTTGGTGAAGATCCAAAAGCCGAGTTCGAAAAGGTACTTACTGCTAGCCGCAAACTTCAAGAACTTGCACCTTCGGCAAACCAACTCTCAATTGGCATGAGCGAGGACTTTGAGGTAGCAATTGCCTTGGGTGCGACACACATACGAGTTGGCTCGGCAATCACGGGCCCAAGGCCTACTAACGCTTAGTCTTGAAGCAATCTAAGGAGTAATGATGGGCGCAGTTAATTCGGTTATGACTTTCTTTGGTTTTGGATCAGCCGAACCGCAGAAGGTGGAAACTAGCAGTGCAAAGCCTCGTCCGGCTGCCGCTAGACCTCGTCGCGGTTCCGAGATGTCAGAGATCATCACACTTGAGGCGCAGACTTACGCAGACTCCAAGGAAGTGGCTTTCCACTACCGCCAGGGCGTGCCGGTAATCGTGAACATCGGTGCAATGAGCGAAGCAGACGCCAAGCGCATGTTGGACTTCATGCTTGGCCTAAAGGAAGCCCTTGAGGGCCAGATTCGTCGCGTCACACCAAAGGTATTTTTGCTAAGCCCAAGCCACGTCGAGGTAAACGACGGCGAGCAGGAAGCTAGCGACTCGGACAACCTGCTCGACTAAGCATGGGAATCCTCGGCACCATCCTTTACTGGGCGTTGCAACTTTTCGTCTACGCAATGTTTGCCAGGTTCATTGTTGACTTCATCATGTCGGTTAACCGTGGCTGGCGACCCCCTGCAATTTTGATGCCGGTGGTTGATTTTGCCTTCACAATCACCGATCTACCGCTGAAATTTGTCCGGAGGTTTGTGCGCCCGGTCCGATTGGGTGTTGTGGCTTTGGATTTGGCTTGGACAATTGTGCTTATTGCGGCACTTTTTCTTCAGCGCTTGGTTGTAAGCCTCTAAGGCGAATAACATAGTGAAAGCGCTTTTGCGCTGTATCAGGAAGGTGCAACAATGGCGCTGACGCCCGAAGAAGTTGTAAACAAGAGATTTACCATCGTCAAGTTCCGCGAGGGCTACGACCAGGATGAAGTCGATGACTTCTTAGACGAAGTTGTTTTGGAGCTTCGCAGCCTGGCTAACCAGAACGATGAGCTGCGCCAGCAGCTAGAGACCGCCAAGGCTCAGGCACAGGCCGCTCCTGCGGTTTCTGCAGCAGACTTCCCAGTTGCTCCGGTGGTAGCCGCCGCTGTGCCTAGCGCAGCCGATGCCAGCAACTCTCACAGCCTTTTGGAGCTTGCCCGCAAGCTACACGAGGAGCACGTCCGCGAGGGTCTTACCAAGCGCGACCAGCTCATTCGTGACGGCCAGGAGAACGCAGCTCGTTTGGTTCGTGACGCTGAGGCGCAGGCCAGAGCTGTTCTTGGCCAGCTAGAGCTTGACCGCAAGGCAATTGAGAACACCATCGACGAACTTCGCGACTTCGAGCACGACTACCGTGGTCGCCTGCGCGAATACATCGAGTCGCAGCTGACCACCTTAATTCGCGAGGAGTCCTTCGAGCAGCCTCTGGAGGCTGCAGCGAAGATCGAGTTCGCAGCGCTAACCGAACTTGAGACTGACGAAGACGAGCTAGAGGAAGTTGTTGTTGCCTCTACCGCAGTTGAGGATGAAGACGAAGCTGAAGCTCCAAGTGAGCGGAACTAGAGCTAGAACCCTCCTTTTCCTCGGAATAGGTGTCGTCTTAGTTTTTCTAGATCAGCTGACCAAAGAGCTTGCAATTGCTGAGCTGTCAGACGGTTCTGTGGTTCCAGTTATCGGCGAAGTCTTGCGATTCCGCTTGGTCTATAACGATGCCGCGGCGTTCTCGCTCGGTGTCGGTCAGACCTGGGTCTTGGCAATCATTGCGATAGGCGCAGTCTTGGCGCTTTTGTGGTTTGGGCCAAAGGCTAAAAACCTCACCTGGACTGTTATCGCCGGACTGGTTCTCGGTGGAGCAGCCGGCAACCTGGTGGATCGCCTCACCAGAGCACCTGGATTCCTAAATGGTCACGTTGTCGACTTCATATCGATCCCGTTTAACTTCCCGATCTTTAATCTGGCAGACACCTTCTTGGTAATCGGAGTTTCATTGGCCATGATCCGAGTGGTCATGGGGGATGAAGTGGGCGGCAAGGTTGGCAAGTAAATACCTTCCGGTTCCAGATTCCCTATCCGGCGAGCGAGCAGATGCTGCGCTTGCCAAAATGCTTGGCATCAGCCGCAGCCAAGCCGCTGACTTACTTGCCGAGGGAGCTGTCACTCGGGCCGGAAAGACGCTCGGTAAGTCGGATCGACTGGAGCTAGATCAAATCATCGAGGTTGAGCTGGTTGAGCGCTCTACCGAACCCGAGGTAATCGCGCAGGATGTTGCCGAACTCAAGGTTGTTTTTCAAGATGAGCACATGATAGTCATCGACAAGCCAGCCGGTGTCGTCTCACACCCCTCCCTGGGTTTTGATGGCCCCAGCGTGCCGGGAGTGCTGCTGGCCAGGGGAATCCAGCTCGCCACCTCCGGAGCGCAAGAGCGCCAGGGGATTGTGCAGCGCTTAGATGTTGGAACCAGCGGCCTGATGGTGCTTGCCAAGGGGGAGCGGGCCTATTCGGTTCTCAAGCAGGCATTTCGCGACCGGACGGTGAAGAAGACTTACCACGCCCTGGCACAGGGACATCCAGATCCTGCTCAGGGGACGATTGACACGCCAATTGCGCGCAGCACAAAGCATGACTACAAGTTCACCATCTCCGCAGATGGCAAGAACGCCGTAACCCACTACAAAACCATTGAACTGCTGCCTTCGGCGGCCCTGATGGAAATTGGGCTAGAAACCGGCAGAACCCATCAGATCAGGGTTCACTTTGCTCACTTCAGACACCCGTTGGTCGGAGATCCGCTGTACGGCAGTGATCCAAAACTGGCAGCGGCACTGAAGTTGGATCGGCAGTGGCTGCACGCTCACAAGTTGGCATTTGCGCATCCAATTTCTGGCGATTGGGTCGAATTTGTCAGCGAGTATCCGCAAGAATTGAAACTCGCCCTAGACCGACTCAGGGATGTTGATTTTCGGCTCTAGGCTTAGGGCCCGTAGTTGAATAGGTGGAGGTGAAAATGAGCGATTCTTTCGTGCATTTACACAACCACACCGAGTATTCAATGCTTGATGGCGCGGCTCGCATCAAGCAGTTGGTCGCCAAGGCTGCAAAACTAGAAATGCCGGCCATTGCAATGACCGACCACGGTAATGCTCACGGCGCTTATGAATTTTGGAACCAAGCCACCCAGCACGGCATCAAACCAATTATTGGGATTGAGGCTTATCTAGCCCCGGGCTCACGCCGCGAAAAGTCCAAGGTGCGCTGGGGTTCTGGCGGAGACGACGACGTCTCCGGAGGTGGCGCATACTCCCACATGACGATGTGGGCCACCGACAATGCCTCGATGCAGAATCTGTTCCGACTTTCCTCCGAGTCTTACCTCTCCGGCTACTACTTCAAGCCCCGCATGGACCGTGAACTGCTGCACAAATACGGCAAGGGTCTTATTGCGACCACCGGCTGCCCTGGTGGCGAGGTGCAAACCCGAATTCGCCTGGGTCAATACAAGGAAGCGGTCGAGACCGCGGCTGAGTTTAGAGACATCTTCGGTGAGGGCAACTTCTTTGTTGAAATCATGGATCACTCTTTGGATATCGAAAAGCGAGTTCGCGAGGACCTGCTTCGCCTGGCAAAGGACCTAGGTCTTCCGCTGGTTGCCACCAATGATTTGCACTACACCGAGCCAGAGGATGCCACAGCTCACGATGCTCTGCTGTGTGTTCAGGTCGGTTCGAACCTCTACGACGAAAATCGTTTCAAGTTTGAATCCCAGGAGTACTACCTGAAATCCGCCGCCGAAATGCGGGAAATCTTCAAGGAATTCCCAGACGCCTGCGACAACACGCTTTTGATTGCCGAGCGCTGCGAGGTCAGCTTTGAAAAGCGCGACCTAATGCCCAGGTTCCCGGTCCCAGAGGGCGAGACCGAGAGTGGCTGGTTTGATAAGGAAGTTTGGCGAGGCATGGACCGCCGTTTCCCGAACGGCTATTCAGATCGTCACAAGCAGCAGGCCACCTACGAAATCGATGTAATTCGCAACATGGGTTTCCCCGGCTACTTCCTGGTGGTCTCTGACTTCATCGCCTGGGCGAGAGCGCAGGGGATTCGCGTTGGTCCCGGGCGTGGTTCGGCAGCGGGATCGCTGGTGGCATTCGCACTGGGAATTACCGAGCTGGACCCATTGGCACACGATCTAATCTTTGAGCGTTTTTTGAATCCAGAGCGTCTTTCAATGCCAGATATCGATGTTGACTTCGATGACCGCAGACGCCCAGAGGTAATTCGCTACGTGACTGACAAATACGGCGATGACCGAGTGGCGCAGATTGTGACCTTTGGAACTATCAAGGCCAAGCAGGCCCTAAAAGACGCTGCTCGCGTGCTAGCGATGCCCTATGCGGTTGGTGAAAAGCTGACCAAGGCAATGCCAGGGATGGTCCTAGGGCGCGATGTCTCTTTGAATGAGCTGATTGACCCAACCGCTGAACGCTACTCGGAAGCTGCTGAATTTAGAGAGATCCTGGACACCGACGAGGACAGCCAGAAGGTATTCGACCTGGCCCAAGGCCTCGAGGGTCTAAAGCGCCAGTGGGGCGTTCACGCCGCCGGTGTCATCATGTCCGCAGAACCGCTAATGGATGTCATTCCAATCATGAAGCGCGAGGAAGACGGCGCTATCATCACGCAATTCGACCAGCCACCGTGTGAGTCGCTTGGGCTTTTGAAGATGGACTTCCTAGGTCTTCGAAACCTCACGATGTTAGACGATGCACTTTTCAACATCAAGCTCAACCGCGGTGAGACTGTGGTTTTGGAAGAGCTTGACCTAAACGCCGATGAGAAGACTTTCGAGCTTTTGTCCAGGGGAGACACTCTTGGAGTGTTCCAGCTCGATGGTGATTCGATGCGTCAGCTGTTGAGGCTTCTCAAGCCAACCGAATTCGAGCACATCTCTGCGGTGATCGCTTTGTATCGCCCGGGCCCGATGGGTATGAACTCTCACATAAACTACGCCCAGCGCAAGAACGGTCAGCAGCAATCCGAAGGCGTTCACCCAGAACTCACCGAACCACTGAGTGAGATTCTGGACCCCACCTATGGCCTGATTGTCTACCAGGAGCAGGTAATGGCTGCAGCGCAGCGAGTTGCTGGATACTCCCTTGGTCAAGCAGACCTGCTGCGTCGCGCGATGGGTAAGAAAAAGCCCGAGGAGCTAGATAAGCAGCTTGAAGTATTCCGCTCCGGAATGAAGGCAAATGGTTTCTCGGACGGAGCCATCAAGGCTCTTTGGGACACCTTGCTACCGTTCGCTGACTACGCCTTCAACAAGGCACACTCAGCCGGTTACGCCGTTTTGAGCTATTGGACCGGTTATCTCAAGGCCAACTATCCGGCTGAATACATGGCGGCGCTTCTTACCTCGGTAGGCGATTCCAAAGACAAGCTAGCGGTATACCTAAATGAGTGTCGCCGCATGGGCATCAGGGTGCTGCCGCCGGATGTGAACCAGTCCATCAGTGGTTTTGCCGCGGTTGGTGATGACATTCGATTTGGCCTCAACGCCATTCGCAACGTTGGAAAAAACGTGGTTGATGCCATCGTCGAAGCTCGTGCGGAATCTCCATTTGATTCCTTCCAGGACTACCTGACTCGGGTGGCAACCCAAGCCTCAACCAAGCGATGTGTTGAATCTTTGATCAAGGCTGGAGCCTTTGATTCGCTTGGACACACCAGACGTTCGTTGATTGCGGTTCACGAAGAGGCAATTGATGCCTCTGCGGTCCTAAAGAAGCAGGCCGCGAGTGGCCAGGTCGATCTCTTTGGTGGCATGTTCGATGAGGATCCAGCCATGGTTCCGGTTCCCAACCTCCCGGAGTGGACTAAGCGAGACCTATTGGCTCACGAGCGAGAGATGCTTGGGTTGTACGTTTCCGACCATCCGCTGGCCGGTCAGGAAGCGCTACTAATGCGCCACTCCGATATGGGCACCATCGCTCTTAAGGAGAGCGAGATCAAAGACGGTGAGTCTGTGACCCTCGCGGGCTTGATTACCCAGGTTCAGCATAAGGTTGCCAGGGCATCGGGTAATCCATACGGTCAGGTAGTCCTCGAGGATTTCTCGGGTGAAATCTCGATCATGTTTATGGGAAAGACCTACCTGGAAAACCGAGAGCTGCTAAAGGCAGACCAGACGGTTTCTATTCGTGGTCGCATCCAGAGGCGTGATGAAGAAGTCATGCTCTCGGCATACTCAATCGATGTTCTAGAGGCCGGTCGCGAGCAGGGTGGCGTGTTGGTTATCAGCGTCAAGGAAGCCATGGCTACAAAGACCAAGTTGCAAAAACTCTCCGAGATTCTCGCTGCACACCCTGGGCCGGTTGAGGTTCAGCTCAAGATGCAAAATGGCGGGGAATCCAAACACTTCCTCTTGCCGCAGCGCATTGCGGTTGGGCACGACCTATTTGGCGAAATCAAGGCACTTTTGGGCCAGGACGCGGTCAACTAGCTGTTGTCGGCCAGTCTTTCGGTGGCGGTTAGGTAACCGCGCTGGTAGTAAACCAGCGGCCGTTCCTGCTCCAGCTGTTCGGTACCGTGCAGAACATCAAGGATCACAACAGCGTTGGCTTCAACTTCGAGGCGCTCTCTAACCTTGCCAATCAACACCGCTGAGGCTGCTGGGAAAACGGGCAGTTTTCCCACCAGCTCAAAATCACCCTGGGTGAAACGCTCTTCTTTTGGACCTGCCATTCGCTGGGCAAGTTCTAGGTTCTTTGCCGAAAGCGTGTGAAGTGCGACCTCTCTACCAACAATCAACTGCGGGTAGCTGGATGAGCCGCGTGCGATGTTGAAGGAAACCAGCGGTGGGTTTGATCCAAGCGATGTAACTGAGGTTGCGGTAAATCCAATCGGATTGCCATCGTCGTCATGGGAGGTGATGATTGCCACTCCGGAGGCGTGCATTCGGAAGGCAGTCTTCAGTGCATCTGAACCAATCACTGGGAATTTCAAGGATTCTGTAGTCATCTCCCGATAAGGTTAGGGCATTACTTCTCCGCAGAAAACCAGAGGTAACGTGCGCGTCGTTGAAATCTCAGGTCCTATCAGTCAGGATCAAATTCGCACTGCACTGCCCAGGGCATCAGTCAGCGTTGAGAAAGCCTTGGAGATCGTCACTCCGCTGATTCAAGACATCAAAACCAATTCACTAGCCGCCGTTTTGGCTCAGGCCGAGCGTTTTGATGGGGTTCGCCCAGAGCACGTTAGAGTGCCGCAATCACAGCTTGATAGGGCACTTTATGAGTTGGCACCAGATTTACGAGCAGCGATTCAGACGGCTATTGAGCGAGTTCGAAAAGTCTCAGAGGCAGCTGTGCCAAAGGGTTTTGATCTAGATCTTGCTCAAGGTGCAGTGGTCTCTCAACGGTATGTGCCGGTGGACTCGGTTGGACTTTACGTTCCTGGTGGAAAAGCGGTCTACCCGTCGAGTGTGGTCATGAATGCGGTTGCAGCCCAGGCAGCCGGTGTTCCGAGAATTGCCATTGCATCCCCACCGCAAAAAGAGTTTGGTGGCTTGCCACACCCAGCTATCTTGGCCACCGCTGCCCTCCTGGGAGTCACCGAGGTTTATGCCATCGGTGGAGCGGCAGCAGTTGCCGCCTTCGGTTACGGCATCAAGGAGATTGACCTAGCTCCGGTCCGAATGGTTACGGGACCGGGAAACATCTATGTTGCAGCCGCTAAGCGCGCGCTCCGAGGCTTGATCGGTATTGACTCCGAGGCAGGCCCAACTGAGATCCTGATCATCGCGGATAAGTCCGCAAACCCCGCCAGCGTCGCTGCAGACCTAATCTCGCAAGCCGAGCACGATGAGAATGCAGCCGCAGTATTGGTTACCGACAGCAGAGAGCTGATAACAGCCGTTCAGCGTGAATTAGATATTCAGGTTGCCAACACCTCCAACATCGACCGAGTAAAAGTCGCGCTGGCCGGAGTTCAGTCAGCATTGGTGCTGGTTCCCGATCTTGAAATCGCGGTTGCAGTCAGCAACGAATACGCCACCGAGCACCTTGAGATTCAAACTGCGGACCCTCAAGCTTTGCTGCCAAAGATCACAAATGCCGGCGCGATCTTCCTGGGGGAGTACTCACCGGTGAGCCTCGGAGACTACCTTGCCGGCAGTAACCACGTTCTACCTACCGGCGAGCAAGCTAAGTTTGGCCCAGGCTTGGGAGTCCACACATTCCTTAGGCCGCAGCAAATCATCAACTACTCGCGATCAGCTCTCGAGTCAGTTGTCCAGCAACTTGATACCTTTGCTATTGCTGAGGGTCTAAGTGCCCACGGCGATGCTGCCAAGATTAGATTCACCGGAGGTAACTAGTGTTTTGTCCATTTTGCAGACATGCCGACTCTCGAGTTATCGACTCGAGAACATCGGATGATGGATCTGCGATTCGTCGCAGAAGACAGTGCCCAGAGTGCCAGAAGCGTTTCACCACGGTTGAAACCGCTTCTCTAATGGTTACTAAGCGCAGCGGTGTGACCGAGCCGTTCTCTAGAGACAAGATTGTCTCGGGTGTAAGAAAAGCCTGCCAGGGTCGCCCGGTGACCGATGCTGATCTAGCGCTTTTGGCTCAGCAGGTTGAAGAAACTCTGCGCTCCTCTGGAGCCGCAACCATTGAGGCACAGGACATCGGTTTGGCCATCTTGGAGCCGCTGCGACACCTCGACCACGTGGCGTTTATGAGATTTGCTTCGGTCTACCAGGCTTGGGACTCGCTCAATGATTTCGAGCAGGCCATCTCCGAGTTGCGAGAGAGCTAAATCTTGTATCGGCTGCTGTTCAATCTTTTCTTCAAGCCGCTTGATGCTGAAACCTCGCACAAGATTGTCGACACCGGATTGCAGCTTGCATCGAAGATCGGAATCCTCAGAGCCGGCAAACGAAGCAAAAAGATTGAAGTTATGGGCCTCAAGCTGGAAAACCGGCTTGGCTTAGGCGCGGGTTTTGACAAGAACGCAAAATTGGTGAGGCCACTGCACGCACTTGGGTTTGGCCACGTCGAGGTTGGAACAGTAACTTTCCACGCACAGCCTGGAAACCCCAAGCCGCGCTCATTCCGAATCCCGGAATACGACGCCTTGATAAACCGCATGGGTTTCAATAACGACGGGGCAGTGGTTATCTCCAAGCGATTGGCCAAGCTTCGCAAGGATCACCGCAATTTGCCTGTGATCGGCGTGAACATTGGTAAGAGCAGGATTGTTGAGGCAAAAGATGCCGCCGAGGACTACCGATCGACCACAAAACTGGTTGCCAGTGTCGCTGACTATCTCGCGGTGAATGTCTCTTCACCAAATACCCCAGGACTTAGGGATCTGCAGCAGGTTGAATCCCTGAGACCAATCCTTCAGGCGGTGTTGGACGAGTGCGAAGGCAAGCCAGTTTTAGTGAAGGTTTCTCCGGATTTGGCAGATGCCGATTTCCTTGAGGTATTGAAGCTGGTCCAGAACCTAAAGCTGACCGGTGTGATTATGACCAACACCACCACCAGGCGCGAAGGTGTTGGTACCTCGCCGGTCCTTGACGAGGCCGGTGGCCTCAGTGGGCCGGTGCTAGCGGCCAGATCCATCGAGATGCTCAAGATTGCTCGCAGGGAGCTTTCGAACGAGTACGTGATTATTTCGGTTGGTGGAGTGAGCTCGGTGGTTCAAGCAGTGGAGCGCATTCACTTCGGCGCAGATTTAGTGCAGGTATACACCGGCCTGATCTACCAGGGCCCTCTTTGGCCAAAGCGTTTAGCGAAAGCACTAGCGAACTAGCAGAGACGACCCTCTGGGCTCTTGGTCTTCGATGGGTCGCGCTCAATAACATCACCAAGGACCTCATCGACCTTAGCCATGATCTCAGCTGGGATAACAACACCGGAAGCCGCAAGGTTCGAGGTGATCTGTTCCGGCTTTGAGGCACCGACAATCGCTGCGGCGACATTCTTGTTCTGCAGCACCCAGGCGATTGCAAACTGAGCCATGGTGATTCCAAGCTCATCCGCGAGTGGCTTTAGTCCCTGCACGCGAGTCAAGGTGGTCTCAGACATGAACTTCTCGATGATGCCGGAAAGATCTGGATCCGCTGCTCTGGAACCGGCAGGTGCTGGCTGACCAGGCAGATACTTGCCAGTCAAAACACCCTGAGCCATCGGGGACCAAACAATTTGGCTAAGGCCAAGCTCGTCGGATGTTGGGATTACCTGCTCTTCGATTACTCTCCAGAGCATCGAATACTGCGGCTGGTTAGAGATCAGTTTGAAGCCAAGTCCTTTGGCGAGGACCTGACCTGCTCGAATCTGCTCGGCGTTCCACTCTGAAACACCAACGTAGAGGACCTTGCCCATACGAACCAGGTCTGCAAATGCCTGCATGGTCTCTTCAAGCGGCGTCTCGTAGTCAAAACGGTGAGCCTGGTAGAGGTCGACGTAATCAGTCTGGAGGCGCTTTAGCGAGCCGTTGATCGACTCCATGATGTGCTTACGGCTTAGACCGGTGTCATTTGGGCCCTTGGCAGCCACCGGCCAATAAACCTTGGTTAAAATCTCCAGACCCTCACGACGCTGCCCCTTGAGGGCATTGCCCAAGACGGTCTCCGCTGCCTGGTTGGCATAGACGTCTGCGGTGTCATAGGTGGTCACGCCACCCTCCAGCGCAGCCTTCACGGTGCTGATAGCTTGCTCATCTGCCACCTGTGATGCGTGGGTTAGCCAGTTTCCGTAAATGATCTCGGAGACCTTTAGGCCAGAGTTTCCTAGGTAGCGGTGCTGCATGATGAGCTCCTTAGAGTTCTTTACTTGTCGAGTTTGGTGAAGCGAGCAACCTGAGGCTTTGGAATTCTCAGGGCACGCATTTGAATTGAGCGCATTGCTCCGTACCAGCCCAAACCGCCTTCTAGGCGATCTGCTCCGAACTTGTTGGCAACGCGCTTTTTGACCATGCGAGAGACAAACCATGCGTCAATCGCAACAATTCCAAACAAGCCCCACATCGCAAACAGGGTGATTAGCTGAACAGCGTAGGAGTCGATGAAAGTGGCTAGCACAACGATGAAAAGTCCTGGGAGAACCATTTCACCAGCGGTGAAGCGGGCGTCGACAAGGTCGCGCGCGTACTTGCGCTGCGGGCCACGGTCACGGATGGTCAAATAGCGCTCATCTCCGGCCATCATGCCTTCGCGAGCTTTGGTGCGCTCCTCACGGATACGCATCCGTTCTGCCTGCTTAGCTTCCTTGCTGCGATCGCCGACAAGCGGACGAATCCTGGCTTGTTCCTGTTCCTTTCGGGACGGGGTAGGTTGACCCTTTTTTTCGCCCGGATTGCGGTTTTCGCTCATCATTGCCTTTCAAGATATGCCACTAGATTATCGGTATGGCATTTGCTTCCGAACCATTAGACAAAGCACTGGTCGAACCAGTATCGCAGTTCATCAATGACTCTTTTCCGCAGGCTATTGGCCAGCTGGGTGAAATGGTCAAAATCCCAGGTATTGCCTGGGAGGCATTTGATGCAAACAATCTCGAGCGCTCGGCTGAGTTAGTCGCGGAGTACTTCACCGAGTTGAACTTCTTTGACTGGGTTCAGATCCGCAGGGCTCCTAAACCAAACGGGGAGATGGGTTCTCCAGCCGTCGTCGCCCGACGTGCCGGCAAGCCAAATCGTCCACACGTGCTGCTTTACGCACACCACGATGTTCAACCGCCCGGTGACAGCGCGCTTTGGGAGACTGAACCCTTCACCGCAACCCTCAAAGGCGACCGACTCTTCGGTCGAGGCGTGTCGGATGACAAGAGCGGAATTATCACCCACCTCTACGCGATCCGCGCTCTGCAACAGCTGGCAGACCAGGTCGAAATTGGTGTCTCGATCTTTATCGAGGGCGAAGAGGAAGCCGGATCGGATTCCTTCGAGAACTTCCTGGCGGAAAACCGTGAGGATTTGGCAGCGGATCTAATCATCGTTGCCGACAGTGCTAACTGGTCTACTGAGATTCCAGCACTGACCACAAGCCTCAGGGGAGTGGTGTCACAGGTCTTTACCGTTCGGACCCTTGACCACGCGGTGCACTCCGGCATGTTCGGGGGCCCGCTGCCAGACGCGATGACCGCGATGGTGAAGATATTGGCTTCGCTGACCGATGAAGCCGGCGATGTCGCAATCGAGGGCCTTCGATCCACCAAGTGCGATGACCTTCCGCTAACTCAAGCTGAGTTTGCAGGTTTGGCAGGCCTTCTAGAAGGCGTGAAGCCCATGGGGACCAAGTCGCTGGTTCAGCAGACCTGGGGAGAGCCCGCGGTGACCATAATCGGCATCGATGCTCCATCCGTTGCGCTTTCCTCCAACACGGCGCAGCCTTCAATTAGCGCCAAAGTGTCGCTGAGAATTGCGCCGGATCAGGATCCAGCGGAAGCCTCGAAGCTTTTGCAGCAGCATTTGCTAGCCAATGCTCCTTTTGGAGCGC
>JARXAN010000055.1 GCA_029865895.1 Actinomycetota bacterium
AGGTTGTCCTTGACGGCAATTGGCACACCGTGCAGCGGGGAAAGCTTCTCGCCATTTGCCAAAGCAGCATCCGCAGCCTTAGCAGCGTTCAGAGCAGTTTCACGATTTAGGTGCAGGTATGAGTTGGTCTTTGGGTTCAGATCAACCGAACGGTCAAAGAAGGCTTCAGTAACTTCAACCGAGGAGACCGACTTCGAGGCAATGAGCTCAGCTAGCTCACTTGCAGACTTGTGAATAAGTTCAGACATGGTTTACTCCTCGTCCAAAATAGCTGCGACGCGGAATCGTCCCTCAGCGCTGTCTGGTGCTGCAGAAAGTGCAGACTCCTGAGACAGCGAAGGCTCAACGACATCCTCACGGAAGACATTTGCCATTGGAATTGGGTGGCTCGTGGCTGCCACGTCGCCCTTGACGGCCTGGGTTACTGTGGCGACCGACTCAACGATCAAACCAAGTTCACCAGCAAGAGTTTCAACCTCTTCGTCGGTAACCAAGATTCTCGACAGCGACGCCAAGTGGCGCACTAGGTCGGGAGTAATTTCTGACATTTAAATGCTCAATTCGTATAGAAAGCGAATGGCTCAAGTTTACTTTGTGGATTCGCCTAAGCGAACCAGGAATGTTGCTTCGTCAATTACCTCAACGCCCAGTTCTTCGGCCTTGGTGAGCTTGGAACCGGCTCCAGGTCCGGCGACCACGAAATTGGTCTTCTTGGACACCGATGATGCTGCTTTGCCGCCTTGCTCGATGACCTTAGCCTCAGCTTCTTCGCGAGTCATGCTGGTCATGCTGCCGGTAATGACAATGGACATTCCGGTGAAGATTCCGGTCTTGATAACCGAGCCAGGCCCTTGGTGTCCTGGAATCTCAAGTAGTACGCCGGCAGCTCGCCACTTTGTGATGATCTCTTGATGCCAAGGCTCTGAAATCCAGTCCAAAATCGACTGAGCCAAAGTCTGACCGACACCTTCAACCGCTGAAAGCTCCTCGACGCTCGCGCTGAAGATCGCATCGATTGAGCCAAAGTGATCACACAGCGCTCTAGCGGCAACTGGTCCCACGTGTCGAATGGATAGCGAGACCAGGAATCGCCAGAGTGGCTTGGTCTTAGCCTCCTCAAGATTTGCAAGCAGCTTGAGAGCGACCTCGGCGGCTGAGCCATCCTTTTTGGCGAAGAAGTCGACCACCTTGGGATCACCATTGCCATCGTGCTTTGGCAATCCAGTGTCGCTGTCTAGAACCAGAGACTTGATTGGCAGCAGTCGCTCAAGGGTGAGATCAAACAAATCCGCTTCAGACAGCAGCGCGGGCTTCAGCGGAGCAAGCGGCTGGGTTAGCGCGGTCGCGGAAACATAGCCAAGCGCTTCGATGTCTAGAGCCGAGCGAGAACCGATGTATGCGATTCGCTCGCGAAGCTGCGCAGGGCAGCTGCGAGCGTTAGAGCAACGCAGATCAACATCGCCCTCGGTTGCCGGAGCAAGCTTGGTTCCGCACTCCGGGCAGTTTTCCGGCATGACGAACTCGCGCTCCGAACCATCACGAAGGGTGATGACCGGCCCCAAGATCTCTGGAATCACATCACCGGCTTTTCTAAGCACGATGGTGTCCCCTATCAGCACACCCTTGGATCTGACCTGATCTTGGTTGTGCAGGGTTGCAAATTCAACTTCGCTGCCCGCGACCAAAACCGGGGCAAGCACGGCGAATGGCGTTGCCCTTCCGGTTCGACCAATCGAAACGCGAATGTCCAAAAGCTTGGTGTTCACCTGCTCGGGTGGGAACTTATAGGCAATCGCCCATCTTGGAGCACGAGAAGTTTTTCCAAGTTCCTGCTGGCGCGCAAGGTTATCGACCTTGATTACCACGCCGTCGATTTCGTGCTCGATCTGAGCTCGTGAGGTGTTTAGGGACTGAATGTATTGGTATGCCTCAGCTGCAGTTTCCTTGACCTCGAAACGGTCTGTCGTCGGCAATCCCCACGCCCTGAGCTGGGCGTAGACCTCGCTCTGGGAAGCTATCTCACCCTGCCAGAGCGCAAAGCCGTGCACCAGCATGCGAAGAGGCCTTGAGGCAGTGACGCTCGGGTCTTTTTGACGAAGCGAACCGGAAGCGCTGTTTCTTGGGTTTGCGAATGGCTTACCACCGGCTGCAACAATCGATGCATTCAGCTGGGCAAAATCATCTACCGCATAAAACACTTCGCCGCGAATCTCAATGACGGCTGGGTGGTTAGTGCCAGAAAGTCGGTGTGGGATGGATTTGATGGTCAGCACATTCGCTGTGACATCCTCCCCCACCTCGCCATCGCCGCGGGTAGCGGCCTTGGTCAGCACTCCGTTTTCGTAGGTCAACGAGAGCGCCAGTCCATCGATCTTGGGCTCGCAAAGAAATGGTCCGCCTTCAACGCGTTGCGCCCAGGCTAGAAACTCCTCTTCGCTGAAGGCATTGTCCAAGCTCAACATCTGCTCTCGGTGCTTTACCGGGGAGAAAACATCAGAGGCGGCACCGCCGACCTTCTGCGTTGGGCTTTCCTGCGCCAACTCTGGATGCTGAGCTTCTAGGTCTCGAAGTTCCTTCTCAAGAAGGTCATACTCTGCATCTGAGATTAGAGTTTCGTTCTCTAGGTAGTAAGCGTTGCGAAATCGCTCGATCTGAGTTCTAAGCTCTTCGACTCGCTCTGCAGCGTTAGACATTCGCCACCGCAGCACTGACGGTGCGGTCAATTGTGGTCTGGCCCAAGACTCTGGTGCCAACGTAAAGCACTGCGGTTTGACCAGGAGCGACACCGTAGAGCTGTTCCTTCAGGTTGATCACCAATTCGCCATCGATAACCTGGGCGGTCGCATCAATCGCATCGCCGTGGGCGCGAACCTGAACCTGGCAATCGAATTCAATCTCGGGATTTTCCGGTGCTTTTCCACACCAGGAGAATCTTGAGCCACCAAGCTGTGCAATTTGCAACGCTGCCTCTGGGCCTACAACAACTTCTTTGGTCTTCGGCCTGATTTCAAGCACATACCTTGGCTTACCGTCTTTGGCTGGACGACCTAGGTTAAGACCCTTGCGCTGTCCGATGGTGAAGCCGACGTGTCCGTCGTGAGTGCCAACCTGATTGCCATCCTGATCGATAATCACGCCGGGTTCTGCAGAGGTGAAGTCCTTGAGCCAATCCCTGGTGTCACCCTCTGGGATAAAACAGATGTCATACGAGTCTGGTTTGTTTGCAACGCTCAGCCCACGACGATCAGCCTCTTCGCGAACCAGGCTCTTTGACGCAGTAGCACCTAGTGGAAAGAGTGAATGGCTGAGTTGCTCGGCGGTTAGGACACCAAGCACGTAGGACTGATCCTTTGCCATCTCCAATGATCTGTGAAGTTCGAGGTTTCCAGCCTCATCTTCGAAAATAGAGGCGTAGTGACCGGTGCAGACTGCATCGAACCCTAGGGCTAGGCCTTTTTCCAAAAGTGCTGCGAACTTGATGCGCTCATTGCATCGCATGCAAGGGTTTGGAGTTCTGCCGGCTTGATACTCGGCAACAAAGTCATCCACCACATCGAGCTTGAATCGCTCCGAGAAATCCCAGACGTAGAAATCGATGCCGAGTTTTTTCGCTGCCCGCTGAGCATCCATCGAGTCTTCGATGGTGCAGCAGCCGCGAGAACCGGTTCTCAGGGTTCCCGGCATGCGGGAAAGTGCTAGGTGAACACCGACCACCTCATGGCCAAGGTCGACCGCGCGTGCGGCAGCTACAGCGGAATCAACTCCACCACTCATTGCTGCCAAAACTCGCATTAGACAAGTCTAAATTGCTAATGGCTCTAGCGGTTGAGTCCAGCCCTAAGTGCCGTGGAGTAAACCTCGGCAATCGCTGATGTGAATAACTCAATATCTGCCGCCTGCGTGGTGTGCCCGAGGGTAACTCGAATAACTGCGGACGCATCGGCTTGGTCGTAACCCATGGCTAAGAGCACGTGAGAAGCGCTCAGGACTCCGGCCTGGCAGGCGCTGCCCGCGGAAACACTGATGCCTTTTTGATCCAGCAGGAACAGAAGTGAATCGCTCTGCACACCTGGAAAAACAAAGCTTGCGGTGTGACCAATTCTTGGACCAGAGATGGTCTTGATTGCCTGAGGTATCTGAGTCAGAACCTCGGCTTCCAATTTGTCGCGCAGCGCTTCCAACCTGGCCTCGCGCTCAGCCATGTCTGCCACCGCAAGCTCCGCTGCTTTGGCAAGGCTCATGGCGTGCGGGTAGTTCATGGTGCCAGATCGCAATCCTCGCTCCTGACCACCGCCGTGAATCAGTGAGATCGGCTTTTGGTTTCTAGAAACGATCAGCGCGCCAACACCGATGGGAGCGCCTAACTTGTGACCGGATATAGACATTGCAGCCAGTCCCGAGGTCTTGAAAGAGATCTCCGTGTGGCCGAAGGCAGCTACCGCATCAGAGTGAACTGGGATTCCATGCTGGTTGGCAAGGCTTGCGATTGTCGGAATGTCCCAAATAGCGCCAGTTTCGTTGTTTACCCACATCAGCGAGACAAGCGCAATCTCATCGCCAAATTCATTCAGCCAGGTCTTGTAGGTTTCGATATCCGGCTGACCAGTTTTATCCACCGGCAGCCAAAGCACCTCGGCACCATCGTGCTTTTCTAACCACTCGATTGGGTCGATGAGTGCGTGGTGCTCGGTTAGTGCAGAGATTACATATTTGCGAGGCCTGTCATCTTGGCGCTGCCAGAAGAAACCCTTGATGGCTTGGTTATTGGCTTCTGTGCCGCCGGAGGTGAAGATGACCTCGGCGGAATTGCAGCCGGCAGCCTTTGCTAAGACTTCTCTGGCCTGCTCCAAGAGTTCTCTGGTTTCGCGGCCGTGGGAGTGAACTGACGATGGGTTTCCCAGGTGCGCAAGAGCCTCGAGATAAGCTTCCAGCGCCTTTTCGCGCACCGGTGTGGTGGCGGCGTGGTCCAAAAAGGTGGACATGACTCAAGCCTAATTGCCCCAGGGGATAAACCTTAGGTTGCTAGGGTGGGAACCTGATTTAGATGATGGATTCCCAGACCGAGAAACTCACTGAACCGCTGGGCCTATCCCTATTGGATGGCGGCGGGGTTTTCTCAACCTGGTCTGAATCCGCAAGCAGCATCGAACTGCACATCTTGAACCAAGAAGACACCTCCCTGTCAGAGCACGTGCTGCTGCTTGAGCGAGGCGATGCGGGCATCTGGTCGGTCGGCGATGACAGATTGCAGACCGGCATCAAATACGTGCTTCGTGCCAGTGGCCCTGAGGGACCACGACATGCCTTTGACCCGGCGAGAAACCTGCTTGACCCATACGCCAAGGGATTGGTTCGCGAATCCCCCAAGGACTACCACTGCGTCGCAATTGATCGCAGCTTTGACTGGGAGTCGGTCGCAAAGCCAGGTATCGCGCTCTCCGAATCTGTGATTTACGAGGCGCACGTGCGCGGCATGACCAGAATCAACCCGGCTATTCCGGAGGAGATTCGTGGTTCCTACGCTGCGCTCGGACATCCCGCAACCATCGAATACCTCAAGAATTTAGGCATCACCGCAATAGAGCTGTTGCCGATTCAGACCTTTATCTCAGAGCCGAGGCTGGTGAACCTGGGGCTGATCAACTACTGGGGCTACAACACCATCAACTACTTCTCACCCCACATGAGATACGCCGCCGAGGCAACCCGTGCTTTGGGGCCAGATCACATCCTGCGAGAACTAAAGACCGCGATTCGCGAACTGCACCGAGCTGGCATTGAGGTGATTCTCGATGTGGTTTACAACCACACCGCGGAAGGTGGCTCAAAGGGTCTCACCTACTCGTATCGCGGTCTAGATAACTCCAGCTACTACCGCCAGGACGACCAGGGCAACTACCACGACACGACCGGATGTGGAAACAGCTTGAACTTTGCCAACCCAATGGTGCAAAAACTCACCTTGGATTCGCTTCGCTACTGGACCGAGGAACTGCAAATCGATGGTTACCGCTTCGATTTGGCGGCGACACTGGCCAGAGACGAACACAACCACTTCAACCCCGGACATCCAATACTGCAGGCGATGCAGCAAGACCCCGTAATCTCGCAAGCAAAGTTGATTGTTGAGCCCTGGGATGTCGGCATGGGTGGATGGCAGACCGGTAACTTCCCAGCCGGATTCCCAGAGTGGAATGACCGTTACCGCGATTCGGTGCGAAAGTTCTGGCTCGCAGATATCTCTCAAGCGCGTAGCAATGGCAACCACGGCAGTGGCGTGCAAGAGCTAGCCGGACGCATCTCCGGATCCCAAGATCTGATGAATAACCGTCAAGGTCCAAATGCCAGCCTGAACTTTATAACTGCGCACGATGGCTTCACGCTTTGGGATCTGGTTTCATACAACGTCAAGCACAACTCCGCCAATGGCGAGGGCAATCGTGATGGTGCAAATCACAATATTTCCTTCAACCACGGCTTTGAGGGCGAATCCCCTAACCCATCGATCAGCTATGCCCGCCGCAAAGCTGCCCGAAACCTAATGGGCACGCTCCTGCTCTCAGCCGGAGTCCCAATGATTACCGCGGGAGATGAGCGACTCAAGACCCAGGGCGGTAACAACAATGCCTACTGCCAAGACAACGTAACAACCTGGCAAAACTGGGATCCAAATAGCCACCAGCTAGATTTTGAGGCAACCGTCTCGCATCTAATCTCACTGCGCAAGCAATACCCAGCGCTTAGGCCACGAACTTTCACCAAGACTGATGAGCCAACTCCTGAGCATGACCAAATGCTTTGGTTCTCGGTGCGCGGCGATGAGATGAGCATCGAAGACTGGCACAACTCAGAGCGCCGCACTCTGCAGCGCTTGGCGTATCACCTCATGAACGACGGCTCCAAAGAAGGCATCCACCTGGTCGTGAATGGCACCGAAGCTGTGAAAAACGTCACTCTGCCCAAGGTAAAGGGCATCAAAGAATACGAATTGCTCTGGGATAGCGCGCTTGAACTTCCGCCCAAGCGAAACATCGTTTTGCAGGCCGGTTCCAAACTGCGCATGGTGGAAACCAGCATTCAGCTTTTCCTGGTTCGATAACCTTTTGCGTGGTTTTCGCCCGACATCTCAACAAACTCACTAAATTGACAACGTGGGTAATGAAAATAAAGTCATCGGTCGCATTCCAATCAGCAGAGTTTGGCCTGAGGTGGACGGCGGAGACTTCCCCGCCAAAGCCTTTCAGGGTGAAGTAATCACCTTCGGCGCAACCTCCTTCCGCGAGGGCCATGACCTGATCGCAGTTGAACTGCACCTGACTTCGCCTAAGGGCGAAACTCAAGTTATTCGCCTGTCCGAAGCCAGCCCGGGGCTTGATCAGTGGACCACAAAGATTCTTTTGGACCAGGTTGGTAACTGGAGTTTTCAGATCAGCGCGTGGGATGACGAGTACCAAACCTGGCTGCACAACACCGAGGTAAAGCTCCAGGCCGGCGTTGACGAAGAGTTGATGATGCTTGAGGGTGAGCGTCTACTCAAGCGCCTCGCAGAAAATGCCAAGGGCAAAGACAAAAAAGCCCTCACCGATTTTGCCGCCCATTTGACTGCCACCGGGACCACACCGGCCGAGCGACTGCACGTCGCTTTGGCAAAGGGACTCAGTGATCTCGCCGATCGCAACCCGGTTCGAAGCTTGGAAACTCTGAGCGATAAAAGGACTGTGCTCTGCGAGCGCCGACTCGCAGGATCTGGTGCCTGGTATGAGTTCTTCCCGCGTTCCGAGGGTGCGATCAGAGCCAAAGACGGCACCATCACCAGCGGTAATTTCAAAACCGCCACCAAGAGCCTTGCGCGAGTAAACCAGATGGGCTTTGAGGTGCTTTACCTGCCGCCTATCCACCCGGTAGGCACCTCGCACCGCAAAGGTCCGAACAACACTTTGGTTGCAGGACCCAGCGACCCAGGTTCCCCGTGGGCTATCGGTAACACCGCAGGTGGCCACGACACCATTCACCCTGAGCTTGGCACCGAGGCAGACTTCAAGTCTTTTGTGAAAGCCGCCAACAAGCTGGGCATTGAGATTGCCATGGACCTCGCGCTTCAGGCTTCCCCTGATCACCCATGGGTGAAATCCAACCCACAGTGGTTTACCCAGCGGGCTGATGGTTCTATCGCCTATGCCGAGAACCCACCTAAGAAGTATCAGGACATCTACCCGGTCAACTTCGACAACGACCCACAGGGCATCTTCGACGAGGTACTCCGCATAGTAAACAAGTGGGTGTCCTTCGGAGTGAAAATCTTTCGCGTGGATAACCCACACACCAAGCCGGTCGACTTCTGGCAGAAGCTAATTGCCGAGGTTAATCGAGTAAACCCAGAGGTAGTCTTCCTGGCCGAAGCATTCACTCGCCCTGCGATGATGCACGCCCTTGGCAAGGCTGGCTTTCAGCAGTCTTACTGCTACTTCCCTTGGCGCAATCGCAAAGATGAATTGGTTGAGTACCTAAATGAACTCGCTCACCAAAGCGCTGATTTCTTCCGCCCGGCACTTTGGGTGAATACTCCAGACATCCTCACCAGCTACCTGCAGTTCGGTGGCAAGCCGGCATTCAAGATTCGCGCCACAATTGCCGCCACCGCGGGAGCAACCTGGGGTATGTATGCAGGTTTCGAGCTTTATGAGTCAGTTGCTCGACCTGGCGCCGAAGAGAACATCGACAGCGAGAAGTTTGAGATCAAGGTTCGCGACTGGGATGCCGCACTGAAGTCCCAGGACACTTTGATTCCGCGAGTTACCCTTTTGAACAAGATTCGCAAGGAAAACCCAGCTCTCGAACAGCTGCGCAACATAGTCACGCACTACAGCGATGACCCTGAGGTATTGGTTTACTCCAAGCACCTCGCCGCCGAGCACAACGGCGGTAAGGCGAACACCGTCTTGGTTGTAATCAATACCGATCCACACTCGGTTCGCGAGACCACAGTGCACCTAAATCTTGCGGCACTGAGTGCTAAGGGTGAAATCAAGGTGACCGATTTGATTACCGGGCAAAAGTTTGTTTGGGGTGAGCACAACTACGTCCGCCTAGACTCCTTCACAGAGCCTGCCCACATCTTGAGAGTTGAGTCATGAATCCAGAAGCCGAAGGACTCCAACTCCTAGCTGACGGTCGACACCACAGCCCACACACGATTCTCGGGCTGCACCAAGATGGCAAAGACTGGGTTATTCGCGCAATTCGCCCATTTGCCAAGAGCGTTGTGGCCAAAGGCAAAAAGGACAGCTACGAGCTAACCCACCGCTTTGGCGGAGTCTGGGAATACCAGGGCAAGGGCAAACTCCCGGGTGACTACCGCCTGGTTTCGACATACGAATCTGCTCCCGAATGGGTTAGCGATGATCCATATCGCTACCTACCGATGATTGGCGATTTGGATCTGCACCTCATCGGCGAAGGTCGACACGAGCAACTCTGGCAGGCACTGGGTGCGCACCTTGTGGAGCAGTCCGACTCATTGGGCGACACGTCCGGCGTGAGCTTTACAGTTTGGGCACCGAATGCTCAAGCGGTCCGCGTGGTTGGGGATTTCAACTCCTGGGATGGCACCTGCTACCCGATGCGCTCTATGGGCGGGACCGGAATCTGGGAGCTGTTTATCCCTGGAGTAAAACCAGGGGCACTCTACAAGTTCCAGATTCTCACCAAAGCTGGGAATTGGATTACCAAGATTGATCCGATGGCAAGGCGCACCGAAGTGCCGCCTGCCACCTCATCTGTAGTTGATGTCAGCGACTACAAATGGAGAGACAAGGGCTGGATGAACCAGCGCGCCAGAACAGACGCACTGAAGTCACCGATGTCGATATACGAACTTCACCTGGGATCTTGGCGTGGACCAAAGAATTACCGTGACCTCGCTCCAGAACTAATTGGTCACGTCAAGTACCTGGGCTTTACCCATGTCGAGTTCATGCCGCTTGCCGAGCACCCTTTTGGCGGCAGCTGGGGCTACCAGGTCACCGGCTACTACGCTCCTACTTCGCGCTTTGGAACCCCGGATGATCTTCGCTTCCTAATCGATGAGCTCCACAATGCCGGCATCGGTGTGATTCTGGACTGGGTTCCTGCCCACTTCCCCAAGGATGACTGGGCGCTAGCAAAATATGACGGCGAGGCAATCTACGAGGATGCCGATCCAAGACGCGGAGATCACCCGGACTGGGGAACCCACGTATTCAACTTCGGTCGCACCGAGGTTAGAAACTTCCTGGTGGCAAATGCCAGCTACTGGCTAGAGGAATTCCACGTTGATGCGCTGCGAGTCGATGCTGTGGCCTCGATGCTCTACCTGGATTACAGCCGCAAGGATGGCGAGTGGCTACCGAATATTCACGGTGGTCGAGAGAACCTGGATGCAATTCGGTTTATCCAGGAGGCAAACGCCACCGCCTACCGTCGCAACCCCGGCATCATCATGATTGCCGAGGAATCAACCGCATTCCAAGGAGTCTCTGCTCCAACTGACTTTGGTGGCTTGGGCTTTGGATTCAAGTGGAACATGGGCTGGATGCACGACTCGCTTGAATACATCCAGCGCGATCCAGCCTGGCGTAAATACCACCACGGTGAAATCACCTTCTCGATGCTCTACGCATACGACGAGAAGTTTGTGCTGCCGATTAGCCACGATGAAGTCGTCCACGGCAAAGGCTCACTATTAGCCAAGATGCCGGGCGATCACTGGCAGAAGCTTGCCAATATGCGTGCCTACCTGGCTTTTATGTGGACTCACCCGGGCAAGAAACTTTTGTTTATGGGTCAAGAATTTGCTCAGCCCAGCGAGTGGAGCGAGTCGAGAGATTTGGACTGGTGGCTTTTGGACCACCACCCACACCGCGGCATGCAGCAGTTGGTGAGCGATATGAACAAGTTGTATTTGGCAAACCCAAGCCTTTGGGAGCTAGACCACGACCCCGACGGATTCCAGTGGATTGACGGCGGTAACGCTGATCAGAATATCTTGAGCTTCTTGAGATTCGATGCTGCCGGCAACCCAATTGCCGTGGTGGTGAACTTCGCTGGCCACCCGTATCACAACTTCCGACTTGGGCTTCCAAAGTCTGGCCTCTGGACAGAGATTTTGAACACCGATGCCGAGGTCTACGGCGGTAGCGGGGTTGGAAACTTTGGTGGGGTGCAGACCCAGGAGCACCAGAGCCACGGCAGGCCTTATTCGGCGGAGATTACCGTTCCCCCACTGGGTTCGGTTTGGCTAAAGCTTTCCTAGAACATCAGTGAGGCAAGTTTTCTTCTTGCCTCAAGTACCGCTTGGTGAGAATCTCCAGTGACGGTGAATAGATCCAAGAGCCTTGCCCTGATCTGATCGCGCAGGTCAAAGTCAACCGCAAATCGAGCCAGCAGCAGGTTGAAAGCCTCCGCCGCATCACCTGTGATCAAGATTTGGTCGGCCTGGGTGAACAGCTGATCTAACTCGGTCTCGGTAACCGGATTTTGCAGCCTGTGCAGAAGCTGAACCTGAGCTAGACCCGCCTTGATCTCCTGGTCGCTTGGATACTCCACGACTAGCTTTTCAAACTTGGCAAGAGCATCCAACAAATCACCGCGCTCAACCGCATCAACGGCTGCCTGGTGCTCAGGGGTTAGCTTCTTTACCCGTTCGCTTGCCACCTCGGAAACGGTTACCGTGCCGTTGAGATTGCTCTGCGCCGACATCTGCAAAACCTGACCCAGAACCTGAACCAACTGCTCCTGGTTGATAACTCCCTTGAATAGCGGGGTTGGAGCTCCAGCGAGGATTGCTGCCATGGCAGGGGCTTCGCTCACGCCAATTGCCTGGGCCAGCTGCGGTGAGGTGCGAAGATCAACCTGAATTCCGGCAAATCGGCCCTTGGCGGCTGCAATTACCTGCTCCACAAGGCCGCTCACGGCATTTGAAGCCTCAGAACCGTCAACTATGAGCATCAGCACTGGAACGCTCTCAGAAAGCTGCAGGTAGCGTCTGAGCACCTGCTCATCGGCAGGAACTAGCCAACCGGCGACAGCATTGCCCGCAGCCTGCGGTTGGCTGGTCAGCTTGGAGAGATCAAATGCACCGGAAAAATTACTCATCGGGCTCCTAGTGAAACGGCGGTTAGCAGCTGCTGGGTTGCTCCCAAGAGCCTGGCCCTAGATTCCGAACCAGCCGCCGGCATGTGGAACAGCAGCATCGCTCCATATCGAGTCTCAATTCCGGTGGCACTGCCGCCGGCCCCGAGCAAGACGGCTTCTTGGCCAGAGATTGCAACGGCATCCCCTGGAGACTTCGGAATGATCGTGTAGGTATCAATCATGTAGATGCCCACCAGAGCACCGCCCTCGCCTGAGGTGAGCAGCACCATGTCGTCCGGTGAAATCTTGTGATCGAAAGTCACGTTGGCATTGCTGAGTGTCTGAGCCAGAGACTGTTGCACCGAAGAAACATCGGCGATGTATTGATTATCGCCGTCAACCAAAATGCTCCAGGTTGAATCCGGCCCTTCATTCAACAAACTGCCGACTGCGGTCGCCAAATCGGCAGGGGGCATTAGTAGGAACTTGCTGTCTTCCTTGACGGTGTTAGCTCCGATTTCCTCGGCAGCAACCTCAGGGAAATCAACGCCGGGCAGGATGTCCATGTATTGGTACAGGCGGTATTGATCGCGCGCACTCTCCTGGCGAAGAATCATCATGGTGAGGGTCTGCTCGCCCGTTACAACCATCACTGACCTCGGCCAGGTATCTGTAGCGCTTGGCAGGAACAGTTGGATTGGAGATGCCAACAGCGGAGCCGGTGGCTCTGGGTTCTCGGTTCGACGAGCGATGTTGTATGCGGCTCGCCTTGCTACCAGGGCTGGGCCTGAAACTCTAGCTTCGATGCTCTCGCGGTTTAGTTCGGCATCGGCGTCGGCGACGACGGCTGTGATCTCCTCAAGCACGCGCTTAACCTGGTCCTTGGTCATCACCGGCGTCAGGGTGTCCTGCGCTGGAGCTGGGCTTGGGCTCAGGACCGGATTCTGATATTCAGGGGTGCAGCCTGCCAAAGAGGCAGAAACCAGCACCAGGGCAGCGAACTTTAGGGTCCGAGCCTCTCGTCTGGATGTTGGCTGCGATGGTTCAGGTTTTTTCTTATTGAAATTTGGGAACTTAAACTGCGGCTTTGGCCTCTTCGGTCCGCGCCAATAGCGGGTGATACCGGACTTTCGGTAGCTGGTTAGGAACAACCAAAGGCTCCAGAAAGATCCGGCCAGCATCAAGCCCAGTCCGACCATGGTGATTGGTGCAATTGGTGCACCTTCATCCGGAAGGTCCCACTCAATTTTGATTTTCCTCGGTGCCATATCCACACCCTTGGCGGCAATCAGCAATCCGACCTCATTGCCCTCGGGGACCGAAATCTTTCCCTCGAACTCCTCTGCCACCTCGAGTCTCCAAAGATCAGAGCCACGAGGATCTGCAAGTTCTCCGCCGCCGCTGCGCTCGACCTCAGAGATGATTACCTCTTCTTTGGCTTGGTTCACTCCCAAGCGGGTCTCGCTGTATTGGGCCTTTCCAATCCAGCCGACAATGTCCGACTCTCTTCCGGCGGCAAGAAAGACCTCTCCGTCGTTATTGGCGGTCACCGAAACTTTGCCCGGGTAGGCGGTCAGCACCTTATTGGGAATCATGACGTAGGTGGTTGGCGTGGAAAGTTCCGCCTCGGCGGTTATGAAGTTCAGTGGTTGATTCTCTAGTTGGTTGACAAGTCCGATTGCGGTTAGCGTCAGTCCGACCACGAATGTGGTGATCGATAGCCAAAAGCGCAACAAACTAACTCCGTAGGTGTTTACCAGTCTTGAAAGTTTACCCCGAGTGGCCGATTCTGGCCGAAGTCACAGCTGCTTGCGGCCGGTGGCAAGCTGCGAGAATCACAATCTGACGGTGGCAATCAATGGGATTTAGCAAAAACCTGCGTAACTTGATACTTGAGGTTTGATGGAATGAGTGCGGATGGAACAAAAAACTAGGCTTACCGGCGGGTTCGCGATTGGCCTAACCGGTGGTCTTGGCGTGATGACCGCCATCCTGATCGCCACTGCCGTCTCGCAGCTGGCTACCGTAATCACCTACGTGGTCTTTGCATTACTTCTAGCCCTCGGTCTCAACCCCTTGGTGCAGCTTTTAGTGAAGGTCAAATTTCCAAAGATTTTGGCAATCACAGTTGTGGTCTTGGGCTTCTTTGGATCGTTAGCCACTTTGATTGCAATGGCTTTGCCACTTGCAATTGAAGAAGCGGCAATCTTGATTCAGCAGGTTCCCACCCTGGTGGCGAACTTCTTTAGCCTGGGGCTTATCGCGCAGTGGGATCAAATGCTCGGCGGTGCCCTAACCAACGCCAGCAACGGCGTAGTGGACTTTATCTCCAACGCCGAGAACTGGCCGACGCTGCTCGGTGGGGTATTTGAGGTTGGCTTGGGAGTGGTTAGCACCACCTTCGGTGTGATTCTGGTTGGAATCCTCACCCTCTACTTCATGGCTTCGCTAGAAGAACTCAAGAACTACCTATCTAGGTTGGTCGCCAGCTCAAAGCGCGAGAGTTTCCTAAACATCAGCGACCAGATTTCCACCTCGGTTGGTCGCTGGGTAATTGGACAGCTCTCTATTGCCCTTATCCACGCTGTCGTGGTGTTCACCTTCCTCAGCATCGTGCAGGCACCATTCGTGCTGCTGTTGAGCTTTATCGCGTTCCTATTTGCACTTGTTCCGCTGGTGGGTCCGGTGATTGCCTTCGTGCTGATCACCTCGTTCTCACTTTTGGCCGGCTTTGAGACTGCCCTTGCGGTGGGAATCTTCTATCTGATCTATCTGCAGATCGATGCCTACCTAATCAGCCCGCGCGTTATGAAGAAGGCGGTTTCCATTCCTTCGGCAGCAGTGGTTATCGCAGCACTGGCCGGTGGAACACTGATGGGTGTTCTAGGTGCGCTAATTGCGATTCCGCTGGCAGCCAGTGCACTACTGATCATTCGTGAAGTGTGGATGCCGAAGCAGGAGAAGAGCTAGAACTGAGTTGCCAGCGGTGCTGACCCTGGCACTACTATCTCGCTGATGGCATCAAGCGCTCTCCTGGTGGCGTTCTCCCCAACCCAGAGGTGCTTCTCGCCCTCAAAGCCCATGACCTTGGCGTGCGGCACGATTGCAAACCTGAGAGCAGCCTCGGCAGGCTTTAGATAGTCATCCTCACCTGGAACTAATGCAATGAGCGGCTTACCGGTTTGATTCCATCTCAAAAGATCCGCATCGGTTGCCCGGTGCAGCGGTGGCGAGATCAGAATCGCACCCGAAATCTGGTGGTCAGGTCCGTATTTGATCGCAAGCTCGGTCCCAAAACTCCAGCCCACAAGCCAAAGGTTTTCAAGTCCACGCTCCCGACAGAATCGCACCGCTGCCTCGACATCGAAGGATTCGGCAACACCTCCGTCAAATGAACCCGTCGAGG
>JARXAN010000035.1 GCA_029865895.1 Actinomycetota bacterium
CGCAAACGGGTCCCAGGTGGCTCATCCATCTGACCGAAGACCAGTGCGGTCTTCTCGATAACGCCGGCTTCCTTCATTTCTTCGATTAGGTCGTTACCCTCACGAGTACGCTCACCCACACCGGCGAATACCGAAACACCATCGTGGTTTTCTGCCACGCGGTAAATCATTTCCTGGATCAAAACGGTCTTACCAACACCGGCACCACCGAATAGACCGATCTTTCCGCCCTGTACATAAGGGGTTAGAAGGTCGATGACCTTGATACCGGTCTCGAACATCTGAGTCTTGGACTCAAGCTGGTCGAATGCAGGTGGGGTGCGGTGGATTGGCCAGCGCTCGGTGATCTCAATCTTCTCGCCTGGCTCACCGTTCAGCACCTCACCGATAACGTTGAATACCTTGCCCTTGGTGACATCACCAACTGGCACGGAGATTGGAGAACCGGTGTCCTGCACGATTGCACCGCGAACCAAACCATCGGTTGGCTTTAGCGCGATGGCACGAACTAGGTCGTCACCAAGGTGCTGCGCAACCTCGAGGGTAAGCGTGTACTTCTGGTCACCAAAAGCGACCTCGGTGGTCAGGGCGTTGTAGATTCCAGGGATCGCATCGTGTGGAAACTCGATGTCAACCACCGGTCCGGTAACGCGCGCGATACGACCCGTTGCTGTCTTAGTGCTCTCGGCCATTGTGCTTTCTTTCTCTTAGTCCTCGTCAACCGTCTGCAGAGCGTCTGCTCCACCAACGATTTCCGAAATCTGCTGGGTGATTTCTGCCTGACGTGCTGCGTTTGCCAAGCGGGTGTAGTTCAGGATCAACTTGTCTGCGTTGTCGGTTGCGCTCTTCATGGCCTTCTGACGGGCGGCATGTTCGGCGGCAGCAGACTGCAGCATTACGTTGTAGATGCGGTTCTCGATGTAAACCGGAAGCAAAGCGTCTAGCACCTTGTCTGCCTCAGGCTCAAATTCATACAGTGGGAACACTTCGGCGTCAGCAACCGCCTGCTGCTCAACAACCTCAAGAGGTAGCAAGCGAGTGGTGGTTGGCTCCTGGATCATCATCGAGACAAACTCGTTGCCCACTAGGTAGATCTCGTCCACACCGCCGTCTTCGTTAGGAGCTAGGAACAGCTCCAAAACAGCGTTTGCGATTTCGGTTGCGGTCTCAAACTGAGGTAGGTCAGTCCCACCGGTCCACTCACGAATGTATGGACGGCGACGGAAGTTGAAGTTCGCAAGAGCCTTACGACCAACCAGGTAGTAAACAACTTCCTGCCCCTGTTCGCGAAGCCTTACGGTCAGCGCTTCGGCTTCCTTTAGGGCTCCCGAGGAGAAGGCACCGGCTAGACCGCGGTCAGAGGTGAAAATCAACACCGCAGCGCGGGTTGGCTTGTCATTGACGCGGGTTAGCGGGTGATCGATGTTGGCGTGAGACGCTACCGCTGATACTGCACGGGTAACCGCACGGGTATAAGGGGTAGAGGCAGCGACCCGCTGCTGGGCTTTCTGAATTCTCGATGCCGAGATCAGCTCCATTGCACGGGTAATCTTCTTGGTCGTCTTGGCAGACTTAATCTTCTGCCTGTAGACCCGAAGTTGCGCACCCATAACCTAAACCCTTACCTATTCCCTATCGCTTCTGAATAACGATCTTCTCTTGGCCGACCTGCTCGTCAGCTAGAGCCTTGACTTCTTCCTTACCGGCCTTGACTAGTGGCTCACCGGTGTGAAGCTGGAACATCTTCTTGAAGTGCTCGATTGCCTTCTCAAGCTCGTTGACGGTGTCGTCTTCTAGCTTCTCGGTCTCACGAATCACAGTCAGTGCCGAAGTGTTGCGCTTTAGGTAGTCCAAGAACTCGCGCTCAAAGCGCAGGATGTCCTGAACTGGAACCTCGTCTAGCTTGCCAGTGGTACCGGCCCAGATCGAAACGGTCTGGTCCTCAACTGGGTATGGCGAGAACTGAGGCTGCTTTAGAAGCTCAGTCAAGCGTGCACCACGCTCCAGCTGCTTGCGGCTAGCTGCATCTAGGTCAGATGCGAACATTGCGAAGGCTTCCAAGGAACGGTACTGAGCTAGCTCTAGCTTCAGAGTTCCGGAAACCTTCTTGATGCCCTTTAGCTGAGCCGCACCACCAACACGGGATACGGAGATACCCACGTCGATAGCTGGACGCTGGTTGGCGTTGAACAGGTCTGACTGCAAGAAGATCTGACCGTCGGTGATCGAAATCACGTTGGTCGGAATGTATGCAGAAACGTCGTTTGCCTTGGTCTCGATGATTGGAAGTCCAGTCATCGAACCGGCACCCATGGCGTCAGAGAGCTTTGCACAGCGCTCTAGTAGGCGGGAGTGCAAGTAGAAAACGTCACCTGGGTAAGCTTCGCGGCCTGGTGGGCGACGTAGTAGTAGCGATACCGCACGGTAAGCCTCGGCCTGCTTCGACAGGTCATCAAAAATGATTAGGACGTGCTTGCCGCCGTACATCCAGTGCTGACCAATTGCGCTACCGGTGTAAGGGGCTAGGTACTTGAAACCAGCTGGGTCAGACGCAGGAGAAGCCACGATGGTGGTGTACTCCATTGCTCCGGCCTCTTCCAAGGCTGCCTTCACACCAGCGATGGTGGAACCCTTCTGACCGATTGCAACGTAGATGCAGCGAACCTGCTTGTTTACATCGCCCGATAGCCAGTTGTCGCGCTGGTTGATGATGGCGTCTACCGCAATTGCAGTCTTACCGGTCTGGCGGTCACCAATGATTAGCTGACGCTGTCCACGACCAACTGGGATCATGGCGTCGATTGCCTTGATACCGGTCTGCAGTGGCTCGTGAACGCTCTTACGGTCCATAACACCAGGAGCCTGAAGCTCAAGTGCACGAAGACCCTCGCTCTTGATCTCGCCTAGACCGTCAATCGGTGCACCCAGCGGGTTTACCACGCGACCAAGGTAAGCATCTCCAACTGGCACGGAGAGCACCTCACCGGTGCGGTAGACCTCCATACCGGCTTCGATGCCGGTGAACTCACCAAGGACTACAACACCGATCTCGCGCTCGTCGAGGTTCAGTGCTAGACCCAGGGTGCCGTCCGAGAAACGCAATAGCTCGTTCGCCATGGCGCTTGGCAGGCCCTCGATGTGAGCAATGCCGTCGCCAGCGTCGATGACGTAGCCGACCTCTTGCTTGTCGGTTCCCTGCGGCTCAAAGGACGAAACGAAGTCCTTCAGGGCATCCCGAATTTCATTCGGGTTGATCTTGAGCTCTGACATTGGTTCCTCTGCTTCTTTTGGTTAGTTCAGTTGCAATCTTGCGTGGTTAAGTTTGGTTAGAAGGGTGGCGTCAATGACCTCACCGTTCACGGCGACGTGAACGCCGCCAATTACATCTTCCGAAACCTCAACATTGAGCTGAAGTTTGCGGCCGAAACTTGCGGTTAGGGCGTTGCCCAATCGCTGTAGCTGGTCATCGCTGAGCGGCTTAGCAACGGTAATCAGTGCAACTGACTCCCCCGCTACCTGGGCTAGCCAGCTGCCGTAGTTCTCTAATACCGCTGCATAGCGCTTTACGCTGTGGCTTAGAACCGCCTGCAGAGCTAGAAGCTCGGCAGCTGCCGAAAGCTTCCCAGAAATAAGCGACTTGATAAGTGCTTGCTTCTGCTCGCCCGATGCACGGTTTGAGCTAAGCGCTAGCTCCAACTCGTTGTCCTGGGCGATTAGCTGCTCCAGCGAGAACAGCTCGGCCTGTAGGGCGTGAGCGTCAGCGCTAACCCCGGCAACCACTCGCACTGCCAGCTGCTCTGCCACCTTCGCGATGTCGCGAGTGGCAGACCAGCGTAGCTTTGCAAGCGTGATGGTTAGGTTGAGGGAAGCATCCGAAATCTTGCCGCCAAATACCGACCTAACAACCTTTTCCTTGCCTGCTACTGCGGCGGAAGGATCCGTCAGTAATGAGCGCAACTGCGCGCTCTCCTGCAAGGCATTTGCAACCGCAAACAATTCTGCTGCGGTCTCAAGGGTTAGGCCGGATAGCGAACCGAGCGCTTGCTCGGCCGCTAGTTTGGCTGCTCTGGTACTGGATGCCACTTGTTGTTACGCCCTCTTACCCTCAAGCTCAGAGATGAAGTCGTCGACAACCTTGTTGGCGACGGCATCTTCTTGAAGCTTCTGACCGACGATTCGAGAAGCAAGTTCAATCGCAAGCTCACCGATCTCGGCACGAAGGACGCGCTGGGCGACCTCACGCTCTGCCTCGAGTGAGTTCTTGACTGTCTGCTGTAGGCGTTCTGCCTCGGCTGCCGCCTGGGCCTTCATCTCAGCCAGGATGGCAGCTCCTTCGGAGCGTGCTTCCTCGCGGATTGATGATGACTCACTGCGCAGCTTGGCCTGCTCGGCCTCGATGAATGCGGTGCGCTCTTCGGCAGATCGCTGGGCAGCTTCGGCCTCAGCCAAGCGGCCCTCGATTGCCTTAGCACGCTCATCGAGCATCTTCTTAAATCCAGGGAGAACCTTGAACCAGAAGAACGTCAGCAGAACAACAAAGACAACCGATGACCAGACGATGTCATAGACAGCCGGAATCAGCGGGTTAGGCAGTGCTTCGCCCTCCGCCGCTGCGGCCGCAAGAATCCTTGAAATCATCGTTTACCTTTTGCTTAGACGAAGATGAATGGGGTAGCTAGACCGATTAGCGCTAGCGCCTCGGTAAAGGCGATACCTAGCCACATGGTGACCTGTAGCTTGCCTGCTAGCTCTGGTTGACGAGCGATGGACTCGATGGTCTTCGAAACAACAAGACCTACACCGATTCCTGGACCGATTGCGGCTAGGCCGTAACCAACCACTGCGATGTTGCCGGATAGTTCGGCGATGTTAACTGCGTCCACTTGATTTCCTTCCGTGGGGTTTATTTAGTGTTCGTCTGCCAATGCCAACTGAATGTAGACAGTGGTCAGAAGTGTAAATACGTATGCCTGCAGGACCGAGACCAAGATCTCAAATACCGTGAAGGCAAATCCAAATAGAAGAGTTCCGGCTCCGAAGAGCTTGAAGAATCCATCTGCTTGGAAGAAGAAAAAGTGAGTTGCCGAGAAGCAAAGCACCAAGAGCAAGTGACCGGCGATCATGTTCATCAAAAGACGAAGAGCCAAAGTCACCGGACGAAGAATGAAGGTGGAGAGGAACTCAATTGGAGTTACCAGTGCGTAGAACGGCTTTGGCACACCGGCCGGGAAAAGCGCGTTGGAGAAGAACTTCACGCCGTGCTTGCGCATACCCGCATAGATAAACGTGACGTAGGCAACGGCAGCCAAAACCATCGGCAGACCAACAACCGAGCTGGCCGCGATGTTTGCGAACGGAATGATTCCGGTGATGTTCATACCCAGAACCATGAAGAAGATGGTGGTCAGTAGCGGCAGGAAGCGCTCGCCATCCTTCTCGCCCAACTGGTCGTGAGCAATGCTCTTGCGAACAAAGTTCAGAGCCATCTCACCAAGTAGCTGGAAGCGACCAGGAACCACGTTTCCGGTGCGGACTGCCTTCTTGAACGAACGGGTCCAGAAGTAGAACAAAACCAACAAAACTGCGAGCACGATCAAACGAATCATCATGATTCGGTTGATGGCAAATGGAGTGCCCTCAAAGGCGACAATCTCCGGGTAGAACTCCATGATCGAAGGCGGGTGGAAACCACCCTCTTCAGCCGCAAACAGAGTCAGTGCACTAAACAGCTTCATACTCCTGGCTCGGGCGGCGTGGTAAACCCCGCGGGTGGTCTTAGGAATTCCTCAAAAGTTTATAGGACTAATTCCTGTTCTAAACCACGAAATCGAAAAAACTAATCCCGCGAATCAATAGTTGGGATTCGAGAGCGCAGAACCACCCAAGAATCGATTCCCAGCGACCCCAAAACGCTTATAACGATGGCAAAAAACAGCGTTGGTCCGTGAATGAATTCCATACGCTGCAGAACCGCCAGCAGAATCCCAAAAAGCACCACTTTTAGAAGCCATCCGCCCAGCACAAGACCGTAGAACCCACCAAGCGGCAGCCTTGCCCCAAACAGCACGCTGAGGATGGTCATCGAGGTAAACACCAACGCGATCGCCGAACCCAACATAGCGGTCAATACGCCGTCGACACCCACCAATAGGTAGCCAACCAGTGAGCAGACGGCGGCCACCGTTACAACTAGCAGAGCGCTGAGCTTTAGGGCCTTTGCAAAGACCTGGGTAGTACTAGTTGCCACGGAGTGCCTTTCTGAATTTGTATCTTCTTTTGAATACCGGCCAGTAGGTGTGGACCAAGGCCAAAATCAACCAGAACCCAAATATGACCATGACCTGCGGCCAGTCCAACCAAAAGAACAGCAAAAGTGAGATCGAAACCAGTGCCGTCCAGTGATAGAAGACCATCACCGCGCCCTGGTGCGAGTGACCAACGTCCTGGAGCTGGTGGTGCAGGTGCTCCCGGTCTGCGGCAAACGGCGACTGACCTCGACGAAGCCTGCGCACCACGGCAAGCAATAGATCCAGCAGTGGAATGATCAAAATCAATACCGGCAGCGCAAGCGGAATCAATGCTGGCAGCAGGTCGTTTCTGGTCACTGTCGCCGGGTCAATCGAACCTGTGACAGTGATGGCTCCAACCGCCATCAATAGACCTAGGAGCATGGCTCCGGAGTCGCCCATGAAGATTTTTGCCGGACGCCAGTTGTGAGGAAGGAAACCGGCAACCATTCCAAGTACCAACGCCGCCAATAGGCCAGCGATTGAGAAGTAGTTTGTGGGAGAAGTTTGCTGAGCCAGCAAATAGGTGTAAACAAAGAACGCCAGCGTGCCAATGCCCACCACTCCGGCCGCCAACCCATCCAGGCCATCGATGAAGTTCACTGCGTTCATGATCAGCACGATCACAAAGACTGTCACCGCAAACGAAACTGCAAAACTACCAACCGTTAGGCCACCAATCGGCAGCGAGACAATCTGGATGCCCGATGCAGCCAAAATCCAAGCCGCGCCCATCTGGCCACCCATCTTGGCGGTCCAGTCAAGCTCAACCAGATCGTCTAAAAGACCAACCACAATGATCACCGCAGATGCCGCGAGCACCGCCCAAATTGGACCTGGGTTTAGGAAAATCGAGTCGAACCAACCGAAGCTTCCAGCGGCCAAGATGCCGGCACCGAGGCCAATAAACATGGCCACACCGCCGATGCGAGGTGTTGGTGACTTGTGGACATCACGCTCGCGAATGGCTGGGTGAATGTTGAATCTCCGGGCCGTCCACCTAACTCCCCAGGTCGCCAAATAGGTGACTAGAGCGGTTAGCAGCGCGACTAGGAAATAGGCCCTCATTTAGTCGACCTTGAGCTCGACATCCCCGATAACGCTGCGAATGCGGTCCAAAGACAATGCACCCAATCGCAGCACTCGAATTGGTTCACCCGCTCTTACCTGAGAAAGGTCCAAGATCGTGGAGGCCTCGCCCTTTGGGCTAGCTCCGCCATCCAAATAGGTTGAGACCTTATCGCCAAAGTAATCCACGGCTTGCTGAACGTTTACCGCCGCCGGCTGACCGGTTAGGTTTGCACTCGAAACCGCCATTGGACCGGAATCTTCCAAAAGTGCCAGCGTGATCTTGTGGTCCGGCACTCTGAGGGCAACTGTGCCGCGGGTCTCCCCCAAGTCCCACTCCAGGGTGCTCTGAGCTTGCAAAACCATGGTTAGCGCTCCAGGCCAAAAGGCAGCTGCCAGCTGGTTTGCAACCAGTGGCAAATCATGAGCGAGGGCAGACATGGTCTCTACCTTGGGAATCAGCACTGGAGGTGGCGAGGTGCGCTCACGACCCTTTAGATTCAGTAGCGCTTCCACAGCCTTGGCGTTGAAGGCATCGACCGCTACACCGTAAACAGTGTCGGTTGGCAGAACGACGACTTCGCCGCGTCCAAGGCCAACCTTGGCTTGGCGAAATCCAGTGAGCAAATCGGTATCAACCGAGCAGTCATAAACCCGCATTTTGCCTCGCTATCTAATCGCCGTAATGGTTCGGTATCGCAAAGTTGCATCCTGAAATGCAGAAACGCTAAACCAGCCGTCATTCAATAGTAATTCACGGATGGCATCTGACTGCCCGTCTGCGTGCTCCAGAACCAAAAGGCCTCCTGGCCGCAGTAGCGCTGCCCCGATGCCGGAGATATCCCGAATCACGTCGAGGCCATCTTCTCCCCCGTAAAGGGCGAGGTCCGGGTCGTAATCCCTAACCTCGGGGTCAATTGGGATTGCCGAGTCAGGAATGTAGGGCGGGTTTGAAATAACAACGTCCAGCTGCCCAATCAGATCACCAACCACCTCCTGCATCGCACCGAGCCTTAGCTCCACCGAAACATTGTTTTTGGCGATGTTGCTGGCTGCATACTTATGAGCGTCCTCAGATAGCTCAACGGCATAGACCTTGGTTTGCGGCACCTCGAAGGCCATTGCGATGGCAATTGCTCCGGAACCCGTGCCTAGATCGATGGCCTTGCCCGGCACTGGTAACTGTCTGAGGTAGTCAATCGCATACTGCACGACCTGCTCGGTCTCCGGCCTTGGGACAAACACCCCGGGACCGACCTTTAGTTCAAGCGAACGAAAGGCTGCGGTTCCCGTGATGTGCTGCAGCGGTTCGCGCTTTTCTCGCCTGGCCAAGGCATCGCCAAAAGCCAACTTTTGCTCGATAGTTAGCTCTTGATCAAAAGTTATTCGGGTTAAAAGATCCGAGCGGTCGGTTTCCAGAATGTGGCAGAGCAACCAGGTTGCATCAGCTTGCGGGGATGGCACGCCCGCTTGAGAAAGCTTCTGGCTCGCCAGGGCAAGCGCTTCAGAGAGCTTCACTACTCACCCTGAAGGGCTGCGAGTCTGGCTTCTTCGTCCATCTTGATTGCGGACTGAACAATTGGCTCCAGGGCGCCGTCCATAACCTGGTCCAAGTTGTATGACTTGTAACCGGTGCGGTGATCGGCGATGCGGTTCTCTGGGAAGTTGTAGGTGCGAATTCGCTCCGAGCGGTCCACCGATTTCACCTGGGAGCGGCGAGCGGCAGATTGCTCGGCCTCGATGGCCTCCTGCTGAGCAGCCAAGATTCTGGCGCGCAATACACGCATCGCTGCTTCGCGGTTCTGCAGCTGGGACTTTTCGTTCTGCATCGAGACCACGATGCCGGTTGGTAAGTGGGTGATTCGAACTGCGGAGTCTGTGGTGTTTACCGACTGACCTCCCGGGCCGGAAGAGCGAAACACGTCAATGCGGATCTCGTTCTGGCTGATCTCAACTTCTTCGGGCTCATCAACCTCAGGGAAAACCAATACTCCGGCAGCTGAGGTGTGAATGCGACCCTGAGTTTCAGTGACCGGCACGCGCTGCACGCGGTGCACGCCACCTTCATACTTCATGTGGGCCCAAACCCCATCGGCAGGATCGGTGGCATTGGACTTGATGGCAACTTGAACATCCTTGATGCCACCAAGGTCAGACTCGGTCCGGTCAAGAATTTCGGTCTTCCAACCCTTGGAGTTGGCGTACTGGATATACATTCGAAGCAAATCGCCTGCGAACAGTGCCGATTCGGCACCACCCTCGCCAGCCTTGACTTCCATGATGACATCGCGGCCATCGTCCGGGTCTCTAGGAATTAGTAGCCTGCGAAGCTTCTCGCCGGCATCCTTGAGCTGCTGCTCTAAGCCTGGAAGCTCCTCGGCGAATGCTTCGTCTTCCTTTGCCAATTCCTTGGCTGCTGCCAAATCCTCGGTGACTTTGAGCAGATTGCTCTCAGCGTTCATGATTGCCGAAAGCTCCGCGTAGCGACGGTTCAGCTTCTTGGCCAACGCTGGGTTGGTGTGGATGGCTGAGTCGCTGAGTTGCTCCTGCAAACTCGCGTGCTCAGCCCTTAGGCCTGCAAGCGAATCAAGCAAAGTTACTCCGAGTCACTTTCCTGTGGGACCGGCATCGACTTCTCAAGCTTTAGCAAGAACTCCACGTTAGATGCGGTGTCCTTCAGGCGAGAGAGCACAAGCTCCAAGGCCTGCTGCTGCTCAAGACCTGCAAGCGCACGACGGAGCTTCCAGATGATCTTGGTCTCCTGTGGGCTCATCAGCATCTCTTCGCGACGAGTTCCTGATGCGTTGATGTCAACCGCAGGGAAGATGCGCTTGTCTGCCAACTGGCGGGACAGGCGAAGCTCCATGTTTCCGGTTCCCTTGAACTCCTCGAAGATAACCTCGTCCATCTTTGAACCGGTCTCAACCAAGGCGGTTGCCAGGATGGTTAGCGATCCACCGTTTTCGATGTTTCGAGCGGCACCGAAGAAGCGCTTTGGCGGGTAAAGGGCTGAGGAATCAACACCACCGGAGAGGATACGTCCAGATGCTGGTGCGCTTAGGTTGTAAGCGCGGCCCAGGCGGGTGATCGAGTCGAGTAGCACAACAACGTCGTGACCCAGCTCAACCAAACGCTTTGCACGCTCGATTGCTAACTCTGCCACGGTGGTGTGGTCATCGGCAGGGCGGTCGAAGGTGGAGGCAATAACCTCACCCTTGACGGTGCGCTGCATGTCGGTAACTTCTTCTGGACGCTCGTCAACCAGAACAACCATTAGGTGAACCTCTGGGTTGTTGGTCGCGATTGCGTTTGCGATTGCCTGCAGCACCAAGGTCTTACCGGCCTTTGGTGGAGAAACGATCAGACCACGCTGACCCTTACCAATTGGGGCTACCAAGTCGATGATTCTGGTTGAAAGCTTCTTGCTGTCCGTCTCTAGGCGCAGACGAGTGTCTGGGTAGAGCGGGGTTAGCTTGCCAAAGTCAACGCGGTTTGCCGCCTCTTCCAAGGTCTGGCCGTTGACCGAGTCAACTCGAACCAAAGCGTTGAACTTCTGGCGCTGATTGTTCACGTCCTCGCGAGGCTGGCGGATTGCACCAACAACTGCGTCACCCTTGCGAAGGGAGTACTTCTTAACCTGACCAAGGGAGACATAAACATCGTTTGGACCAGGAAGGTAACCGGAGGTGCGCAAGAACGCGTAGTTCTCCAAGACGTCCAAGATTCCAGCAACTGGAACTAGTACGTCATCCTCAGTGATCTCTGGCTCTGACTCGTCCTGCGATCCAGGGCCGCGACGACGGTCGCGGTCGCGGTAGCGGCCACGACGGTTGCGGTTTCCGCCACGACGATCGTCATCACGGTCACGGTTGTTGTCGCGGTCTGAGCTTCTGGTCTCGCGATCTTCGCGAGCCTCGCCGCGCTCGGAGGAACCCTCAGAAGAAGAGTTGCTTTCGCCACCTTCTGCCTTGGACTCACCGCGGGCTGGGCGGGAACGACGACGGTTTTCAGTCTTTGGCTCGGCATCGCTAGGAGCCTTTGCCTCTGACTCGGCAGCCTTAGGTGCCTTAGCAGCCTTTGGAGCCTCGGTGCCATCGATGGAAACTGTTGCGCTGGTTGCGCGGCGGGTTCTTTTTACAGGCTTGTCCTGCTGGATTTCATCCATGTGGTTATTACTCGTTTCTTGGCGGCAAATGTGCCGGATTTGTGAAGAATTTCTTGAGAATGCAGTGGCGGGCTTTTAGACGCCTGATCCAGACTGCACCTCAACACTAGCACCTTTGAAATCAACCGCAAGTGAAAGTGGCTTCCAAGTTGGAAACTCACGCTCCACGAACGCCACGGCCGCAACTCGCTTGGCTGGGTCATCTTCTAGAACCAGCACCGAAGGACCGGCTCCGGAGACCACGGCTGGGTGACCCTGAGCGCGAAGCTGTTCGATAAGTCTGCTGGTCTCTGGCATGGCGCTGGCACGGTAGTTCTGGTGCAGGCGATCCTCGGTGGCAGCAAACATTAGTTCCGGGCTCTGGGTTAGCGCCGCCACCAAAAGTGCAGAACGCGAGACATTGAAAACAGCATCGGTGTGTGGCACCGACTCTGGCTGCAGGCTTCTAGCCAGCTTGGTGGACATCTGGTTTGGCGGTACCAAAACCAAAGGTGAGACACCGCGGTGCACGGTTAGCTTCTTGTGGTGCGGACCAGTCTCGTCCTTCCAGGCGATGGTCAACCCACCAAAGAGTGCTGGCGCAACATTGTCCGGGTGGCCTTCAAGTTCGGTTGCAAAGTCCAAAAGCTGCTGTTCGGTGAGCATGATTTCTGGCTGCAGTAACCCAGCCGCCAACATAACGCCGCCGGAAACCGCGGCTCCGGAGGACCCCATGCCGCGACCGTGTGGAATGTTGTTGTGACAGGTGATGCGAAGTGGTGGGACAGTCTTTTTGAACTTGGCAAAGACAAAAGCGATGGTGGAGTAGATCAGGTTGCTCGAATCAAGAGCAATGTCCTTCTCCCCCTCGCCGATGACGGAAATCTCTAAGCCGCTGGCGATGACCTCTGCGGAGTAGTTGTCGTAAAAACTAAGCGCCATGCCTAAGGTGTCAAACCCAGGGCCGAGGTTCGCGCTGGTCGCGGGGATCTTTACCGAAACCTTGGTCATTTGTTTTTCTCCAAGCCCAATAGACCTGCGACCGAGTCTGCGGTTGCGGTTACCTTCTTTGGCTTAATCTGGCGACCACGCTCATCCTTCAGTGCCCAGTCCGGGTCTTTCAAGCCGTGACCGGTAACGGTCACGACGATGGAATCGACCTTTGGAAGTTCGCCCTTTAGCTTGGCCTGCAATAGCCCAGCTGCACCAGTTGCGCTGGATGGTTCCACGAATACTCCGGCCTCCTGAGACAGGAAGCGGTGCATCCACAAAATGTCCTTGTCGCTGACCGCACCAAAGGCACCGTTGGTGTCCGCTTTGGCGGCTTGTGCCAGATCCCAGGAAGCTGGGTTACCAATGCGGATGGCGGTTGCGATGGTGTCCGGCTTAGTAACCGGCCTACCGACAATAAATGGTGCCGAGCCAGCAGCCTGGATGCCATAGAGCATCGGTAGCTTTTGAATGCGTCCGGCGTCACGGTCCTCGCGGTATCCTAGGTGGTAAGCCGAGATGTTTCCGGCGTTACCAAGTGGCATGGCGTGCAAATCCGGCGCGAAACCAAGAGCATCAAAGACCTCAAAGGCAGCGGTCTTCTGACCCTGCAGGCGATCTGGGTTTACCGAGTTCACCAAGAACACCGGGTAGCTCTCGCTTAGTTCGCGTGCGAGTCTCAGACAGTCATCAAAGTTGCCACGAACCTGCAGAATCTGCGCCTTGTGGGCAACAGCCTGGGACAGCTTGCCCCAGGAAATCTTGCCGGCTGGAACCAAAACCACCGACTGCATGCCGCCGGCAACCGCATAGGCAGCAGCCGCAGCCGATGTGTTGCCGGTTGATGCCGCGATTACGGCCTTCGCGCCTTTTCCTTTGGCCTTGGAAACCGCGGTGGTCATGCCGCGGTCCTTGAAGGATCCGGTTGGGTTCATGCCCTCAAACTTCAGGTGAACACTGCCAACATCCAAGAGTTTTGCGAGCGCCGGTGCCTCGATCAATGGGGTTCCGCCCTCACCCAAGGTCACAATTGGGTCATCCTGGGTAAATGGAAGTCGGTCGAAGTATTCGCGGATTACGCCGCGCCACTGGTGAGCCATTAGATTCCCTCCACTCGGATAACCGAGTTCACTTTCTGAACTGCAGCGTTGCCTCGCAGATCCTCGACAACCGACTCAAGTTCGCCCTCACCTGCGGCGTGGGTCATGATGGTCAAAAGCGCGCCGGTGTTCTGACCCGCGGCATTCTGATCTACGGTTTCAACGCTAACGCCATGCTGAGCAAATACCGTGGCAACCGAAGCCAAAACTCCAGGAAGGTCATTCACCTGCAGGGTGATCTGGAACCTGGTGGTAACCGACTGCACCGGCAGGATGTCTAGGTTGGCGTGAACCGAATCTGCGATGCCCGGGCCTCCTGCAAGGTGACGCTTAGCGGCACCCACTAGGTCTCCCAAGACCGCCGATGCGGTCTCCGGTCCGCCAGCGCCAGCGCCGTAGAACATAAGCCTTCCGGCGCTCTCGGCCTCAATGAACACCGCGTTGTATGCACCGCGAACCGCAGCCAGTGGGTGATCATCCGGGATCAAGGTCGGGTGAACTCTTGCGACGATGCCCTCAGGGTGGCCATCGGCTGCTGGCACTCGCTCGCAAATTGCCAATAGCTTCACGGCGTAACCAGCCTCACGGGCAGTCTCGATCTGCAGCGCAGTCACCTCTGAGATTCCCTCGCGATACACGCTCTCAACCGGCATCTCGGTGTGGAACGCGAGCGAGGCCAAGATGGCGGCCTTACTAGCGGCGTCATAACCTTCAACATCTGCGGTTGGGTCTGCCTCGGCGTAGCCAAGCTGCTGAGCCTCGGCCAGGGCATCCGCAAAGCTTGCTCCGGTGGAATCCATTCGATCCAGGATGAAGTTTGTGGTGCCGTTGACAATACCCATCACCTTGTTTACCTTGTCACCGGCAAGCGACTCGCGCAGTGGGCGAATGATTGGAATTGCACCACCGACCGCGGCCTCAAAGTAAAGCTGTGCACCAAGTTGTTCAGCGAGGTCAAACAGCTCGGTTCCGTGGGCTGCGATAAGTGCCTTGTTGGCCGTGATCACATCGGCGCCGGAGTTCAGGGCCAGGCTGATGTAGCTCTTGGCAGGCTCGATGCCGCCGATGAGTTCAATCACAATGTCCGCGGCCTTGATTAGAGATTCGGCGTCGAGAGTGAGTAGTTCCTTAGGCAGGTTGCCATTTCTTGCGGAGTCGAGGTTGCGAACTGCAATGCCAACCAACTCAAGGTCAGCACCGACTCGCTGGGCTAGTTCGTGACGATTCTCAATTAGCAACCTTGCCACCTGGGAGCCGACCGAGCCAGCGCCTAGCAGGGCGATTCGAATTGGGCGATAAGCGATTTCCATGGCTATGCCTTTCCATTACCAATGCCGGCATCGCGGCTTAGTAGGTCATTCTCTGTTTCAGCCCTAATCAACAGCGAGCTCTTACCGGATTTGACGGCAACCATCGCTGGTCGGGTTAGGAAGTTGTAGTTAGAAGAAAGCGAGAAGCAGTATGCGCCGGTTGCCGCAACTGCCAAAACATCGTTCACCGAGATATCTGACGGTAGGTAGTCGTGACGAACCACGATGTCCCCGGACTCGCAGTGCTTGCCAACAACGCGAGCCAAAGCTGGCGTTGCCGAGGTCACCCTAGATGCGATCATTGCCGAATATTCTGCTTGGTAGAGTGCCGGGCGAGCGTTATCGCTCATACCGCCATCGACACTCACATACTTACGAGTGGCACCCATCCCCTGCTCGGAGACAGTGACGTCTTTAATGGTGCCCACCGAGTAGAGCGTGATGCCGGCAGGTCCCGAAATAATTCGACCAGGCTCAAAGGCAAGCTTTGGAATCGCGATGCCCAAAGCGGCGCACTTGGCGGCAACCGCCTGCATGATTCTGCCCGCCATATCCTCAATGCCCAGTGGCTTATCGGCTTCGGTATATGCGATTCCAAATCCGCCACCGAGATTGAGCTCTGGAACATCACCGGACTTTAGAAGCTGGGCGTGGACATCCAGGAGGCGCTCGGCTGCAGCAACAAAACCATCCACCACAAAAATCTGTGATCCGATGTGAGAGTGCAGTCCCAAAAAGCGCAGGTGACTGTGAGAGCGAATCTTGGCTACCAGCTCTGGCACATCGGTTAGCGCAACGCCAAACTTCTGGTCTTCTCTTGCGGTAGCCAGGTGCTCGTGGGTGTGGGCATGCACGCCAGAATTTACGCGAAGTCGAACCGCTTGGTTTTTACCCTGGGCCAGCGCGACTGCCGCAATTCTTTCGATCTCAAGTTCTGAGTCAATAACAATGGCACCGATATCAGATGCGATGGCCTTGCTGATTTCCACCAAAGACTTGTTGTTTCCGTGTAAGCCAAGTCGCTCACCCTTTGCACCGGCAGCAAGCGCAACCGCCAATTCGCCACCGGTGGAAACATCCACCGACAGTCCTGCGTCAATCACCCAGCGCACCACATCTGAGGTCAATAGCGACTTGGATGCGTAGTAGAGCTTTGCTGTGGTTCCAATCTTGTTGGCGGCATCGCTAAAGGCACGCTTTATAGACAGCAGCCTGGTCTCAAAATCTTCTTGGTCGACCACATACAGGGGTGAGCCATACTGGCGCATTAGCGCAGAGACTGAGACGTCACCGATGGTGAGTTCGCCATAGCTGTTTCGCTTTGCGGTTCTCGGCCAGATACGTGCATCGATGGCATTGAGATCTGCCGGCACATTTAGCCACTCGGGAGCTAGCGGATTCTTCACTGCTACATCCTCTCCGGTGCTGAGACGCCGAGTAGCGACAATCCATTAGCTAGAACAACACTGGCCGCATTGTTCAGCCACAGCCTGGTGCGGTGCACAGTCTCGACCTCGCCGCCACCCAGTGGGGTTACGCGACAGTTGTCATACCAGCGGTGATAGCTACCCGCCACAACTTCGATGTATCTTGCGATGCGGTGCGGCTCTCTGAACTGGGCTGCCTGCTGAATCACCCTTGGGAACTCACTGAGGTTTGCCAACAGCTCTGCTTCCGACTCGTGGCTCAGTAGCGCAGGCTCGAACTCAGAATCGTCAACATTCAAAGATGCGGCATTCTTGGCAACCTGCTTGGTGCGAGCGTGTGCGTACTGCACGTAGAAAACCGGATTGTCATTGGTCTTCTTTGTCAGTTGCTCTAGATCCACATCCAGCGAGGAGTTGATGGACGAGCGGGCTAAGGCGTAGCGTGCGGCATCAACACCGACCACATCAACCAGATCCTCCATGGTCACTACGGTGCCAGCGCGCTTGGACATGCGGACTGGCTCACCACCACGAACGAGGTTCACCATTTGGCCGATAAGAATTTCCATATTCTCGCCTGGCTTGTCGCCAAAAGCCGAACACAGTGCCATCATGCGCGGTACGTAACCGTGGTGGTCGGCACCGAGCATATAGATGCAGCGATCGAATCCCCTGGAGCGCTTGTCCTGGTAGTAGGCAATGTCGCCAGCGATGTAGGCGGCATCGCCATCGCTTTTAATGATCACTCGATCGCGATCATCGCCAAATTCGGTGGAGCGAAGCCAAATCGCACCATCTTCTTCGAAGATGTGACCCATTTCACGCAGGCGCTCAATTGAACGCTCGACGGCCTTGGACTCATAGAGCGAATTCTCATGGAAGTAGACATCGAAGTCGACGCCAAATTCGTGCAGTGACTCTCTGATCTGCTGGAACATCAGCTCAACGCCGGCAGCGCGGAATTTCTCTTGGGCATCTAAATCCGGCAAAGCCAAAATGTCTTCCGCGGTCTCAGCCAAAACACGAGCGGCGATCTCATGGATATATGCACCCGCGTAGCCATCCTCTGGGGCGGGTTCATTTTTGGCAGCCGCAAGCAGCGATCTTGCGAAGCGATCGATTTGAGCTCCGTGATCATTGAAGTAGTACTCGCGAGTCACCTCAGCACCGACAAATTCAAACAGTCTCGCTAGCGAGTCTCCAACCGCCGCCCAACGGGTTCCACCGAGGTGAATTGGTCCGGTTGGATTAGCTGAAACAAATTCAAGATTGAGCTTTACACCCTGATACTCAACTCCGCGACCGTAATCAGAGCCAGCGGCGACAATCTCACGAGCTAGTTCACCAGCTGCCGAATTTGAGACAAAGAGATTTATAAATCCAGGACCCGCAATCTCGACCTTCTCGATACCTGCGCTCTTTTGGAGTTCTGAAGCCAAAAGTTCTGCGAAGTCTCGAGGCTTCAAACCTGCCTTGGCGCTAAGTTGCATCGCGACGTTCGTTGCCCAGTCTCCGTGCTCACGGTTCTTTGGACGCTCGACCACAACCTCACTGGGAACTTCCATTTCCAAGGAGCCAGCAGCAACCAGCGCGCGCAATGCGGCAACAATGGCTTCCGATAGCTGGTTGGGAGTCACTTGGGACCTGATTCCTTCGGGTATGGCAACCGACGAGATTGATTTCAGCGGTGAACCTAAATCATACCCGTGCAAGGCCTTGGAATCGAAGAGAGCTTTCGCCAAAGCACCGAAATACCTCGAACTCAAAACCGAGAAATCAAGTCCGGTCAAAAGTCGGTGAGGAGCTAAAAACTTTGCCGATGCTAGGCTAAACGAGTCCCCGCCCCTATAGCTCAGGGGATAGAGCACCGCCCTCCGGAGGCGGGAGCGCAGGTTCGAATCCTGCTAGGGGCGCTTTCGACTAACCCTTAACCGATCCGGCTAGCAAGCCTCTTACGAAGTAGCGCTGCAGCGCAAAGAACACGATCAGCGGAACGATAATCGAAACGAAGGCACCAGCGGTCAACAGCTCCCAGCCAGAACCACGAGTTCCCACCATTTCAGCCAAACGAACCGTCATCGGTGCAACTTCCTTAGCGCCACCACCGAAGGTGAGACCGACCAGAAGGTCGTTCCAAACCCATAGGAACTGGAAGATAGCGAAGGAAGCAATCGCAGGAATCGAGAGCGGTAGCACGATCTTCGAGAACAGCGTGAACCAACCGGCTCCATCAACACGAGCCGCCTCAATCAATTCGCGAGGAATCTGACGTAGGAAGTTGTGCAGCAGGAAGATTGCCATCGGCAGACCGAAGATGGTGTGTGCGATCCAAATCGGTATGTAGGTTCCGGTGATGTCAAAGTCAGGGATGATCGTGACTTCACCGATAACCAGACCCTTAGCAAAAAGCTGCAACAGCGGCACCAGGGCTAGCTGGAGCGGAATCACCTGAAGGGCAAAGATCGAGAAGAAGATGAAGTCTCTTCCCTTGAATTCAAACCAGGCCAACGAGTAAGCCGCAAATACCGCGAGTGTGATTGGGAAAATCACAGCTGGCAAGGTAACTGCTAGCGAGTTGAAGAAGAACTGGTAAAGCGGAGGATTAGTTGTAGTTCCCTCGAACAGCACCTGACGGTAGTTCTCGAAGGAGACGTTTGGCTGCACGAAGAACATCCACCAACCTGAGGTGTTGATGTCCTGCTCCGGGCGGATAGACGAAACGAGCAGACCAAAGGTAGGGATGGTCCACAAAATCGCAATAACCCAGGCTGCAAAGGCTGCCCATGGCGATGAGAAGACGTTCTTAGCCTTGTTCTTCACCCTGGTCTTGTTGATTAGAGAGGTCATTATCTTTCCGTCCTCTCGAGGCGAAGTTGGCGAATGTTGTAGATGATGATCGGAACGATGGCCACGAACAAAATCATCGCCAGAGCAGAACCCTGACCATAGTTCATCTGCCTAAAGGCCTGGGAGTACATCTCATTGGCGATGACGTTGGTCTGGAAGTTTCCGCCGGTCATAGTTCTAACAATGTCGAAGACCTTCAGGGTTCCGATTGTGATGGTGGTTAGCACCACAACGATGGTGGCACGGATCATCGGAACCGAAACCAGGTAGAAGCGCTTCCATGGAGTAGCTCCGTCAAGCATGGCGGCTTCGACCACCTCATCTGGGACATTCTTCAATGCGGCAGATAGCACCACCATTGCAAAACCAGTTTGAATCCAGATCATGACCACGATTAGCAAGAAGGTGTTAAGCGGTGCTTCCAAAAGCCAGTTTGGTGGAGTCAATCCAAGACCCTTGAAGATTGCGGATAGCAAACCGATATCCGGCTTGTCTTCACGAGGTTGGTAGTTGTAAACAAACTTCCAGATCACACCGGCACCCACGAATGAGATAGCCATCGGCATGAAGATCAGAGACTTGATAGCGGCTGGACGCTTCATGCGGTCAGTCATGTAGGCGATTGCCAGACCGATTACGGTGGAAAGAACAGGGGCAGTAACGACCCAGATCGCGGTGTTTGCAAGCACCACAGTGATCTCGGGGATTGTGAAGGCCCAGATGTAGTTCTCGAAGCCCACGAACTGCTCGGCCTCTTTGTCCATGAAGGACAGAATTAGGGTGCGAATTGCCGGGTAAATCAAACCGACAACCAAAAGCAAAATTGATGGCACTAGGAAGACCAGGTACTTCAACCATTCTTGGGTCTTTACCGAGGTGCGTGAGGCAAGAAGGAAGATTAGGAAAATGACGGCACCAAAGCTCAAAAGAGCAAGTGCCAGCAGAGTGAAATTCTCCGCAATGATGTCCGCGGGGGTTTTCCTCGCCGCGTGCAGAGCAAGTGTGAACATGACCGAATCCTAACAACCTTTATGAGAGAGCTGTGGGGCCTGCATACGCAGACCCCACAGCCTCGTTTAGCTATTTGTAACTGTGTGGCTTATTAGTAAGGCCAGCTTGCGTAGATAGCGTCTAGAACAGCCTTGTCAGACTTGTTCTCAGCTACCCATGCAGTCATTTCCTTCCAGAATGAACCAGCTCCAACCTCGGCTGGCATCACGTCGGAGCCATCGAAGCGGAAGGTTGATGCGTTCTGAAGGATCTCAACTGCAACCTTGTTTACTGGGTCTGCAACGTTAGCGGTGTCTAGACCGAGGTTTGCAGAGAACCAGCCACCAAGAGCAGCCTTCTTGTTGTTCCACTCAGGAGTGGTTAGGTAGTGGTGAACAGCGTGCACCTCTGGACGGTCAGCGAAGATACCAATGAACTCGCCACCACCAAGTGCAGGCTTGTTGTCAGCCGAAACACCTGGGAAGTAGAAGGTGGTGATTCCACCCTCAGTGGTGGTGTCCGATGGGTCCACGATGGTTGCGCCGTAGTCAGCAGCAAGGATGCCACCGATGAACGATGCCTGACGGTGCATTGCACAGCTACCGTCAACTAGGCCAGCGCCACCCTCCTGGAAGGTGGTGGTAGCGATAGAAGCAACGTCGCCCACGTAAGCAGGGTTCTTTAGGATCTTGCCAGCCTCAGCTAGAACCTCAGCAACCTTAGGGTCGTTGAATGGAAGCTCGCCAGATACCCACTGGTCGTAGGTTGCAGCGTCCTGGAAGCGAAGCATTAGGTCTTCCATCCAGTCAGTTCCAACCCAACCGGTGGCGTCACCGGAACCGAAACCAACACACCAAGGCTGTACAGAGCCCTCAGCTGCGACGGTGTCAGATAGAGCTAGTAGCTCGTCCCAAGTGGTAGGAATGGTCCAACCCTTGTCTGCGAAGGTCTTTGGTGAGTACCAAACGAAGGACTTCACGTTTGCGCCCAGTGGGGTGCCGTAGAAGGTTCCGTCGACGGTGCCGTAGGTCTTCCAGTCAGCGGTGTAGTTCTCGTCAACCGAAGCAGAAGTTGCGTCGTTTGCAGGTACTAGACCGTTGCCAGCGAACTTAGCCAATAGGCCAGGCTGTGGGAAGATCGCCATGTCAGGTGCAGTTCCACCCTCAACGCGAACAGAGATCTGAGCCTCAAACTCCTGAGTTCCGTTCCAGTTGATGGTGATGCCGGTGCACTCCTCGAACTCAGCGAATGACTCAATGAAGAGTGATGCCTCTGGGTCGATGATGGTGGTGTAAATCTCAACCTCGGTGCCTTCGTTGCCCAGGTAGGCCTCGTAGGCAGCACAAGCGTCAGATTCAGTCGCAGTGGTCTCCTCAGCAACTGGCTCGGTGCTTGCGCAACCAGCCATTACCAAGGTAGCCGCTACTGCAGTTGCTCCAAGAGCAACCACGCGACGACGTAGTGTTGACATATTTTTCCTTTCGAAATCGGCCTACATTGGCCGAACCTCACACATTAGGAGGGTGTCCTAAGGATAAAACAAGGGGCGGACAAGATTCGACTGCAAGCGATTACATTCCGATAACACTTATGTATCAGACCGATACCGATTGTCTTTACAATTTTTACAATTGGAAATGTATGGTTCTGAAAACTCAGCGTCGGGCTAGGTATTCAGCCATTTGTTGAAGCGCCATCGAGCGATGAGACATCGAGTTTTTGACTTCCGGCTCGAGCTCCGCGGCGGTTACCTCTAATCCCTCAGGCACAAAAACCGGGTCGTAACCAAATCCACCATCCCCTGCCACATCAAAAGAAATGGTTCCAGGCCAGATTCCGGTAAATGAAACTTCTTCGTCTGGGCCCACCAAGGCAATGGTGCAGATAAAGGCTGCGGCCCGGTGTTCGGCGGGAATGTCTTCAAGTTGCTTTAGAAGCAGATTCCTATTGGTGGCATCGTCTCTGGTGCCAGACCAAATTGCCGAGAAGATGCCGGGGGCTCCCCCCATAACCTCGCAGGCGATTCCGGAATCATCTGCGAAGGAAAGCTGGCCGGTGGCTTCAAAGGCGGCCCGCGCTTTGATCATGGCGTTTTCTAAAAACGTGGTGCCGCTTTCAATTGGCTCAGGTCCCGAGTAGGTGAGCACCTGAACCTTAGGGTTTGCCAGCTTGAGAATTGCTTCGGCTTCTTGGGCCTTGTGCTTGTTCCCGGTGGCAAAAACAATCTCCACTAGCGGACTTCCAGGGTGTCACCTAGTGCCAAACGCTGCGCTTCGGCAAGCTGTTTATTGGCATTTAGCGCCATCTCGAGTAGACGATTGAGTTCATCACGATCAAATGGCTCTGCCTCGGCCGTGCCCTGGACCTCAACAAACAGACCCCGCCCGGTGACCACGACGTTCATATCGGTGTCAGCTCTAACATCCTCGACATATTCGAGGTCGGTAACCGCAACTCCATCGATGATGCCGACCGAGACTGCGGAAACTGTGTCGATCAAAGGCTTCGCACTTTTCGCGATCAGCCCCTGCTTCTTGGCCCATGAAACCGCATCTGCCAGTGCCACAAAAGCGCCGGTGATAGCAGCGGTTCTGGTACCGCCGTCCGCCTGCAGAACATCGCAGTCCAAAACAATGGTGTTCTCCCCCAGCGCTTTGACGTCAATGACGGCGCGGAGTGAGCGACCAATGAGTCTGGAGATCTCGTGGGTGCGGCCGCCGATTTTTCCCTTAACGGCTTCGCGGTCGGAACGGTCGTGGGTTGCCCTTGGCAACATGGCGTACTCGGCAGTTACCCAGCCCTCACCGGAGTCCTTTTTGAAGCGTGGGACACCGGGGGTGAATGATGCGTTGCACAAGACCTTGGTGTTGCCAAAGGAAACCAAGACCGAACCTTCGGCGTGGATGGTGAAGTTTCGCTCGATCTTGACTTCGCGAAGTTCGTGCTCTGCTCTACCGTTTGGCCTAGTCATTTGCTGCCTTTCGTTCCAGGTGGGTTACATCGTTTACCTCTGGGCCCAAAAAGCGTTTGGCCAGGCTCTCGAATTCTTTGGCGTCGCCAGTTGCGTAGAACTTGTAGCTGGGCTTGGCTGCGCTGGAGGCAAGCATGTCGTGCTCAGTTAGCACTCTAAAGACATCCTTTGCGGTTTCATCCGCGGACGAAACTAGGTTTACGTTGTCACCCATCACATAGGAAATAGCTGCATTCAAGAGTGGATAGTGGGTGCATCCCAAAACCAAGGTGTCAACATGGGCGCTCTTGATCGGAGCCAGGTACTCCTCGGCGGCCTTTAGAAGTTCTGGTCCCGAGGTCACACCACGCTCGACGAAATCAACAAACGATGGGCAGGCGGCGGCAGTTATTTCAAAGTCAACCGCTGCGGCAAAGGCATCTTCATAGGCCTTGGAGTTAATGGTTGCGCTGGTTCCAATGACTCCGACTTTGCGACTTCTGGAGGTTCCAACTGCCTTACGCACCGCGGGCTGGATAACCTCAACCACCGGAACTCCCAGTCCCTCGGTGTAGCGCTCACGGGCATCCCGAAGTACTGCGGCAGAGGCAGAGTTGCAGGCAATAACCAACAGCTTTACCCCGGATGCCACAAGTTCGTCCATTACCTCAAGGGCAAGACGGCGAACCTCTGAGATGGGTTTAGGTCCGTATGGGGAGTTGAGGGTGTCACCCACATAATGAATGGATTCGTTGGGGAGCTGGTCGATGATTGCTCGAGCCACTGTCAAGCCACCGACGCCTGAGTCGAATACGCCAATTGGTCTGGAATCCACTCGCTAAGTCTAAAGCGGATTGGGTAGGTAGGCTTAAGGCGTGTCTACCGCATTGAATACCGATCGCTACGAGCTGACCATGCTCCAGGCTGCCTTGCGCTCTGGCAAGGCAAATCGGCAGTGTGTGTTTGAGGTCTTCACTCGTCAGCTTCCAGCCGGAAGACGCTATGGCGTTGTGGCCGGCACCGGCAGGGTGCTTGAGGCCATCCGAGACTTTAGGTTCGACGAGAAAGAGCTGTCCTATTTGGCGGCGAACTCAGTAGTGGATGAAAAGACGCTGTCTTGGCTTGCCGATTACAAGTTCCAGGGCAACGTCTCTGGTTATCGCGAAGGTGAGCTTTACTTCGGCCACTCCCCTGTTCTCACCGTTGAGGGCAGCTTTGCCGAGGCAGTGATCCTGGAAACGGTAATCCTCTCGATTTTGAATTATGACTCTGCGGTTGCAGCGGCAGCAGCTCGCATGAAGTCGGTGGCTGGCAGCCGCAGACTTATTGAGATGGGCTCGCGCCGAGCCCACGAGTCAGCTGCTGTCTCCGCGGCCCGCGCCGCATACATTGCCGGCTTTGATGCCACCAGCAACCTTGCCGCTGGAGACCAATACGGCATTGATACCGCCGGGACCAGCGCTCACGCCTTCACCCTGCTGCACGACAGCGAGGAGCAGGCGTTTCAAGCGCAGCTTGACTCAATGGGCAACGAAACCACCCTGCTGGTTGACACCTATGACGTAAAGAATGCGGTCGAAACCGCGGTGCGGCTGACCGGCGGAAAGATTCGTGCCGTGAGACTCGATTCGGGAGACCTAGCCACCTCTGCGGTTGAGGTGCGAAAGCAACTCGATGACCTTGGCGCCAAGCAAACCAAAATCACAGTCACCAGCGACCTAGACGAGTACACCATCGCAGCGCTGGCGATTGCACCGATTGACAGCTACGGAGTTGGCACCAGCCTGGTCACCGGTTCCGGTTTCCCAACCGCAGGCTTTGTATACAAGCTGGTTGCTCACAGCGACAACGGTGACTGGGTGGATGTTGCAAAGACCTCGAAGCTCAAGACCAATCGGGGCGGCAGAAAGTTTGCTAGCCGTGTGCTGGAATCTGGCACCGCTAAAAGTGAGCTGGTATCTTCGCATCTCCAAGGCGGGCGGGCACTTCAGGTTTCCATGATCGTAAATGGGCAAATAGCGACCGAGTATCTGGGCGTCCAAGGCGTAGAAAAAGCTCGCGAACACCACAAACTTGCAATTTCCGAGTTACCGACCGGTGCACTGAGGCTCTCGAGGGGAGAGCCGGCTATCCCAGTCGAATTTATTTAGACTCGTCGTCTCCGGGCTTTAGCCCCTCGTAGATCTCCTGGCAGGTTGGGCAAACCGGAAACTTTTGGGGGTCTCTCGATGGAATCCAAACCTTGCCGCACAGAGCCACTACCGCACTGCCCATAACTGCCGACTCGACAATTTTGTTCTTCTGAACGTAGTGCGAAAAACGCTCGTGATCACCTTGGTCGAGGAGGACTTTCTCCTCTAACTGAGTGCCGAAATCTTGATCTGCCATGCGGATTATCTTAGGTCTGCAGCATCGCCAAGGGTTACCTGGAAGGTCTTGCGCTGACCGTCCCGAAGCACTTCAACCTCAACCTGCCCACCTGCCGGTTCGGCCCTCACCATTGCGGTTAGGTCGGAAGCCGAAGTAACGGCTTGCCCGGCGAATTTCACAACTACGTCGCCCGGCCTAATGCCAGCCTTCTCAGCGGCACCGCCGGCTGTGAGCTTCTCGACATAAGCACCGGTGGAGAATGTTGAGTCCTCAACAGTGTTATCACGAACCATGGCTCCGAGCAGACCGTGAGTCGCCGAGCCGGTGTTGATGATCTCCTGAGAGATGCGGAAAGCGGTGTTCGAAGGAATCGCAAAACCGACTCCGATGCTTCCGCTCTCGCCATTGCCAGCGGTTGCAATAGCAACGTTGATGCCAATTAGTTCACCCTGGCTATTCACAAGTGCACCACCTGAGTTACCTGGGTTGATGGCAGCATCGGTTTGGATCACCTGAAGTGAGATAGGTGCATTTCCTGTGCCGTTCCAGAACTGCAGTCCAGGATTCTCGCTCACCTCGGCACTTGCGACCTGAATGGTGCGATTCAGTGCAGAAATGATTCCTTCGGTGACGGTGGAGGCTAGGCCCAACGGTGCTCCAATGGCGACCACATTCTCACCGACATTTAGCTTGTCAGAGTCGGAAAAAGTTATTGGCTTGAGCCCTGTCACCTGGACCTTGACGACCGCAAGGTCGTAAACCGAGTCATAGCCGATTAGCTTGGCGGGAAACACCGAACCATCCCAAAGCTGAACCGTGATGCTTGGGTTTTCGGTGAGACCACCGAGGGTAACAACGTGAGCGTTAGTCAGCACATAGCCATCCTCGGTCAGTGCAACACCGGATCCGGAACCTGATCCATCCTTGGACTGAACTGCCAGTGTGACAACAGACGGTGCTGCATTAGCCGCAGCCCCAGTCACCCAGTTGACCTGCTCCGTGTTGTTCACGACAACCGGTGCCGGCTGAGAGATCGAAAGATAAGAAAGAGTGAATGCCGTGGAGCCAACCACTCCACCAATCAGAGCTGCGGTTAGGGCAAGTAGTGCAACACCAAGGGCGCGAATAGGGCGACGCTTGCGCTTTGCAGGAGCTGTCACCGGAGCCAAGTAGGTGTTGCCGAAGCTGAACTGGCTGTCACCAGAGCGATTCCACTCAGACATGTGAATCCTTTCAAGTTGCCCAAATTCTCTAGGGCAAGACTGAGGATTCTATGAACTCAACCTGAGTAAATTCTGAACTCCCCGCCCACAATCATCCCACCAACAGCGTTCGCCGCTCTCTTTCAATCACCACTATGGCCAATTTGTTTGAACTGAGTTCCCACTGGGCGGCACCAAAGACCCAGTTTGCGGAAGAGTGCCGATAATCGACCTCGTATCGAACGAATGCCCGGGCAATGTAACTGCCTGGTGCATCGAAGCTGTGGTTTTTGTGAAAGCCATAGAGCTCAGACCCAGTAGAGATTTCCCACCGAGCAGCTACCGGTCTAAAGCGAATGTCAGCGGATCGACCCAATAAAGTGCCGGACACAACAGCTGTCTCAGCCTGAACGCGAAGCTCGATGGGATCTAGAATCTCCACTTCTGCCCCAGGCCCCCATAAGGCGATTGGCCTTTGGGCTAGGGCAGTGAATTTGTCCCTGAGTTCTATCTCCGCTTGGCTGCTCCAGGATCCTGCGGAGCTATTTGGCTCAGGTACCTCATCTCCTATGCAGGGTCGGGAACCCACTGGGACCCATGCCGTGATGATCGTCATGGTTGGAACGTCAATGGTCCCGTTGGCAAAGTATTTGCATTCGCGCATTGCGGCACCGCCGGAAGCACCTGACCCACTGCCACCACCAGATGACTCTTCGGCACAGACACTGAATTGGCCAGGCGTGGAGTTTTCACAGTCACAAGAAGCTGCGGCAGAACAGTTTGCCGGCTGGCTTTTGGCTTCCCAAGCGTTCGCGAGGTTTGACAATCCAAAGACCAGCAGTGTGATCAGGAGAAAATGCATGGCAGCACGCTAGAAGGAATCTCGAAATCTGGCAGGCGAGTTTCCACAGCAAAAAGAAATCCCCTCAATTTGCATTGAGGGGATTTTCTTAGTTGCGGGGGCAGGATTTGAACCTACGACCTCCGGGTTATGAGCCCGGCGAGCTACCGAACTGCTCCACCCCGCGGCGAAGTTCCAACATTAGCAGGAAATCTGCTAGTCCGCCAATAGCCCTAGTGCATCCTCCACGGCTTTCGCCAATCTCTCGTCTGCTTCGCCGTAGGCATTCCAGTCGCCAGCAGCGAGGGCAGCTTGCTTGTCCTTGATGGCCTTAGCAGCAGCTGAAAGCGCTGCTGAAAGCGCTGGGCTGCCAGCGTCTACAGTTCCAGAACTGGAGGATTCGGTGCCCGAAGAGCCTGGATCAGTTGGAACTGGAACTCCGGCGTCACCGCCGAACAGTGCATCAAGTGCCTCTTCGAGGGTGTCTTCGAACGCAATTTGATCACCGAAGGCAACCAAGATTTTCTGAAGCAGTGGGTAGCTGGTCTCACCGGTTGACTCGATGTATACCGGCTGGACATAGAGCAGACCGCCACCAACCGGCAGGGTCAATAGGTTTCCATTCAGCACTCGAGTCGATCCCTGGCGGAGCAGGTTCAATAGCGAGGACACGTTACTGTCCGCGTTGAAGTTGTTTTGCACCTGTCCAGGTCCCGGAACGATGGTTTCCCTCGGCAGGTTCAAAAGGGTCAACTTGCCATAGTCGCCATTCACCTTGCCGGCTTGATTGCCAGCGTCCGCATTAGCGATTAGATAACCGGTCAAAACGTTTCTAGCGGTCTCACCGGTGGACTGAGGAATAAAGGTTGAGTAGAGCGAGAACTTGCTCTGAGTCTCACCCGGTGCCTGCAGCGTTAGGTAGTAGGGAGGCTGAAGTTCACCGATTCCAGTGCCTTCGACTGGGTCATTCGGGGTCATCCAAGCATCCTGCTGCGAGTAGAAAGCACCCGCTTCGGTCACGTGGTAGCGACCAAGAATCGAACGCTGTGCCTTGAACAGGTCTGATGGGTAACGAACGTGAGCCATTAGCTCAGCACTCATTTCCGAACGAGGCTGCACGGTGTCCGGGTAAATGCCCATCCACGCCTTAAGAATTGGGTCTTCTTCATCCCACGCGTATAGGTCAACCGAACCGTCATAGGCATCGACAGTTGCCTTCACCGAGTTGCGGATGTAGTTGATGGTTGATGGTCCCGAGCCAAAGTTGTCCGATGCCGAATCGAGCTTGGCTAGGTTGAAGTTCTCCGCATTCGCAAATGGGTAATTCGCGGTTGTGGTGTAGCCGTCGATGATCCACTTGATGCGACCATCCACCACCGCAGGGTAAACCTCTGAATCGAGAGTTAGGTATGGAGCAACCTGGGCCACGCGAGTTGCAGGGTCACGGTTGTAGAGAATTTGTGAGTTCTGGTTGATTGCATCCGAAAGCAAGATTTGCTCGCTCTGGAACTTCAGCGCGTAAGCAAGTCTGGTAACGAAGTCACCGATCTTGGGGCCACCATCACCCTGGAAGGTGGTATAGGTCTCGTTCTCTCCGTCAACACCCGCTGGGTAGTCAAACTCCAGCGGCTGAGCACCCTCGGCTGCACCGACGATCGAGTAAAGCGGCGAGTTAGCACCAAAGTAAACGCGTGGCTCAAACTCACCAAGTGCTCCAACCGGTGGAATACCAGACTGCAGGAACAGTGGCTTTCCATCGGTGTCACGCTTGTTTCCATACGCCGCAACCAGGCCAAAACCGTGGGTATAGACGATGGTGGAGTTGTACCAAGACTGAGACTCACCGAGGCCAGATTGGTTCAGTTCGCGAACCGCCACCACGGTGTCCTGCACCTGACCGTCAATCTCGTAACGGTCGATGTGCAGGCGGTTTGGGAAGCTGTAGTACTGGCGATACTGCTCAAGCTGCCTAAAAGCATCGGAGACCAGTGCCGGGTCCAAAATTCGAATCGAAGCGGTGGTCTTGGCATCATTGCGAAGCGCACCTGGCTCAGCCACAACCTTGGCGTCATAATCCACTACCTCAACGGCGTCTAGGCCATAGGCCTCGCGCGTGGCATCAATGTTGTGCTGCAGGTAAGGGCTTTCCAAAGTTCTTTCGTTTGGAACCACCTGGAAGGTTTGCACAATCCATGGGTAAAGACCACCGAGCACCAAGCTGGAAAGCACCATCATCGTGGTTCCGATGATTGACACTCGCCACTTTCCAATCACAGCAGTGACCAAGAACAAGACTGCAACCGCGACCGAAATCATGGCAAGGATCTGAAGACCAGGGATGATTGCATTCGCAGCGGTGTAGTTCACACCGGTAAAGAGAGCGCCGTTTGAAGTGGCGGTTGCGAACTGGTCCAGCCAGAGGCTTGCTCCCTGCACCACCAGGTACAGTGCCACCAGAGCGGTTAGCTGGATTCTGGCCGGTTTCGAGACGCGAACATCACGACCCGTGATTCGAATTCCACCGTAAATCAGGTGCACGGCACCATTGATCAGAGCCGCGAGCAAAATTGCACCGGAGATGTAGCCAACCGCGAAGGTCAAAAACGGCAGCTGGAAAACGTAGAACCCGACGTCAAGACCAAAGTGCGCATCGGTCTGTCCAAATTCTGAGCCATTAAACCAAAGCGCAATAACTTGCCACTGGCGCGAAACAATCAGACCACCGAAGACACCGAGTCCAACTGGCAAGCCCCAGCGAACTAGCTTTCCAACACCCTCAAGCATCTGCTGGTAAGCCTGGAAGGGAGATGCCTCCGGGAGCTTCAAATACACCGGACGATTGCGCCAGGCAAGACCAAGGCCGAGCGCAACCAAGACGGTCATGATCGACCAGCCGATGAAGAAGGTGACCACCTGGGCAACAATCTCGGTTACAAAGACTGACTCAAAGCCCAATTGACGGAACCAAAGTAGGTCAGTAAAGACCCCGGCTGCAGAGAGCAGGGCAACCGCTATGGCAGCGACAATTCCGACGGCAATCGAAAATGGCGAAGTCTTGCGCTGTGGCCTGAGGTTTGGTTGGGTCACTTTTTACTCCTGATCGGTGCAACTGATTGCTGGTGCTGGTTTTCCTGAATTGAAATCTTTAATTGCCACAAGTGCGGATTCGAGATCCTCAACAATGACTACCGACAAACCATCTGGAATCTGCCCAACTACTTCTGCACAGTTTCCAGCTGGAGCTAGGAACAAAGTAGCCCCCGCTTTTTTCGCCGCTATGAGCTTAAGCTCTATCCCGCCGATTGGACCGACTTTGCCGTCCGCAGTTATGGTGCCGGTGCCGGCGATGTGACTATCTCCACCCAGTGAGCCTTCGGTGAGAACGTCGTAAATGCCGAGCGCGAAGATTAGGCCGCCGGATGGTCCACCAACATCGCCTAACTGCAATTCGATGTCCACTGGGAAGTCATAGACGTATCCGACCATTGCACCGATCACCCAAGCGTCATCTTTTTTCTGCGGAGTAAGTTCAAATTCTTTGGGCTGGCCATCTCGCACGACTTTAATCACAACGGTTTTGCCCTCGGAGAGTTGAATCTGCTCGCGCAACTCCTCGTAGGTTGCAACCGCGACCGGCCCAACCGCAACTAGGTAGTCCCCGGCAATCAGCTTCTTCGAGGCTGGCGTATCCGCGATAACAGAAGCGACATAAAGCTGCCTATCAAGCGGATAACCCAGCTGCGTTAGGGCTGCCGCAATTGCATCCTGCTGAGAAACCTCCATCATCGCGGTGGATTCTGCTCTTACCTGAGCTGTGGAGAGTTGCGGCGGATACACCTCATCTAGCGGCAGAACTACCTGATCGGGATCTAACCAAGCCCCCAGGATCTGCAGCCACCCTGGGGTGGAATCGCGATTTCCCAGCAGTGAAACGGTCGTGATATCGAAGCGGGTCTCGCTCTTGTAGGTATCAACATCGGTAGCCGAGATGACCGGCTTATCGTCCAACTCCCCCATGACGTTGAAAACCTGTCCAGGTCTTTCAATCACATAGCCGCTTGGCAAAGCCATCAGCCCGCCCAAGCTCAGCACCAAAAGCGCTGTGATGGCCCAGCTGCCGACCTTTGGTCGCGGATTTGAGTTCTTGAAGAAAGTCATTAGCTCAATGCTACGAACCTTTGGCTGAGTCCAAGCCAGTGTCCTCACGCCGTGGGCGAACAGCCCAGCAATCATCAGCCATTTCCCAGCTTCTTTGAGGTTTTGGCGGTAGCGTTTTTACAAAGGACAGGAACCTCAGTGGACGAGAATCGCGATAGAGAAGAGCTGGAAAAGCTCCTGAAGCGCATGTTCGAATCTGGCGGGTTGAACCCGGAAGAGCTTTCCAAAGTTGCTGGTGCTGGATTGAACCCGAAATTACTCGGTCAGCTATTCGGCCAGGTTCAAGCCATGATGAGCGACTCCGAAGGTCCGGTGAATTGGGAGCTTGCTACTAAAACTGCCGTTGACATCGCAAAAGAATCCCAGTCCCAAGCCAGCGATGCCTTGACCACCGAAATTCAAAACAGCTTCGAAATTGCAAAGCTTTGGCTTAGTGAGCAAACCGAGTTCACCAACTCCCAATCAATAAAGCAGCTTTCAAGAACCCTTTGGGTGCAAGACGCCATTCCGCTGTTCAAAGACCTGGCAGAGCCAGTGGCGGCGAGTATGTCCAAGGCGCTCAGTGAGAATCTCAACCAGGCGATGCCTGAAGAGCTGGTTGGCATGATTGGCCCGGCAACTAAGTTTCTGGAGAATGCCGGTGCAGCAATGTTCGCTGCCCAATTGGGTCAGTCGGTCGGCAAGCTTTCCGAGAATGTACTGAGCTCAACGGAAATCGGTATTCCACTAAGCAGCCGGCCTGGGCTGGTTAGCCAGAACGTGGAGTTGCTACTCAAGGATTTAGAAACTCCTAAGAGTGAGGTTTTGATCTACCTCGCCATTCGCGAGTTGGCCGTCTCTTACCTATATGCATCGAACCGCTGGCTAGGAGACCAAATCGCCACTCAGGTCTCGAGCTTCGCAGCGGGACTAAAGATTGACCCAGAGTCAATCCAGAACCTCGCCCAGCAAATTGACCCGAGCGACCCAACAACCTTCAATCTGGTAATCGAATCCGGCGGCCTAATCACCCCGAGAACTCCAGAGCAAGAGTTGTCGCTGGCTCGGATTGAAACCACCTTGGCACTAATCGAAGGCTGGGCGGACGCAGTCGCCCTCGCCTCGGCAAGTCGACTACCGGGTGTGCACCAGGTCTTCGAGCTGATTCGTCGACGTCAAGCGGTAGGGGCAGCCCAAAAAACATTTGCCACCCTGCTTGGTCTTGAACTCAGACCGAGGTTGCAGCGCGAAGCGATGGCGATGTGGCAGAAAATCTCAGATCAGGTCGGCCAAGCCGCCCGAGACGAGATTTGGAAGCACCCAGATCTGCTTCCGACTGCGGAGGAAATTCAAGACCCAACTGCACTCCTCAAGAGGCTTTCCGGTGGCGATGACGACTTCGATACTGAGCTGAGCAAGCTACTAGACAACTAGCCTGTGGATAGTCACTGACGTGATTTTTCTCGTTGCGGAATTCTTTATGGATGGTTAGACAAATCAACCCCAGCCTCGCGCGAATTTGGCATGCCGAGAACATTCGCCAGTATGGCTACTCACAGCCTTCACTGGTGCCAATCGAAACGGAGGCGCAGCACCGGTTGGTAGATATCTTGGAACAGGGTGTCACCAATGTGCAGTTCCAGAACCTAGGAAATCTCGCCAAGATCGAAAGCGGCGAACTAAACCTCATTCTGAACAGACTCTCACCCTTGATCAGGCAAACCAGCAGTTTTCTTCCAGAGCTGGATCAGCGCGATGTCGAGATCCGATTCGCAGAAATCATGAGATTGTTTCTCTCCGATTTTCAAGACCCAGCTGAGGTTATGAAGCAGCGTGGGATGGCAAAGGTCTTTGTTTCAAGCCTTGGACGAACCGGACTATTGGCAGCCAAAGCGCTTTACACCGCCGGGGTTGGAACGGTCATCACTTTCGATGGCAGCCGGGTCAAACACCAAGACACCAGTGAGTTGGGTTACTCGCCCGTTGCCCTGGGCCTCACCCGGCACGAGGCGGCCAAGCACCTACTGGGCAAAGAACGCAGCCAACTACAACTTCACACTCGGCTAACCACTGGTTTGGATCGGATTTCGGCTGGATTGATTATTTCCAATGATGTCGTCCCGCCTGGTGACTACCAGGTTTGGATGACCAGAGACGTGCCACACATCGCGATCTGCTTCACCGAGGCCGGTGTCAGCATCTCGCAAATGGTTGTGCCGGGTTCGACACCCTGCATTGCCTGTTCGGAAATACAAAGAATGCAAGATGACCCGAATTGGCTGGCAACCGTCACTCAACTATCGCAATTAGAGCGAGACTTGGCCGACTCGGTCAGCATGTTGGCGGCGGTGAGCGTTGCGGTCCGGAGAATTCTGCAGCAAATCGATAGCCAGCCAGCAGAGGTTAGCGCCCCGTTGGATTTTGACTCCGCCACCGGCGCGATTCGAACTGCAGATCTTCCGTTGGCAAACTGCGGTTGTCGCTAGGAGACAAACGATAGGAACTCGGACGCCGGCTTATCGGAGTGGCTCGAGAGAATGAGCCTGTCTTTAGCTCGGGTGACGGCAACGTAGAACAACCTGCGCTCCTCCGAAATCTCGGCATCACTCTTCGCGTATGAGATTGGGAAATAGCCCTGGTTGAGCCCGCACAGGAAGACCAGCTGCCACTCCAGACCTTTGGTCGCGTGAATAGTGGCAAGGGAAACCGCTGCCATGACGGGCTCATGTCCAGAACGCTCGCGCTCCTGAAGCTCCCTCAGGTAATCATCGAGTGACACCTCCGAGGTGAACTCTTCCAGAACCTCAATGAACCAGTTCAAGCCCAACCACTTATCACTGCCGTCCGAGCGCGAACTCCAACCAAGCGCAGAGATAATCTTGCTGACTTCAATAAACAGCGGGTTAGAGAGCTCTGTTGCCGCTAGGGCCCTCAAGGCCGTCATGGCCTGCATGATCTCCGGCCTTCTGAAGAAACGCCCGGTGCCTCGAACCTGGCACTTGATGCCAAGTTTTGTCAGCTCGCTTTCCACCTGCTCAAGTTGAGAATTGATTCTTGCCAAGACGGCAATCTCCCCAAGGGGCTGTCCGCCCTGCACCGCTTCAGACACTCTCTCGGCGATCCACTTAGCCTCAGCAGTAGCGCTTGAGAATCTCTCAAGTGAGGGCTTGGAGCTGAATTGTCGAACCGCTTCGAGTTCGCCATGTTCCGCCACCCGATTAGCCAGAGCCACAATCTCAGGACTACTGCGATAGTTGCGATTCAATTCGACAAACTGAGCACTTGGGAATCGGGTCGAGAAGCCGGTCAGGAAACTTGGGTTAGCGCCGGCAAATGTGTAGATGGTTTGCCTTGGGTCGCCAACCACACACAGCTCTTCCCTATCGCCCAGCCAGGTCTCCAAAAGTGACTGCTGAAGCGGTGAAATATCTTGATATTCATCAACGGTGAAGTGGCGATACTGCTGCTGAAGGTGGGCGAGCATTCTGGGCTCATTGCGCAGTAACCCCGTCGTCAGTAGCAGCACATCTTCCCAGTCCGCTAGACGGCGCTGCTGCTTTAGGGCTTCGAATCGAGATGCCACATCCAAGAACTTCTCCTTGGACATGCCCGCGATTGCGGGCCGATCGATCGCGGCATATTCGTCCGGGCTAACAAGTCCGTACTTCAACCACTCGATTTCAGCGGCGATGGCCCGATTATCCTCATCCGATACTCGGAGTTTCAATTCCTCAAGAGCGTCTTTGATGACCGGAAGTTTGTTGGTGATTAGCTTCGGGGCAAGGGTTTCGGTGAGCTGCGGCCAGAAGAATTGCAGTTGACTCAGTGCTGCGGAGTGAAAGGTTCTGACCTGAACCTGCGGTACTCCAAGGTTTTGCATTCTGGAGCGCAGTTCGCTCGCGGCACGATTTGTGTAGGTGAGGGCCAACACTCGGTTGGCTGCGTAAACACCGGTTTCGATACCGTGGGCAATTCGATGTGAAATGGTCCTGGTTTTTCCGCTGCCGGCACCGGCAATTATGCAGACCGGACCAAGCAGGGCCTGAGCTGCAACCCGTTGCTCATCGTCTAACTCGGCGAGGAGGTCGACTGGAGATTGGTCCGGGTTCAATTGGGAATCCTCTTGGTTCGCGTGGCATTGACCGCTTGCTGGGCTTTGACCGTCTAACCTGTGAGATGTGGGACGACCTGCTTTGATTTTAGCTGCACTGGCAGCCGATGCTTCGCCTGGAAAAAACTTCCGGCACTACCTGAAAGTTGACTCCAATCCAGACTTGGAGACGCTGCGACTCTGGGGTGCGGATGGGCAAGCCTATGAATTCAAGATTCCAGCCAACTCAGCTGGAATCAGCGAGCTAGCAACCGAGCAAATGGTCGTGCAGTCGATGCGTCGCCTAGCCTCTCGAGTGCCATTTGAAATTCCTGAGTCGCTGGGACAAACCCGGGACAGCGACGGCACTACCGGTGTGTTGTTCACATTGCTTGAGGGATCCAGCCCAGACCTATCGCGCCTAGGACCAGGACTGTTTTCTAAGTCCTTCGGCGAAGCTCTGGCTGCTTTGCACTCACTGCAGATTGATGCCATAGCCGATTCCGGTCTGCCACAGTATGACTCAGCCGCAATCCTGCACCAGAAGGTTTCAGAACTAGACAGGATGGCTGCTACCGGACGAGTTCCGGCACAGCTTTTGAGCCGCTGGGAGCAGGCGCTTGAAGACATCGGGCTATTCCGCTTCCACTCCACCATCACTCACGGAGGACTCAGTTCCGACGCGGTATTGATCAATGGTCAGCAGGTTGTTGGTCTCACCAACTGGAATGCCATGTCAATTGGCGACCCAGCCGAAGACTTCCGCTGGCTATCCGGCGGTGCTCTGCCATCCACCTTCGAGGACGCGATGCTGCACTACCGTGCTGCTCGACCATCGGCTGATGAAAACTTTGCTCAACGTGCCATGCTCTACTCGGAACTTGAGCTCGGCACCTGGCTACTTCACTGCCTAGCAGTTGGCGATCCGGTTCAGATCCAGCAGGCCGAAGAACTTCTGGCGGAACTCAAGGACAACCTTGAGGCTGGAAACCTCAAGGACCTGACCGCAACCAGCTTTGTCGGATTAGCCGCTGCCGCGACAATCATTCCTGCTGCAACTCCGACTCAAGAGATTGCTGCTGTCGCCGAGGAGTCTGAGCCAGCGGCTGACGATGCCGAAGAGGTAACTGCTGCATCAATCTTTGATGAGGTTGCAGGCATTGAAGGCACCGAATCGGTCGACTCTGATCCAGAAACCAAAGAAACTAGCCTCGACGAGTTGTTTTAGCCCGCTCAATAGCCTGGGCTAGTTCGCTCTCAGAAGGTAGCTCGGTCGGCACAATCTCTTTGCCATCTGCGGCGTAAAAGAATGAAGCTTTGACTCGCTCGACTCCGATCCCCTGCCACTTGGCGAAAGCCAGTCGATACAGGGCTAACTGAATTGCCTTAGCGTCTAGGTCTTCCTTGCTCTTTGGTGCTGAGCCAGATTTCCAGTCCACCACTTGGTATTCACCATCGGTGAGGAAGACGGCATCGATCTTGCACACCACAATGAATCCCGCCAATTCAAACTCGATTGACTGCTCGATGAATTCTGGCTCTAGGGAGGCAAACCTCGAGCTTTCAAAATTCGCCTTCAGATCCTCATCCTCCAAAGCCCAATCCTGCTCCGAAAGCTCCAGGTCCTGCTTCCAGTGCTCCTCTAAAAGCCGGTGGAAGTCAGTGCCACGTTGAGCCGTAGCGCTAAACAACTGCGGCACTGGTCTAGCCAGATACTCTGCAAATCCCGCAGGGTCAGTGATCAACTGCATCAACTTAGAAGCGCTTAGTCTCCAAGGTAGTTCGGGAACCGTCAGCCAACTACCCCGCTCGCGCTCTTCGAGCAGCAACGCTAGTTCCGTGAAATCCCTAAAGTTGGCCGGAGCCGCCTCAGCGACTGCAATTGCAGCCTGTTCGATTTTGCTTCGATTTGCACCGAGCGGATCAAAGGGCCAAACAGCCTGCTCGCTTCGACCATCCAATGGGTTGGATTCCAAAACTTCTGGAATCTCATTGACTAGCTCAATGAGACCGGCGTCCAAGAGTTCAATTAGGAATTCTGAAATCTCCCTGGGCTTCTTGTTGCCAAGCTTGTAGTGCGAGGCGGTGATGTGAAGGGCGGATTTTGCCCTGGTGACAGCAACGTAAGCCAGCCGGCGTTCCTCAGAAAGTTGCCGTGCGCGATTGCGCTCTTGGAAGTCAAGGTATAGCCCGTTCGCTTCCTTCTGGGTCTGTGCTTTGGAATACGCAAATACTGGAAGCACATTGGAATCTCCGCGCAGGGCAAATGGCAGTTTGCCGGCGGCCAGCCAGCCTTTTGCGCCCTTGCCCTCGACTGGGAACGCTCCCTTGTTTAGCTGAGCGAGCGCAACCAAGTCCCACTCCAGACCTTTGGCGGCGTGAACCGACATGATCTGGACCGTGCCCTTTTTCGCTCCGGTCTTCGGCAATTCGAAGTTTTCGCGATCGGTTGCATAGTCCAGCCAGGAAAGTAGGCCGGTGAGCGAGGGGCGGAGTGAGGATTGCTCATACTCAGCGATTCGCGCGATAAAAGCTTCCAAGTTCGCGAGCGGGTTGAGCTGGACGGAATGAGCGAACAGTTCGATGTCTAATTCAAGCTCGCGAACCACCACCCAGGAAAACTGTGCCAATCCGATGTTCGAAGTCGACCTCATCTTGCGCAGCAACTTGGCCGCAGAGACCAATCGTGGCCCACCGATTGCCGAGAAGTTGCCGCGTTCTAGTGCGCCGGGGCGACACAATTCGTCCAGCGCCTCGACAATCGTGACCGGCATGGCCGAGGTTACCTCTGAGCGAATCCTGGAAAGCCGCTTGGCCATCTCGCTGAGTTCCGCAAGGTCCTTAGGTCCAATTCTCCAGCGCGGCCCAGAGAGCAACCTCATAAGAGCGGCTCCGGATTCGGGTCGCTGAATGACCTTCAGAGCAGAGATTAGATCTAGAACTTCAGGGAGCTGAAGTAGCCCAGATAGTCCAGTAACTTCAACCGGTATACCGCGAGCGGAGATGACCTTGGCATAAAGCGGCATGCTGGCTTTCGTTCGAAGTAGTAAGGCTGCCGACTTATCCGAGTCGAGGTGCTTTTCAAACCAATCCGCCACCGCCTCGGCCTCGGTCAGTTCGTCTTGAAAAACCTCGGCGGTAACCGAATTCACCTTGTCCACTGCACCCGGGGTTAGTTTGACCGGAGCGAGATCTGGCTGAGCGGCATTTAGGGCCAGCGTGAGTTGATTGGCTGCGTCAACCACAGCCTGACCCGAGCGCCATGATTTGGAAAGTTGATAAGTTGCCGGCGAGATCGAACCAAAATCGCGGTGATAACCAGAGAGGTTATTGCTGCTGGCACCGCGCCAGCCATAGATTGCCTGGTTTGGGTCACCCACCGCCAACACCGCTTGGCCCCTAAAGAGCCGAGACAGCAGTTGAGTTTGGATACTTGAGGTGTCTTGGTACTCATCCAGTAGAACAAAGCGATAGCCGTGATCAAAATTTTGCGGCAGCGCAGAGAGCGCAAGGGCTACCTGGTCGGAGAAGTCCACCAAGTTTCTTCGCTTTTTCAGCGCTAGATACTCGGCAACCAGGCTGGCAATAACGATGTTCAAATTGGCCGCATCAATCACGTCTACCGTGTACTGAAACTGCCCGGATTCACCCTTGTCGGACTTTGGTAACGAGCCAATGTGCTCGATGAATCGACCAAGCTCGCTAATCATTTGGTCGCTTGTGCTTTGGTTATCCGTCACCTCGGCGGCTAGCGAGAGGATGAGGTCAATCAGGTAGTCCTTATTGCGATCCCAGTCCTCTAGGCTCTGGTGCAAATCACCCTTGATGTGTCGCACTAGTTCGTCCGCGAGGGCTACCGAGCTTGCTTCCGTGAGCAGTGTCGCATCGGATTCATAACCCACTGCCAGCGAAAGTTTCCTAAAGATGTCATTACCGAACGAGTTGTACGTTGTGATGTTTGGCGGAGTGAAATCCATGGCCAAATTGGCCGGCCACATCTCGCTTTCGCGCAGCTTGTAGAGCGCCTGATTCACTCTGGCGGATAGTTCGCTGGCAGCCTTTCGGGTAAAGGTAAGGCCGAGGATTTCCCCGGGCTGAGCCAGTGAGTTAGCAATTAGGTAAAGCACGCGAACCGTCATAAGTTCGGTTTTTCCGCTGCCAGCTCCGGCGATTACCAGGGTCGGTGAGTCAATCGAAGCGCCCTCCACAACGGCTCGTTGTTCCTCGGTCAGTGAGTGCGGAGACAGCAGCTTATAAACCTGATCGGCGGAGTACTTAACCATTGGTCACCACCTTGGATATCAGCAGCTGGCAGTTCGCATCCTCGCTGCAGTGGTCAGCGACCTCAGCGATAAAGCTGTTACCGCCGGCACCGGCTTCGACCCGCTTCAAAAGTTCCAGAACCTCTTGTTCAAATTCTCCCGAAATTGCAGGTTGATCCAACACCTTCAGTTTCTGATCGCCAACAGCGACGATTCTTCCTCCGGCCAAAGGCTCGGAGTACTGAGATCTAATTGCTAACTGATAGACGGCTAGCTGCCTGTGATTTTCCACGTCCTTGGCGCTCGGTGTCTTTCCAGTCTTTAGATCCACAACCCTCAGGCCGCCGTCTGGGTCTTTCTCAACGCGGTCGATTTTTCCAGCTATCACCAGGCGTCCAATAGACACTTCGAACTTCTGTTCTGCGCTAACCAGCTCGCCAGCATCCCTCAGGTACTGCCCCAGGGCAGCAACCATGTTCAGGGCCCTGCGCTTCTGGCCACTCTCCTGCCAACTGGCTTCAAACTCAAGGGTGTGCCAGTTCGATTGCACAAACTGCTCGAGCTCCGCTTCGTTCGAGGAAACCTCCAGGGCCGCGTGCAATAGGGTTCCCAACGATGCCTCAAAGCCCGCACCGTCTCCCCCGAAGTTTTGAATAAACCAGTGCACCGGACACTTTTCAAATGCCGAGAGCCTAGAGGGCGAGAAGCGAATAGATTCGGTTTCTTCAACCAATGGCTCCGTGGTTGAGATCGGTAACAACCCTTGCCAGTTATCAGGGTGTGCACCGGGCACATTGAGGAGCGACAGTGCAGCCAGCAGAGGAGCAACCGAGGAGTCCCCGGCAGCAAGCTGTCGGCGATAGCTACCAGCCATGCGCCGCAAATCGAAGCTGATCGGCTGGTCGATTCGCTCAGGGGTGAGTCCTAGCATTTCGAAAAACTGCGAGGGTTGCTCTTCCTGCGAAAGCATTGCGGTAATGATCACCTCGTTGCGAGCAGCGCCGATTGCCTTGTAAAAAAGTCTTATTTCATCATCGAGCTCGGAGCGAACCGGTTCGCCTGGGTTGGAAACTCTGCCGGTTAGGAATCCGGATAGCGAACTTGCTCCCAGCAGTGAACTTCTGGGCCTTAGGTTTGGCCAAATGCCATCCTGCAGACGAGGAATGAGCACCACCTGAAAACTTCGATCCACCAGGCCTGCCGATGTTGTCAGTTGAACCGCTGGTCGCAACCCACTCGGAGCTAGCGAGTCCTCCGGAACCGATTGCTCAAGCTGGAAGAGCACAAAGTCAGCTGCGGTGCCAAGTTGGTTGGCGTCGAAGCGTTGGGCCGCAGCAAAAAGCTCTAGGACGGAATCAAGCGAACGATTCGCCGCCAATGCGATCTCAGAAGAACCGCGGGCGAGCACCTGCAGCGACTTTTGGTCAACTGCGGCCCAGACCGCGGAGAGCATTTCATGAGCGGTGGAATTTTGAAGGTCTCTGAGATCTCGCAGCAGCTTGGTAAGCGATGCGAGCTTGCGAAGTTCTGGGCTGGTGGCCTCGATTTCAATCTCTAGTCCCGAGACCAATAGCTCTGCGCTTGAGACTTCCTGTAGCTCAGGTAATTGCGCCAGCTGACGCTTGAGTCGACGGATGGCAATGCTGTCTAGACCAAAAACATCAGAATCGAGAACCTGAACAACTGCTTCTTGATCCTGAACTTGAATCGACAGTTTTGCTGTCTCAAGAATGGCCCTGGCCATTGGCTGATCCCTCAGCGCCGCAGAAGAGCCCAGTAGCGCTACTGGCACATCCCTCGCGGCTAAAGCGGCTGCAAGCTGATCCAACTGAGTCCTGGTGCGAGCCGCCACAGCAAAGTCGCCCCAGGCATATCCATCGCGCATGCGACGCTGTCTGATCTCGCTCGCGATCCAGTCTGCTTCGCTGACTTGATTATCAAATAGCCCCGTAAGAATTGGCTTGGTCTCGATTCCAGGTTTTGGTCTTTGCGGACCAGCCAGCTGGGGAGGAAGCTTGGAGGCTAGTTTTGAAAGCGGTTGGCCAAATCCCGAGTTAGAAGCGAGGTAGTGCTTGGTCGCGGTTTTGAACTCCCCCACAAAGCCCTCCAGCACTCCAGATCTAAAGCCCAATACCGAGCTATCCGGATCCCCAAAGAGCACCAGGTTTGTGGTTGTTGCCAACTGAGAGACCATGGCCAAGCCCGCTTTAGAGAGATCCTGGGCATCGTCAACCACAACCCAGCTGTAACCAGCCGAAGCCTGAGGACCAACCTGCAACAACAGCTGAGATGGATCGATAAGGTTCTGAGCCGCCACAACCTCTAGGTATCGCGGCAAGATTTCCGCCGCCACCGCAAGCCCCTGGTGTCTGAACTCCAATGCTTTCTCGCTAAGCCACTGCGGAGTGAGTCGGTGGTCGATGCACACCGATAGTAGGTCTCTGAGTTCTTGAACAAAGCCCTGCAGGCCAATGGTTTGCAAATCGAAACCCCAGGGGCTGTTTGGGCTCTGAGCCAAAACATCACGCAGAATCCTTTGCTGCAGCGCTCCAGAGAGTAGACGAATCGCTGGATTGCTAGCACTGACGTGTGAAAAGGCAAAGCCGGTTACCGATTGAACACGTGCCGTTTGCGTGGGCTTGCGACTGTCTAAAGCCACCAGATCCCTGAGTTTGGTGGCTGCCAACCTACTGGGTGTGAGAATCAAAATCTCCTCTGGGGCGTGAGTACTCTCAAGTCGCCGCACCAACTGACGAAGTGCCGTTGTCTTTCCAGAACCTGGGGCACCGAGCACCACATGCTGCCCTGGTGCGAGATCTGGAAGCAACTCAGCGCTAAATTCACCAACCGCGGAGTCCGCGGGTTGGGCAAATAACGAAGAGTTTTCCATCACCGAGCAAATCTATTTGCAGCCTGTGACTTTTTCATGTCGTAACCTAGTAATCCATAAAGGAGTGCAATGGAAATCAGAATCGGTATTCGCGAGAATCAGCGCGACCTAGCTTTCGAAACAAACCTAAGTTCCGCCCAGGTATCGGCGCTGGTCAGCAATGCCTTTGCCGCGAAGCAGGACTTGGTCAGCTTCGAGGACGACAAGGGTAAAACCATCTTGGTCTCGGTTGCGAGCATTGCATTTGTTGAAATTGGTGCGGAGCAAAACCGCAGAGTTGGATTTATCGCCTAATGGAAATCTTGGTTCTTTTGGCTTATGCCGCAATTTTGGCCCTGGTAGCACCTTTTGTGCTTCCTCGTTCGGAGCACTACGGCAGCTTTGTGCCGGCAGGTATTTCGCTGGTTTCGGGTTCAGTTATCTGGCTTATCCTGACCTGGCTTGGTTTTCACTACGACGAAGCCTGGATCTGGTTCATCGTGATGTTGGCAATGCCGGCCGCTGTAATCTTTGGAACCCGCTACCTCAATAACTCAAGAGCAGCGGCAGAAGAAAAGAAGCTGGCCCAGATTCGCTCAGGCGCTAAGGCCTAGTTGATCCATTCGCACGGTGTGTGCGGCAATCAACTCAGAGGTATACGGCTCTAATACCTTGAACTGCGCGCGAGTGCGCTCAGTGTCATCCTGGTAGCTACCGGTGGGTAAAACCTTGTCAAAGTCGATCAAGTTTCTGATCTCCAACAGGCAGTCCGCCACGACCATGCGACCGTAGAGGGCCATGCGGTGTCCGAGTTTAGGATCGGCATCGATTGCTGATGAAAGCGTTGCCCGGGACAGTTTCTCCAACTCCTGTGCGAACAGCAGTTCTTCAACCTTCAATCTTCTAGCCGGAGTCAGACCCTTGGCCATCCTGCGGAAAGAATCCTCAAGCATTCCAAACACGATGTAGTTGCGCATCGTGTCCTCAAAGAAGTCAGCTCCCCTGGAGCGCTCCAACAGTAGGTTCATCGAGGTGCCGTACTTGCTTTCCAGCTGACTTGCCTCAACACCCAACTTGCTCAATAGCGGCACCAGCTCAGAGTGCTTGGAGTAGTACTTATTTGAAAGCAGGTGAAGTTTTTTCGACAGCGTTTGGTCCGATGCAGTCTCGGACTGGTGGTCCAGCTGCTCGGCGATGGTGACCATCAGGTGGGCAAGCCGCCCTAGGTAGATATCCGGCGAAGGAGTAAGCTTGGCAGGGTTGAGTTGAATTTGGCTTCTACCCGAGCTCGCATCACGCGAGGGGAGCGAAAGCTTCTGGGACACCTTGCGGAGTCTGCGCAACCAATCCAACACCCGAAAAGCTTATAACTTGCGACCGCATCCCACTAACGGGACCGGCAAATCAATGGAGAGAATTCTTGAACTTTCGTTCCCTTGGCATAGATGAAGACATTTGTGCCGCTTTAGATTCCAAATCAATCAGCAGTCCATTCCCAATTCAGGAACAAGCTATTCCAGTTGCGTTATCTGGAACCGACGTAATCGGACAGGCAAAGACCGGTACCGGTAAGACCCTAGGCTTTGGCCTGCCACTGCTGCAATCCCTGGGTAAAGACCCAGAGCACGGCGTGCAGGCACTGGTGGTAGTTCCGACTCGTGAACTTGCGGTTCAGGTTGCAGAAGACCTAGAACTTGCAGCCTCCAACCGTTCAACCCAGATTGCGGCCATCTACGGTGGCAAGGCCTACGAGGGTCAAATCGCTCAGATTAAAGCCGGTGCACAGGTTGTAGTGGGAACCCCGGGTCGCCTAATCGATCTTGCCAAGCAGAAGCTACTGGATTTAGGAAAGATCAAGTTCATGGTGCTCGATGAGGCCGATGAGATGCTTGACCTTGGTTTCTTGCCCGATGTTGAAAAGCTTTTTAGCTACACCCCTGCCGGTCGTCAGACCATGCTGTTCTCGGCAACCATGCCGGCAGCAATTTTGAACCTAGCCCGCAGATACCAAAACCGCCCAATCCACATTCGCGTGCAGGATCCGGACGAGGGTAAGACCAAGGCGGACATCAAGCAGTTTGTTTACCGTGCTCACTCCTTGGATAAGGATGAGGTTGTCGGTCGCATCCTGCAGGCCGAGGGTCGCGGCAAGACCGTAATCTTCGTCCGCACCAAGCGCACCAGCGCAAAGTTGGCGGAAGAGCTTGTCGACCGCGGCTTCAGCGCCACCCCGCTGCACGGAGACATGAGCCAGGAGGCTCGTGAGCGTTCGATGGCAAACTTCCGCGCTGGCAAGAAGGACATTTTGGTCGCAACCGAGGTTGCCGCTCGAGGCATTGACGTCGACGATGTAACCCACGTGATCAACTACTCGGTTCCAGAAGATGAGAAGGCATACCTACACCGCATCGGTAGAACCGGTCGCGCTGGCAAGCTAGGTGTCGCGGTTACCTTTGTGGACTGGGACGACATGGCTCGCTGGGTCCACATCAATCGCGAGTTGGAGCTTGACAGGCCTGAGCCTCAGGAAACCTACTCGAACTCTCCTCACCTATTTGAAGAGCTCGGCATTGCTCCGGGGACCAAGGGTCGCATTGCTCGCTCTACCAAAGAGCCGGTGAAGCAAGCCAAGCCAAAGCAGGAGCAGGCCGCAAGGTCAGAACCTCAGAAGCCGGCTCAAAAGCGCGATCGAAACCGCAGGCGCAACTACGTCAGCGGCTCAAAGCCTGAGGCCTGATCGATAATTCGATCCAGCATCTCAGGTGAGGTGACATTCTCACCGAGCAGGTTGTCCTTGCCGCCGACGCCGTGGTAATCCGACGATCCGGTCACAATCAGGTTGTGCTTTAGCGCAAGATCTCGAAGCCATACCTTTGCCACGTTTGGAACGGCGCGGTGGTCAACCTCCAGGCCGTTTAGCCCAGCCTCAATCAGGGTCTCGAAATGTGCCCTGGGCAAATCCTCGCGCTTTGCCCCCGGCGGAAAATCAATTAGCGGGTGAGCCATCACGCTGACTCCCCCAGCCTGCCGAATCAGAGTGATGGCCTCGATGGTGTCTAGTGATTTCTCCGATACGTAATAAGGAGAACTGCGATGCAGAATAGAGGTGAAGGCATCTGAGCGGGTTGGCACAATGCCTGCCTCAACCAAAGCATCAGCGATGGCTGGGCGACCGATGGTCGATCCCTGCGGAAGTTGACTGAGCACCAGCTCAAAGTCAATCGGGTAATCCTTTGAAAGCCGGGCCACCATTTCGCGAGCTCTAACCATTCTGGATTCTTTGGTGCGGTTGAGTGCTGTGATTAGCGCCTGGTTGTTTGGGTCAGGTAGGTAAGCCAGCATGTGCACACTCACACCGTGCCCGGAGGGCGTCACCGCTCGGGTGGAGACTTCGATTCCAGGAATCAACCCCAAACCGTGAGATTGAGCCGAGGTTATCGCCTCGTCCCAGCCGGAAACGGTGTCGTGGTCGGTAATTGCAAGAATCTTGACTCCGGCTTTGGCAGCATTCTGCACCAGTTCGGTTGGGGTATCTTTACCGTCCGAATGATTTGTGTGTGCATGAAGGTCGATCACAGGTAGAGAATAGTGGCATGGGAAAAAAGTCAAAGCCGACCAACAGATCACGCACACCACAATCCAAAACCTTTTTGAAGTACATCGCCTCGAATTGGGATGAATCACAAGGGCAAGAAACTTCGCGCTGGGAGGTCGCCAACTTCACCGAAAAGCGCAGAGCCGAGATTGCCAAGCAGTTCAAGGGCAAGGTTTTGCTGATTGAGGCTGGTGAGCCAAAGGTTCGCTCGAATGACGATGAGTACCGCTATCGCCCATTCTCTGGTTTTGCACACCTGACCGGTTGGGGTTCTGCGACAGTCCCGGGATCGGTATTGGTGATTGACGCTCGCAAAACCAAGGTCAAATCAACTCTTTACCTAATGCCAACCGCGGATAAGAACTCGGACGAGTTCTTCGCAAATCCAATGATTGGTGAGTTTTGGGTCGGAGCAAGACCAAGCCTGAGCCAGGTCGCTCACCAGCTGGGGATTGAGACCGAGGATCTTGCGAAGTTGCCAAAGCACCGGGAGAAATTTGGCAAGGTGGTAACTCCAAAGAATGCCAAATTCGCAGAAGCCCTCTCCACCTTGAGATTTGTCAAAGACGACTACGAAATTGCTCAAATGCGCGAGGCAGTAAATGTCACAGTTCGAGGATTTGGTGATGTGGCTCGTTCGTTGCCGAAGGCTACGACCCACGCCCGCGGTGAGCGCGTGGTCGAGACCGCATTCTTCTCTCGGGCACGCCTCGAGGGTTACGACCTTGGCTACGGAACCATCGCAGCTTCTGGTGCGCACGCCTGCACCCTGCACTGGACCAATAACGACGGTGAGGTGAAGGCGGGTGATTTGATTCTGGTCGATGCCGGTGTGGAACTAGATTCGCTGTACACAGCTGACGTGACACGCACGATTCCGGTGAACGGCAAGTTCACAGAACAGCAAAAGAAGATCTACGACGCCGTGCTAGCCGCAGCCGATGCCGCTTTTGCAATCGCTAAGCCAGGCATCAAGTTCCGAGACCTTCACAACGCTGCAATCGAAGTAATTGCCCAGAAGGTTTCGGAGTTTGGCCTGCTACCGGTCTCTCTGGAAGAGACGCTAAAGCCAGATAATCAACACCACCGCCGCTACATGGTGCACGGCACCAGCCACCACCTAGGTATGGATGTGCACGACTGCGCCCAGGCCCGACGTGAGATGTATCAAGATGGCATCTTGCAGCCGGGCATGGTTTTCACAATCGAGCCAGGGCTCTACTTCCACGCCAATGACCTAACTGTTCCGGCAGAGTTCCGCGGCATTGGCGTGAGAATCGAAGACGATGTTTTGGTTACCGAAACCGGTGTTGAGAATCTGTCAGCGGGATTGCCAAGAACCACCGCGGAGATCGAGGCTTGGTATGCGCAGGAACTACTCGGAGCTGCCGGCTAGTCCCAGAATCTTCAGTGCTGCCAGGGCATCTTCGTCAGGAACGATGACTTCGTAGCGAGTTGCGATTGGCATCTGTGAGGACAGGAATCCTCGCTTGTTCTTGGTGACAGAGAAGCGAATGACCTGAAACAGCATTCCCAAACCAGCTCCAACAACCAATACCGAGAAGAACTGCTGCGGCAGGTAGTTCACGCCACCCTCCGGGCTCACTTCGATACCGGTGCCAAGCAGAAGTGCAAAAATCAAACCAATCCAAAAACCGGTCAACGCGCCAGATAGTGCAACTCGACCGTAGCCCAGACGCGAGCGAACTCGCTCCACCAAAACCGGATCGTGACCAATAATGCTGATCTTGTTCGGGGCAAAGTCTCCAGCAATCAAACGCTCCACCAGCTTGGTGGCGTCTTGGTAGTTGGGGAACTCGCCAAGCGAGTGACCCTTAGGCACCGAGGGTGAAGTGCGGCGGTTCTTTGGGGCTGGTTGGGCATCTGTCATAGATGCATTTTGCCAGATGTTTGCTTTAGGGGAATAAGGTTATCTCTGTGAGCACAACCAGAGTATTCGTGGCCAGATTGGCGGGCTGTGGCGTTTTTGACCCACTCGGAGATCGAGTTGGAAAAGTCATTGACGTTCTAATGGCGTACCGAAAGACTCTGCCACCGCGTGCAACTGGTTTCGTGATTGAGATTTCTGGCCGAAGAAGAGTCTTTTTGCCAGTCACCAGGGTGACGGCGATTGCCCCAGGGCAGCTAATGACAAATGGTTTTATTGACCTTCGCCGCTTCTCGCAGCGCGGCCAAGAGGTTCGGGCGATTGCCGAGATTTTAGGTCGCAAGGTCACGCTATTGGATGGCGGTGGAGATGCCACCATCGAAGACTTTGCAATTGAGAAGAACAAGCGTGGCGACTGGGAGCTCAGTGAACTCTTCGTGCGCAAGCCAAAGAACACTGCCCTGCCATTTGCGAAGGGGCCCACTGACTTTTTGATGTGGCACGAGGTTCAGGAAAACCAGCAAAACCCTGCCGAACAGGATGCCCAGCAGCTGCTATCAACCGTTGCAGATTTGCGCCCGGCTGACCTTGCAACCGCGGTTTTGGAATTGCCTGAGGATCGAATGATCGCCTTGGCAGAAGAGCTGGACGATGAGCGCTTGGCAGATCTACTCGAGGAGCTACCAGAAGAAGAACAGCTTGAGATTATCAACGAACTCGAGGATGAAAGAGCTGCCGAAGTTTTGGACCTAATGGGTCCCGATGATGCCGCGGACCTTATGCAGAACATGTCGAAAGAGCGAACCGAGACCCTGTTGGACCTTATGGACCAAGAGGAAGCCGATGACATTCGCGAACTTTTGAAGTATGAACCGTATACCGCTGGTGGAATGATGACGCCGGAGCCAATCATCTGCGCAGCTGACACCACGGTTGCCGAGGCGATGGCGCTAATTCGCCGCAAAGAGGTTGAGCCGGTGCTCGCGGCACAGGTGTTTGTGACCCTGCCGCCTTACGAAACGCCAACCGGTAAATACCTCGGCGTAGTTCACTTCCAAAAACTTCTGCGCTACCCGCCACACGAGCGCCTGGCGTCACTATTGGATTCTGAGCAGGAACCAATCAGGCCCGAGACTTCGATCTCCCAGATTCACCGAGATCTTGCAACCTATGACCTGGTAGCGCTGCCGGTAGTTGATGAAAACCATCACATGCTTGGCGTTGTGACCGTTGACGACGTGCTCGACCACCTATTGCCGGACGACTGGAGAAGTGAGGACTGATGATGGCTAGAAACCAATCACCGCTTGAAACTCCAAAGACCAAGCAGCTGTTTCGGGCACCAAGCCTGAACCAAGAAGCGGTAGGCAGAATTTCGGAGCGCTTTGCGCGCGCCATGGGAACCGGTGCCTTCCTAATCACCATGACGATCATTGTTTTGCTTTGGGTGTCCTGGAATACGCTGGCGCCCGAGAGCGCTCAGTATGACCCGAGGGCATTGAACTTTACGCTTTTGACCTTGATTCTCTCGCTGCAGGCTTCCTATGCGGCACCGCTAATTCTTTTGGCGCAGAATCGCCAAGATGACCGTGACCGAGTGAAGTTTGAGCAGGATCGCCAGCGAGCTGAGCGAAACCTTGCCGACACTGAGTACCTCGCACGCGAGGTGGCGGCTCTCAAGTTGGCCCTCGAAGAGGTAGCTACCAAAGACTTCGTCAAAGACGAGCTTCGCGAGGTTGTGCGCGAACTCCTCGAGGAACTCCAGACCAAGCCCAAAAAGACCAAATGAGCAGAGCTGTAACCGCTTTGAAGCGGGTCATTGATCCCGAACTCAGAGCACCGATTACCGAACTTGGCATGGTTGAGGTCGTATCCGAATCCGACAATTCTGCCGATGTGATTGTGAAACTAACAATCGCCGGTTGCCCAGCAGCAAAGAAGATTGAGCGCGAAGTTCGCGAGGTGCTGAGCGCGACTTTTGAGCAGTTTGATTTGACGATGTCGGTGATGACCCAGACCGAGAGAGATGAGCTCAAGGCCAAACTGCGTGGCAATGCCCCAGTGAAGTTCAACCCCTTTGCCCAGGACGATAACTTCACCAAGGTGATCTTTGTCGGCAGCGGTAAAGGTGGTGTCGGTAAGAGCACGCTCACCGCAAATATCGCGGTTGCGCTATCGGAGCTTGGTCACAAGGTCGGATTGATCGATGCCGACATTTTTGGCTACTCAATCCCTGGACAGCTCGGCATCAGCGAGAATCCAACGCAGCTGGATGACCTGATGCTCCCGCCGATTGCCTTTGGCGTGAAGGTGATGTCGATTGGTTTTTTTGTGACCGACAATCAACCGGTTGGTTGGCGCGGACCCATGTTGCACAGAGCCATAGAGCAATTCCTCACCAATGTCTACTGGGGCGACTTGGATTACCTGTTGGTCGACCTACCACCGGGAACCGGCGATGTTGCAATCAGCCTGGGACAGCTCCTGAACAAGGCGCGGTCGGTAGTAATCACCACCCCGCAGTCTGCCGCCGCAACCGTGGCGGAGCGAAGCGGTGCGATCGGATTGCAAACCGGTCAAGAGATTCTCGGTGTGATCGAGAACTTGAGCTATCTACCAAGTGATGCCGGAAACCAATACATCTTCGGGCAGGGTGGCGGTCAAGCGGTGGCCGATCGACTCAGCACACTAAGCGGTCAACCGGTGGAACTGCTAGCCCAGTTACCAATCAGCTCTGCCCTGCGTGAGGCTTCGGATAGCGGCGTGCCACTGGTGATTTCCGCCCCGGAAAATGAGATTTCGAAGCAGATTTTTGACATTGCAGGAGCCTTGGCAGCAAAACCGATTGGGCTGCGTGGGAAATCTTTGGGTCTAAAACCCCGTTAGATATAGGTATGAATCTAATTTCGGTCGTTAGCCCGCTCACCGGGGAGAAGCTCCACGACATCCAGGCTTTCAGCGCAAGCGATGTTGCCGATGCTTTCAAATCAGCACGTAAGGCCCAGCCAGCTTGGGCTGAATCAGCGCAGCACCGCTCGCTGGTTGCCAAGAAACTCGCAGCCCTTTTGGCTAAAGAGCAATCCACCGTAATGGATATGCTCCAGGCGGAGACCGGTAAGTCTCGCTCGCATGCCTTTGAAGAGGTGGCTGGCGCGCTCGGTGCAATCTCCTACTATGCCAAGGTCGGCCCGAAGCTAATGAAGCGCAAGCGCATCAAAGCGGCCGTTCCGCTGATGCTCAGCGCTTACGTTGAGACCGTGCCGGTTGGTGTGGTTGGCGTGATCACCCCGTGGAACTACCCGCTGGCACTCACCATGATGGACGTAATTCCTGCCCTGATGGCAGGTAACTCGGTGGTGCACAAGGCCGACAACCAGACCGCAATGACGGTTCACCTAGCGAGGGATTTGGCCATCGAGGCCGGAGTTCCTGAGGACGTTTGGCAGATCGTGCATGGCGATCCAGCTGAGGTCGGCAACGCCGTCACCGACAACGCTGACTACGTGGCCTTCACCGGTTCGACTCCGACCGGCCGCATGGTGGCAGAGCGCGCTGCCAAGCGCCTTATTGGCTACAGCCTTGAACTGGGTGGCAAGAACCCGATGATTGTTTTGCCGGGTGCAAATTTGGAGCAGGCAGCCGAGATTGCGCTTGGTTCAGCATTTGGAAATGCCGGTCAGCTCTGCGTGTCTATCGAGCGACTCTACGTTCCAAACCACGCGCTTTCTGACTTCGAGGCGATTCTGAAGCGCCGCATCGAAACCATGACGGTTGGTTCGTCTGGAGAGTTTGCTCACGACATTGGATCACTTACCTCTAAGGCTCAGGTTGAGCGAGTATCTGGCTTTGTGGACCGCGCTGTTTCAGAGGGAGCGAAGGTTCTCACCGGAGGCAAGCGCCTGGAGAATCTAGGTCCAAACTACTACGCCCCTACCGTCTTGACCGCAGTGCCAAAGACTGCCGAGATTATGACCAAAGAGGTATTCGGCCCGGTTATCGCGTTGGTTGGCTACGACTCACTTGATGAGGCGGTTGAGCTTTCAAACGCCACCGAATTTGGTCTGAACGCTTCGGTGGTGGGAGACCGCTCTAAAGCTCTTGAGGTGGCTTCTAGGCTGATGGCCGGTTCCGTCAACATCAACGAGGGTTACCGAGCCTCCATGGCTTCTATGGCTGCTCCAATGGGTGGAATGAAGCAATCTGGAAATGGACGACGTTCTGGTCCTGCAGGGCTTTTGCGTTTTACCGAAACCAGAACCATCGGAGTTGCCAACAAGTTGCCAATTGGCTTGCCGACCAGGGCAAAGGAATACAAGGTCATGGCTCCGCTAATGACGAAGCTCACGAAGTGGATCTAGGTAGCCTCAGGATCAAAAGGCGCAGATTCGCCAAGTGCTAACGGTTCTTGGACCTTAGGTCGGTTTAGCTTCTCAGCGGCATTTGGCTGGCGCAACGGCTCACGAAGTGCATCACGAACAATTCTTCTTGGGTCGTACTGACGAGGGTCAAGCTTCTTCCAGTCCAGATCCTCAAAGCCATCGCCAAGCTCGGATTTCATCTGAGTTTGCGCGTTGTCGACCATGCGGCGCATCTTCTTGATCCACTCGGCCAGTTGCTTGGAATACTGAGGCAAACGCTCCGGTCCGATAATCAAGACAGCAAGCAGCGCGAGCAGCAAGAGTTTCTCAGCGCTAAGACCAAACATTCTTTGAGTTTACCGCTTCCGAATCAGTGGTTTGCACGTATTCCATACCTATGCTTAGTCACATCATGATTGACAAAATCTCCAGCTGGAAATTCGCCGAGGACTACTCGGTCGAACCGAGCGAAATACGAGAAGCTCGCCACCACGCCGAGCAACTCGGGGTTGAGTCAGTAACTCCTGCCACCGGCGCGCAGTTGGCGGTATTGGCCGCCATTTCTAAGGCCAAGAACATTGTTGAGGCTGGCACCGGTGCTGGAATTTCAGGGCTTTGGCTACTGAGCGCCGCCAAGGATTCCATCCTCACCACCATCGACAATGAACCTGAGTATCAGAACGTTGCGAAGAAGAACTTTGCTGCCGCAGGCATCCCCGCGAACCGAATCCGAGTAATCACCGGCAAGGCCAAGGCGGTTATGGGAAACATGGCTGAGGGCGGTTACGACCTGGTCTTTTTGGACATTGACCCGCTTGAGCTTGAAGAACTACTGCCAACCGCGGTGGCATTGATTCGCCCGGGCGGTGCCTTGGTTGTGGCTCACGCGCTCTGGCGTGATCGCGTGCCAAACCCAGCTTTGCGAGACGACGAAACCGCTGCAATCCGCGCGGCAACTCGGGCATTTACCGATGTCGATGGATTTATATCAAGCATCTCGCTGGTTGGCGATGGACTGCTTTTGGTCGCTAAAGGCGAATAACTACTTCTTGATTACGCCGGCAAGAACTTTGTGAAGTTCGGTTGCTTCGGATTCGTTTACAGAAACGACTAGGCGTCCGCCGCCCTCGAGTGGAACTCGAAGAACGATTAGGCCGCGTGGTTCGCGCTCTGCCTCCATTGGACCGTCTCCGGTGCGAGGCTTCATTGCTGCCATGAGAATAACTCCTAGGTATTGCGCAGGATGCCTCTAATTATCCCAGAAATACGCCGATATAGCCAAATTAGTTTGCGCTGAGCCAGCGGCGCAACCCAGCCTCGCAGTCAAAAAGGTGACCTACTGGAACGTTTTCATTGTCAGCATGTGCCAGTGACGGGTCACCCGGTCCATAGTTCACCGCAGGAATCCCCAGCGAGCTAAAGCGTGCAACGTCAGTCCAGCCATACTTGGGCTTTACCTCTGAACCAAGCGATGCCATAAATGCCTGCGCCTGCGGGGTGTTCAGGCCGGGCCTCGCACCAACCGCCAGGTCGGTGACCCGAACCTCGTAGCCTGCGAAGAACTCGCGAAGCATCGCTTCGGCTTCCTCTCCGGTGCGCGAAGGAGCAAATCGGTAGTTCACGGTCAAAGTTGCCTGATCTGGAATGACATTGGCTGCGATGCCGGCACTTGCCAAGACGGCATTGAGGCTCTCGCGATAATCCAAGCCATCCACGTTAACGGTCTCCGGCTGATAGCTGGCTAGTTTTTCAAGCGAGGGAGCAAGCTTGTGAATGGCGTTCTCGCCCATCCATGGGCGAGCTGAATGTGCCTTTACGCCACTTGCTGAAACCTCAACTCGAATAGTGCCATTGCAGCCACCCTCGATCAGGGCGCTGGTTGGCTCACACAGCACCGCGAAATCTCCCTGAATCAACTCTGGGCGATTGCGAACTAGTCGGCCAAGACCGTTTAGGTCGCTGGCTACCTCTTCGTTGTCGTAGAAGACCCAGGTGATGTCGACGTTCGGGTGCACCAGCTCAACGGCCAACTTGAGCATCACTGCGACGCCGGCCTTCATGTCTACCGTTCCGCGACCAACAATTACCTGCTCGCGCTCGAAGTGATGCAGCTGGGTTGGAAGGTTGTTGGCAATTGGAACGGTGTCGATGTGACCCGCGATGACAACTCTGGAACCAAGGCCCAAATTGGTGCTGGCAACCACCGCGTTACCGTCCCTGACGACGCTCAGGTGCTTGCTCTGGCTCAGTAGCTTCTCAACCTCATCAGCGAGCGCCGCCTCATTGCCAGAGACGGATTCGATGTCGCAAATAGCCATGGTTAGCTCAACCAGGTTGGAGGTATCAAGTGCCATGGCAAAAAGGCTACCTGTATTCTGGTGAGGATGAGTGAGACATACCTAACAGATAAGGCCTGGGGCCACGGTCTAGCCACGATTTCGCACGATGGCACCGTTTTGGATGCCTGGTTCCCAGAACCTGCGGTTGGCGAAGCACCAAAATCGGATCTGCAGTGGTTTTCCCCCAGGGAACTCGACGAACTGGTTGGCGTTGATGAACTGCGTAATGTCAGAACCGAAGTCATTCGAGTTGAGATTGAGCTTTCAAACCCGGTCACCTCAACCCAGGATGCCTACCTGAGGCTTCAGCTGCTCTCTCATCTACTGGTGCAGCCAAACAGCATCAACCTCGAAGGTCTAATCCCAAATCTTCCGATCGTGGCATTCACCAATCGTGGAGTCATGGCCCTGGATGACTATGAGGCTAAGACCATAACCCTTCGCAATCACGGTGTCGTTGCCCACTCGATCGATAAGTTTCCACGTCTTGTCGACTACGTAGTTCCTAAGAAGGTTCGCATCGCAGATGCCAACCGAGTCCGTCTCGGAGCTCACCTGGCACCTGGCACCACAGTCATGCACGAGGGTTTTGTGAACTTCAACGCTGGAACCTTGGGCACATCCATGGTCGAGGGTCGAATCTCACAGGGTGTTGTGGTTGGCGATGGTTCCGACATCGGTGGTGGCGCATCAATCATGGGCACGCTCTCCGGTGGAGGCAAGCACAAGGTTTCGATTGGCAAGAACGCACTACTTGGAGCTAACTCAGGAGTCGGCATCTCAATCGGCGACAACTCGGTGGTCGAGGCAGGTCTTTACATCACCGCAGGCACCAAGCTCACCTTGATTGTTGATGGCAGAACTCAAATTGTGAAGGCTGCAGAACTTAGCGGTCTACCTGGCATGCTCTTTAGACGCAACTCACAAACGGGAGCGGTGGAAGCTATTGCCCGTGAGGGCTTGGGTGTCTCGCTAAACAGCGAACTACACGCCTAGGAACTAACCGAATCCCAGCCCCTAGGTTCCAGCACGCTTCCGCCTAGCGAAACTGGCACTGCACCGCGCTTCACCACGCTGCCAATCACCTTGAAGCCTCTAGGAATCTCACTCCCCTGCGGGAAAGTGGCCAACAGCGAGTGGTCCTCTCCCCCGTAAAGCACCCAATCCATTGGGTCGCGAGCGAGATCATCCCGCGCGCTCAAAGACTGGGCAGCAAGTTCGAGCACTGCGGCGTAGCCCTCTAGCTTGCTGCGGTCGAGCTCTATCGAGACGTCTGAGGCATTTGCCAAGCGGTTGCAGTCCAACGCGAGTGAATCAGAGACATCCAGCATCGAGTTGGCATGACCTGCCGCCTGAATGCCCAGCTGAATCGGCGGGGTTGGTCGCAATTGCACCGCAACCCACTCGTCATAGGCCTTGGCAAGTGACTTATCTTGGTGCAGCAACAGATCCAAACCACATGCAGCACGCCCCAGAGTGCCCGCTAAGGCAACGTTGTCCCCAACCTGAGCCCCAGAGCGAAGCACCGGATTGGCACCCGCGAGGTGACCGTGTGCGGATACCGCAATCACAATCTGCTCACCTGCGGCTAGGTCTCCCCCGACAATCTCACACTCTGGTGCAAGTTCATCGCAGCCGGCCTGCAGGCCCCGAGCAAAATCTTCCAACCACATCTGGGTCGTGTTCTTTGGGATAACCATTGCAACCACCAGAGCAATTGGCTTAGCCCCCATCGCTGCGACGTCCGCAACATTGCTGGCGACAGCCTTGAAGCCAAGGTCATACCCGGTTGAGAATTCAGTCCTGAAATCGTGAGATTCCACCATGGTGTCGGTGGTGACTACAAAGCGTCCGTCTGTTACTGCAACTACCGCAGCATCATCGCCCGACCCAACCAGAGTGGTCTCCACCTTGCGAAAGTTCTTCACGGCTAGCTTGAGGGCAGCTATTTCACCAAGTTCAAAGACGGTCGGGCCTGAATAATTCACAAACCAACGCTAGCCTGTATTTGATGCGAAAACTTCTTCTTCTGTTGCTAATTCCGCTGCTGACGGGCTGTGCTGCAACCGTAAATCTCGAGGCAGCGCCATTGGCCAATGATCCGGCCTGCGCTGAGGTCTCGGTTCGCTATCCATCCGGCATCGGAGATTTGGCCCAGCGCTATACCAACGCCCAGGCCACCTCGGCCTGGGGAGAGCCGGCGGCAATTATTGCTCGGTGCGGCCTAGAGCCTGTCGAAGTTTCTGAATTGAGTTGCGTGACTGCCGGCGGGGTGGACTGGCTGGTGGATGACTCGCAAGCACCTAGCTATCGCTTTATTAGCTTTGCTAGAAATCCCGCAGTTGAGGTGATCGTGGATTCCGAAATGGCAAGTGGAGTTGGTGCGCTAGAAGCGCTTGCGGGAGCAGTTTCAAAGATTCCGGCTAGCAAGGTCTGCACCGAAGTTACAAATTAGCGAGGCTGAGTGCCCTGGCTCAGGCCGGTTTGAATCAAGGTGTCTACCAACTCCGGATAGCTAACTCCAGTTGCCTGCCAAAGCGATGGATACATCGAGATCGGCGTAAAGCCAGGCATGGTGTTTACCTCGGTGATGACAAAGCCAGAACTGGTTAGGAAGAAGTCGGTTCTGGCAAGTCCGGAGCAACCAAGCGCCCTAAAGGCCTTTTTGGCAAGCTCGTGCATTTCACCAAGTTCACTCTCGGTTAGCACTGTCGGGACCAACAGGTCCGCACCACCATCTAAATACTTAGCTTCGTAGTCATAGAACTCTCTGCCGGTAACCACGATCTCTCCGGCCAAGGAAACCTTTAGCTCACCGGTTGGCAGTTCCAAAACCGCACACTCCACCTCGCGACCGACAACCGCGGTCTCGACCAAAACTGTGTTGTCGTGGGCGAATGCTTCCACGATCGCCGACTCCAGTTCGTCAAAACT